>CAIZQW010000220.1 GCA_903935195.1 uncultured bacterium
CCAGTCGGCAGACTAGTTCATTTGCTGAGTTTTTGGCAAGGGTTGCTGAAAGATGAACCCAGATCGTTGAGCCATCGCTCTTGACCATCCACAGCTCGCACGATTGCGGTTGCCCAGTCTCAATGAGTTTTTTATGAAATCGGTAGTAGGTGTCTTGATCGTCCTTGAGAATGAATTTCGAAATGGGATAGCTGAGTATCGTGTTGCGAAGCACCCCCAGCAGGGTTGAGGCGGTGAGGTTGGCCTCGAGGAGCATATTTGTCTCATTGAGCGTGACATACCCCACAGGTGCGAGATCGTAGAGGTCAAAATAGCGCAGTCGAGTCGCGTCCAGTTCCGCCTGCACCCGGCGTAACTCTTCGTTTTGCATCTCCAGCTGAATTTGGTGGACACGCAGTTCGTGAATCACCAGTCGTGTTTCTTTGAGCGAGAGACAGATATTGTGTTCTGGATACAAGGCTACTTGTTTTTCAGCCTGCTGGCGAATGTCTGACTTGGAAGCCGTGTCTGAAGGCGTTAATGGGGTGTTGGTAGTGCTCATAGTTGCTCCTTACCTAAAACCTAAACTGGAATGTTGGAATGAGGGAATATTGGAATGATGGGGATGGAGGGACGTGCTCCGTCACGTCCGCCGCAGGAAGCGGCCCCGACAGAGCGTGGCCCTCCATGGCTTCTTACACTATTCCAGTATTCCAACATTCCATTATTCCTCTCCATGAAAGAAATTGTTACTTACCTTTTAGTCGGCGTAGTTCGGCGGCCATTTGCACCGCCTCCTGTGCACGTTTTTCTTTTTCCTCGTTTTGGAAGGCGAGTTCCTTGTTCGCGATGATCAGCTCGGCGGCTCTTTTTTCTTTCTCTGTCACCAACTCCTTGAGCTCGGAGATATCTACAGTCGTGCGGGCGAGCGCCTCTCGCGTTCGCACAACCTCGGTGATATCCACAAAGGTCATCACAGCGCCCTCAATCACATTGGCGATTGTACGGTAGGGCTGAATATGCAGGGAGAACCACCTGCCTGCCTTGGTCTGAACCTCCACCTCTTTGGGAATCAACGTATCCAGAACCGCCTGTGCATCCGCAACCAGACGGTCGTAGCCGACGAGATTGGAAACAATGTGCGCCACCGGCCGCCCTGCATCAGTCGGGATCAGGTTGATGATCTCGTTGGCGGTAGGCGTAAACCGCAGAATGCGCAGTTGATGGTCCAGAAAGATCGTCGCAATTCCGGTACCCGACAACAGATTATTCATGTCGTTATTGGCCCGCGTCAGATCCAGCATCTTAGTTTGCAATTCAGTGTTGACTGTTGTCAGTTCTTCGTTAACAGATTGCAGTTCCTCCTTAGACGTTTCCAACTCCTCATTGGTGGATTGCATCTCCTCGTTAACCGCCTGTAATTCCTCGTTAGCTGATTTAAGTTCTTCGTTCGAACTTTGTAATTTCTCATTAGTACTCTGGAGATACTCTTCCTTGTTGCGCAATTCCTGCTTGAGCGCCTCAATACGAGTATCGGTCGTCCCAGACGTGTCAAGCCTGTCCGACCTGTCATACTTGTCCGACAACGGCACTTCCTCAAGAATCACCAGGAAGAACGGCGACTCCGTCGACACGCCCGCGCAGGTCGTCACTGGACGGACGGTCAGGTTGACCGTGGTGAAGTGTCCGTTCGTCTTGACGCTCAGCCTCGGATGAGACACCGTCTCTTTGATGCCGGCGGCTTTGTGCAGTGCCCCTGCCAGCGCGTTCTTCAAGCCTTCCCGGGCCATTTTTAAGATATTGTTGATACCGGCCGCGCCGGGGGCCGGTTCCAGAAACATGCCCGTGCGGCCATGGAGGTAAAGAATGTCGCCCTGCCCGTCAACCAGTACGCCTGCGGCAATAACCTGTTGCAAGAGCGCCTGTTCGGTTAGCTCGCGCAGCGACAGTTTCTCTGCGAAGACCTGCTTTCCGGGAGCGCGCGAAGGAAGCACCGCGTCCACCGCTGACATCAGCGGAACAAAATGGTCAATGGCCGCGCGCTGCGTACCCATATAATCTTCTTTGCGCTGATAGAGCTTCTGCTTATTATCCAACGCGGAAAAGAGACCGCTGAAATCGCCCGTGGTTTCAGCGGTGCCCAGGAAGAGCGTACCGCCCGGATTCAGCGCATAGTGAAAGAGAGGAATGAGCTTCTTCTGCAGGGAGACTCCCATATAAATCATGACATTTCGACAACTGATCAGGTCCAGTTTTGAGAACGGCGGATTTTTGATCACGTCCTGCTCGGAAAAGATTATCATATCACGAATGCCTTTATGGATGCGGTAGTGTTCGCCGCCGGGTTCAAGCGTAAAAAAGCGTGCCAGCCGTTCGGGGGAGACGTCGGTGGCGATGCTGGCCGGATAGATCCCGGCGCGGGCAACGGCAAGCGCCTGGCTGTCAATATCCGTGGCAAACACCTGAATCGCAAAACCTTTTTTTCGATCCTCCATGCCCTCCGCCAGCAGCATGGCAAGGGAATAGGCCTCCTCGCCGGTTGAACAGCCCGACGACCAGACACGGATAGCGTCCCCCTCGTGCTTGTTTGCAAAAATTTTAGGGATCGCCTTTTCCTTCAACACCTTGAAAGCATCAGGGTCGCGGAAAAAACTAGTCACGCCGATCAGCAGGTCACGGAAGAGTTCCTGCACCTCGGCTGGCTCACGTTGTAGAAACGTGACATAGCCGTCGATCCGTTCGATCTGGTTGATGGCCATTCGCCGTTCAATGCGCCGATGGATGGTGTTCGGTTTGTATTGGGAAAAATCGTGACCCATTTGCGTACGCAACAGGACAAAGATCTTTTTCATTGCGGCCTCAGGCAGGGATTCCGTAGCGGAAGCGATCCGATAGGCGTTGCCAAAGGCATGCGTTGCATACGCTACAATTTTGGCTGGCATTTCTTTGGGCAGAAGCTCAAAGTCTACCAGCCCAGTAGCCATCGCGTTGGACGGCATCCCGTCGTATTCTGCAGATCCAATCTTTTGGACCATGACCATGCCGCCCTCACCCTTGATGGCCCGCACACCCAAAGTGCCGTCGCTACCAGTTCCGGACAGCACAATACCAATCGCCCGCTCGTGCAGGTCTTGAGCCAGCGACTGGAAGAAGAAGTCAATCGGCATCCGCTGACCGCGCGGCATGGAAGGTTCCAACAACGTCAGCGCTCCATTGATAAACGCCATGTCGCGGTTGGGCGGGATAATATAGACGCAGTCGGGCTGAACGGTCATCCCATCCTCGACCTCAAAAACCTGCATACGGGTATAGCGTCTCATCAATTCAGTGAGGATACTCGTATGATCTGGAGCCAGATGTTGAATCAGCACAAAGGCCATACCTGTATTCGTGTCAGCAGGCATCCCAGAAAAAAACGCCTCGAACGCGGCGAGTCCCCCAGCAGACGCGCCGATACCCACGACAGTAACTCCAACTCCAGAGCTCCCGCCAAGGTCTAATTTTTCAACACTCGGGGTCTTTTTTTTAGTCATGAGGCTCGCTTTATTTGCAGACTTAGCACCACCAACATCAGGTGAATTCTTACGTATGTGTTTGCAATACACTTTGTAATATTTATATTATGAAAGCGATGATCGCGTTAGTCAATCTCAAAAAAACAAAAATTGCGCTTTTCTAAGGTACGCTTTCACGGAAGTTCCGCCTTGAATAGCAACGCTAAATAGTATTATACTGTCAAAAATGCATGGGGGAGTATTTATGGTTCATTCTTATTTAAAATATGTGCTGGGGACATTTCTGCTGAGTTCATCGATCGCACTGGGGAACACTTGGCTGGAACCGGCTGCGCCTGGCAAGCGTTATCCGGAGGGTGAAGCCCAGCGTCAGTGGGAGATTTTGACGCATGACCTGAAAATGGTTAACCGTTTCACAAAGGTTGCACCGCAAACCTTTTGTCGTGATGCCTTAGTCACGGCGGCGGATAAAGATCCGCTTGCCATCGTTTTGCGTCGGACCCGGGCCTTATTGAATGATCTGAAGGCGATGGAGAATCCTCCTGCACTGAAGACCGAGACCCAAGAACTCGAAGCGCTTGTAAAACGGACGGAGAATGCCTCGGAGAGCCAACGTCGTCTCTTGTTTGACGAGGCGCTCCTGTTGCGTCGCAAAATTGCTTTTGCCAATCCGTTGCTCAATTTTAAAGAGCTCCTCTTCATCAAACGCGATTTATCACAGATCATGCCGCACTGCTGCGACCAGTATTATGGACAACAACAACGGACAGGCGGTGGCTTATTTGTTCTCTCCGAGCCCTTTGGTGAATCGGCCGCATTGCGGGATGTGTTAGCAGGGGCCCCTCTGAAGATCGGCTCTCGACAGGAACTGGGCAAGGATGGCGGATCGCTTCTCTCCCCTGCAATTTCCTATGATGGAAAGAAACTCGCCTTTGCCTATGTGGAGGGCAAGGGAAGCCGTCGTCACATTTCGCATCTCGATCATGCGAATAACGGACATTGGGACAAGGGCTTCTGTTATCATATTTTCACGGTCAATGCAGATGGTTCGGATCTAAAGCAGATCACGGACGGAACCTTTAATGACTTTTCACCCTGTTTTACACCCGCAGGACGCATTGCCTTTATCTCGGAACGCCGAGGCGGCTATCTGCGATGCGGTCGCCAGTGTCCGAACTTCACGTTGTTTGACATGGCTGATGATGGTACGGATATCCGTTGCCTCAGCTTGCATGAGACAAATGAATGGTCCCCTGCGATCACGCACAACGGCATGTTGCTCTGGACGCGTTGGGACTATGTGGACCGCCATGGGTGCACGGCACATCATCCCTGGATCACAACGCCGGACGGGCGTAATCCGCGGCCCATACACGGCAACTATTCGTACCGTTATCAGCGCGCCGATCTGGAGATCGACACGCGGGCCATTCCAGAGTCCCACTGTTTTGTCACAACTGGCGCACCCCATCATGGACAGGCGTTCGGCTCATTGCTCGTGATCGATCCGCGCGTGGCAGATGACGATGCCATGGCGCCTGTCAAGCGGTTAACACCCGATGTCGCCTTTCCTGAGACTCAGCGCGGGACCCTGAGTTATGGCACGGCATGGCCGCTCAGTGACTCCTATTACCTCGCCGCGTATGAACCAACAGAAGCGTGCCGAAAGGACAAGCCCTTAACCTTCGGACTCTATCTCATCGACAAGTTTGGCAACAAGGAGCTGATCTATCGTGATCCCGACATCGCCTGCGTCAGTCCCATGCCCCTGCGGGCTGTGAAGCGTCCGCCTATTATTCCCGAACAGCGCATTGCGGCTGTCCCGGCTTCAAAGCGCAAACCCTGCGATTGGCAGTCGGAGGCGAGAGGTGAGGGGACGGTCACCATTGCGGATGTCTATAAGAGCCTTTTGCCGTGGCCGGAAGATGGGAAAAAGATTACCGCGATCCGTATTTGGCAAATTTACCCTGCTTCTGTCGGGACCGCAGACTTGGCGCATCTTACTGGCATCCAGATCAAGGAGGGCTTTGACTCGGTCAACTTAACGCGCAGCTTGGTCGGGACCGTGCCGGTCGAGGCTGATGGCAGTGCCTACTTTAAGGTTCCCACAGGGTATGAGATTTACTTCCAGGCCCTTGATGAGCAGGGGGCTGCTGTCCAATCCATGCGATCCTCAACCGCGCTGGTGCCTGGTGAGCAGCTCTCCTGCCAAGGGTGCCATGAACCCAAGGGCAACGCGCCCGAGGGACTGGTTGTGACCCCTCTGGCGATGAAGCGGCCCGTGTCCCTCCCCAAGCCAGGACCGGAGGGTTCGCGCCCCTTCAGTTATCCGAGGCTGGTCCAGCCCGTGCTGGATAAAAATTGCGTGGCCTGCCATGCGGAGTCGATTAATAAAGCAAAGCCCGGGGACAAGCTGCCCCCGCGCCTGGATGGCGAGATCGTGGGAACCTATTTTAGATCCTACCTGAATCTTGCAGAAAAATATGGTTTTGTCTCTTACGGCGCTGGCCACAATTTTGAATCCCCAAAGTTCTATCGGACCTTCCCGGGTCAGTTCGGCGCACGCGCTTCCAAGCTCTATCCCATGCTCAGGCAGGGACACAAGGGCGTGAAGCTAACCGCGGAAGAGATGGAACGCATCATCCTCTGGCTGGATTCAGTCTGCCAGTTCTATGGCGTCTACGACCCGGAAGGTGGCAAGCAGCAGTTGCAAGGAAAAGAGGTTGAGCCGACCCTAAAATAGAGGAAAATGCCAGCAATTGCTGATTGCTCCGCGCGTGGTTTTTAGCTATACTTCCAACTTTACGAAATTGGGTCTTTATGACCGTTAATAGAGGAGAATCGTACGTATGCCAAACACCATCTTGATGGGTGCCCAGTGGGGAGATGAGGGGAAGGGAAAGGTTATTGATGTTCTGACCTCGCAAGCGGATGTCATTGTCCGTTACCAAGGAGGAAGCAACGCCGGCCACACGGTCATCGCCGAAGGAAAAAAATATGTTCTCCACCTGATCCCTTCTGGCATCCTGCATCCGGGTAAACAATGTGTTATCGGGAATGGCGTCGTCATGGATCCTTTTGATCTACTGAAAGAGATCGACATGTTACGGGGTTATGGAATTGAGCCAGACGGACGCCTCTTCATCAGTGATCGCACACACATGGTCATGCAATGGCATCGCGCACTGGATAAAGCGGATGAAGCACATCGGTCGCACGATAAGAAGATTGGCACCACGGGTCGCGGAATTGGTCCAGCCTACAGTGCCAAAATGGGACGTAGTGGTTTTCGCGTCGGCGATCTTCTGCGTCCTGATTTTTTGGATCGTGTGAGTGAGATGTGTGTCTCGACAAATCTCCGTCTCTCCAAATGGGGCGCGGAGTTGCTGGATATCGATACCTTGCTGAAGGACTATGCCAAGCTGGCCGATATTTTGAAACCCTACATCACGGATACGGTTGTCTTTATTAACGCTGCTGACCGCGCTGGCAAAAGCATTCTGCTCGAAGGCGCGCAGGGGACTATGCTTGATATTGACTTTGGAACTTATCCCTTTGTGACCTCCTCCAATCCGACGGCAGGTGGCGCTTGCACAGGCTCGGGTCTCTCACCACGCCGGATTGATCGCGTCGTGGGCGTGATCAAGTGCTATACCACGCGTGTTGGTAGTGGACCCTTCCCCACCGAACTGGCGGATGCCACAGGCGAACATCTCCGTCAAAAAGGCGGCGAATTTGGTGCCACAACTGGACGTCCGCGTCGGTGCGGCTGGTATGATGCTGTTGTTGCGCGCTATTCCGCCATGGTGAATGGTGTTGACTTCTGGGCGATGACCAAACTGGACGTGTTGGACGAGCAGCCGACACTCAAGATCTGTGTAGCCTACCGCCGGGATGATGGGCACATCTATGAGACCTTCCCTGCTGACTTGAGTGCGCTTGAACGTTGCACCCCTGTTTATGAAGAGATGCCAGGTTGGATGACAGATACAAGCAAGACAACCCGCTATGAAGAGCTTCCCTTAAAGGCACGTGCTTATGTGGAACGTCTGGTTGCCTTGAGTGGCGCCGCCCGTCTGGGCATTCTCTCCGTGGGTCCTGCGCGTGAGACAACCCTGCGATTGGGGATCTAACGAATCGACTCACTATGCGTGACGTGACGAACAGAGTGCCTCAGCACATTGCCATGATTATGGATGGCAACGGACGTTGGGCACGGCAGCAGGGGAAGCCACGTCTTGCAGGGCATGAGGCTGGCTCGGAAACAGTCAGACAGGTTATGGGGTATTGTCGGAAGGCGGGAGTGCGGTACTTGACCCTCTATGCGTTCAGTACAGAAAATTGGTCACGGCCACCTGAGGAGGTTGCAGGGTTGATGCAACTTCTCACTGTTTTCATCTCCAAATATGAAGCTGAATTGATTGAGAAGCAGGTTAGGTTGCGCGTCATTGGTAATCGCGCGGACTTATCCCTAAGCTTGCAAAAAGAACTTGCTCGTGTCGAGCAGAGCACGCAGCACTTTGAACAGCAGGTGATTATTGCCCTCAGTTACAGTGGTCGTAATGAGCTGGTACGGGCAGTCCGTAAAATCGCCTCGGCTGTTCGTTCAGGAAGCTGCGAACCTGAGGCCATTGACGAAGCTCTGATCGCCACCAGCTTAGATGCGCCGGATGTGCCGGATCCGGACCTGATCATTCGGACGAGCGGTGAGTTTCGGTTGAGTAACTTTTTGTTGTGGCAATGTGCCTACAGCGAGTTTTATTTCACACCTGTCTTATGGCCAGATTTTGGCGAGGCAGATTTTAAGACGGCTCTTGAAGCGTATGCAGCGAGAGAGAGACGTTATGGCGGTGTAAAAAAGGAGGACTTTGTATGAGTCCAGTCGTAAGACGTGTAATAACGGGTGTTGTCCTCTCGCTCTTCTGGTTTGTTGTGATCATCTCACAGCAATCATGGCTTGCCTTTGGAGCCTTTGCCCTTGCGATTCTCATCTGTCACTTTGAATTTGCAAAGATGATTGAGGCCCGTGGGATTGACACGTGTCGTAAGAGTGGTGCTGTTGCGGCCTTTGTCTATCTGTTAAATTGTTTTGCCTTCCCTGATAATTCCTACCTGGCTGCGGCACTGATTATTTTTCTCTTGTTTGTACGGCTCCTCTTTGATCCCAAAGTTGAGAAGCCTCTTGAGAGTGCAGCCTTTGCCGTACTCAGTTTTATTTACATTCCCTTTATGCTCTCCTTCTTCTTACGGATTGCGCAAACGTGTGATCCGCAACCGTTCACTGTCTGCAAGGAGGGGTTTATTCTTGTCCTCTATGTGGTGATGGTGACCAAGGCGACCGATGTGGGGGGGTATGCCATCGGAATCCCCTTCGGAAAGCATAAAATGTTTCCCCGGATATCTCCCAACAAATCATGGGAGGGTTTGATCGGTGGACTCCTCTTCTCGGCACTCTTCAGCCTTGTGTTCTTCTGGTTCGTTCGTCCTGATCCAAGTGTCGTCGTTCCCCTCCATTACGTGGCAGCAGCAGGCATGGGGGTGTTGATCGGTCTCGGGGGTGTGCTCGGTGATCTGATTGAATCCATGTTTAAACGCAGTGCGGAGATGAAAGACTCCGGAGGTATCTTCCAGGGTATCGGCGGATTACTCGATACCTTTGATAGCCTCATCTTTACCCCCGTCCTCTTTTATCTCTTTCTCCAATTCCTGCCATGAAGTCTGTTGTCATACTGGGAAGCACTGGATCAATCGGAGAGAATGCTCTGCGAATCGCAGAGGCGTTGCCTCAGGACATCAGGATTGTCGGTCTTGCGACGCAACGCAAAGTGACACGTCTCATTGACCAAGCCTTGCAATTTAATGTGAAGCATGTCGCCGTTGAAGACGAAGTGGCAGCTGTGGAGGCGCAGACTTTGGCGCGGCCTCATGGTATTCAGGTCTGGGCTGGCAAACAAGGCGTTGAAGCGCTCGCAGCGTTGCCAGAGGCGGATTGCGTGGTCTGTGCTGTGGTCGGGTTGGCAGGTTTGAAGCCGGTCTTAGCCGCGATGAAAGCTGGCCATGATGTAGCCTTGGCAACCAAGGAGGTTCTCGTTTCTGCCGGGGAGCTTGTGATGCGAAAGCGCCAAGAGGCGAATGTTCGCCTGCTCCCAATTGACAGTGAACATAGCGCACTCTTTCAATGTTTGCAGTCTTCCACCCGCAGTGTTGCTTGCGTACGCCGTACCCAAGATGGAATGAAGGCAGCAGAGACCCAAATTTCCAAGTTGGTGCTGACAGCCTCGGGCGGACCCTTTGCCCAGCAGCCCGACATTGATTTTGAACGCGTGACCCCGGCCATGGCATTGAAACATCCCCGTTGGTCCATGGGACCTAAAGTTACAATTGATTCAGCGACGATGATGAATAAAGGGCTCGAAATTCTCGAAGCCCGGTGGCTCTTTGATGTCCCGGTTAACCGTGTCGAAGTGATTGTCCATCCGGAAAGCATTGTTCACTCCATGGTTACCTTTGTAGATGGCGCAACCCTTGCGCAACTCTCCGTGCCGGATATGCGTTTTGCCATCCAATATGCACTCACTTGGCCCGAGCGGCGTGCGGTTGAAATGCCCATTCTCGATCTGATGCAACTGGGTAAACTGACCTTTGCGCCGCCGGACGTGAATCGCTTCCCCTGTCTGCGCTTGATTCGAGAAGCAGCGGTGATCGGGGGCACAATGCCAGCTGTTGTGAATGCAGCAGATGAGGTGGCGGTCAAGGCATTCTTAGAGGGACGACTTCCCTTTGCTGGAATTTGGCGGACAATCGAGGCGGTCATGGCGAGCCATACTGTCCAAACCTGTTCGGATTTGGAAACGATCATGGAGACGGATGCGTGGGCGAGACGCCGCGCAATGGAGATTAGTGTATGATTGAAGCAATTGGATTGAAAGTGTTGGCCGGCATTGCTGTTGCGCTGCTCTTCAGCTTGGCAATATTTATTCACGAGCTGGGGCATTTTCTGGCGGCAAAGTGGTTTGGCCTTCAAATCGACGCCTTCGCGATTGGCTTCGGACCTGCGATCTGGAAAAGAACGATCAATGGTGTGGAGTATAAGCTCGGAAGTATCCCCTTTGGCGGCTATGTCGCACTCCCGCAGCTTGATCCCTCCGGGATGGAAAAGATCCAAGGCGAGCAGGGGGAGAAAGCGGAGACGAAATCAGAAGAACCTCCGCAGCAAGAACGCGTCCTGCCTGATATTGCTCCCTGGAAGCGCATTGTTGTTGCCATAGCAGGGCCATTCGGAAACTTTATCCTGGCCATCCTTCTGGCTGTGATCATCTCCTGGGCGCCGTCCGCTCGTATTCGTATCGTGGATACACGTGTCGGCGTGGTTCTTGAAAAGACAGCGGCATGGGAGGCTGGCTTGCGACCAGCGGATCGCATTGTCGCCGTGAATGGCGAGAAGGTGGATACCTGGATGGAGATGATGGTGGAGAATGTTCTTTCGGGAAACGCCGGCAAAGCCACCTTCACGATCGAGCGGGCAGGAAAGACGCTCACGATGGACATCCCTTTTGCCAAGCATGAAGTCATGGGTATCCAGATGCTGGAGGGTGTCTACTCGGAATCTCCCTCGATGGTCGGAGGTTTGATGCCAGGATTTCCTGCTGAAAAGGCAGGCTTGCAGTCTGGAGACCAGTTGCTTTCGGTTGCGGGTGTGCCTGCATGGGGAGCTTCACACTTCAGGGAACTGATTAAAAAGAATGGCCTTGCGGATGTTGATATTGGTGTACGTCGTGGCAAGGAACTCATGACTTTCCGGCTGACGCCACAATTCGATGGGGAGGAAAAACGACCCCTTCTCGGAATCCGGTTCACAGAGGATGATGCAAAACCGTGGATGATGTACCGGAGTCCTGTTGACCAGTTGAAGTGGGATGCGCTCTCGGTCTTTCGTGTCCTGCGCGCATTGGTGAGTCCCAAGCAGAAGGGCGAACGTGCCGCCGTTGCAAATAGTTTGGGCGGACCTGCGATGATTGTCATCCATCTTTATCAGACGGTGAAGGGAGGAATGATGGATGCGCTTGGCTTCCTGCGCATGATCTGCATCAACCTCGCAATCTTAAACCTCTTGCCGTTGCCAGTCTTGGATGGTGGTCATGTGATGTTTGCAGCCTATGAGATCATCACACGTCGCAAACCTCATCCCAAAGTGGTCTCAACCCTGGTGACAATATTTGCCTCCATCTTGATTTCGCTGATGATCTTCCTGCTCTGTCGCGACATCTTTAGAGAATATCAGCTGTCGCAATTACGACACACATTCGAAGAAAAAGCAGAGAAGAAATAGGTCTGTCTGTCAGTCCTGGGACCGCGGACACTCCTGTCCGCCAATCTATCTTACCAGCAGGAGTCAAACCCAAGACTTTTGATTAACCTCTATCCCTATTTTTTATCCATGGACTAACAACTTGCTCTGGCGGACAAGAGTGTCCGCGTTCCCAGGGGACAACTGCCTACTGCCACTGCCGACTGCCAACTGCTACTTACCCCTCAACCCGCTTCAGCACCATTGCAGTGCGACAGGGAAGGTAGATCTTGATGGTCGCGACCATTTCGTTGCCACGCATCTCGGAGATCAGATTGAAAACTTGATCCTGTGAAATACGGTTCTGTCCTCCGAAATGCTCCTCATCTGTATCCAGCGCCACGGTGTAGGGTTTTCCGGGTGGGACCAATATCGAATAATCCGTGACGGAGTGTGTGCTGTGGAAGTTGAAGATAAAGATCAGTTCGCCCCGTTCAAAGGCAATGATCTTGTCTGCGTCGGATGTGAAGAGGCGGCGCGCGCGCGTCTGCTCCAACGCACCTGTCTTGTTGATCAAGCGTAGCATACTCTCGTCAAATTCCGCTAGGCACCAATAGAGCAAATCAGGATTGTCACGAAGGGACCAGAGCCGACGTGCATAGTGGTACGAATGATTATTCCCTTCCCGTGGAAAATCAATCCACTCGGGATGTCCGAATTCATTGCCCATGAAATTCAAATAGGCTTGGCCGGCTGTACCGAGCGTGGCCAGGCGCGCCAGCTTGTGTATCGCGATTCCGCGTTCAGTTCTGACGTTCTGATGGGAACGCGCCATGGCTGTATAAATATCTGAATCGACCAGTTGGAAGAAGAAGGTTTTGCCGCCCACGAGCGCTTGATCATGGCTCTCAACATAATTGACGGTCTGCTCATCTGCTCGGGAGTTGGTCAACTCGTGCCAGAGATAGCCCACGTTCCATTCTTCATCGCGAACATCTCTCACGAGACGGAACCAGCACTCAGGAACGCCCATGGACATGCGATAATTAAACCCTGCACCTAAGTCTTCGATCGGGGCGGCTAGCCCTGGCATCCCGCTGACATCCTCTGCAATCGTGATGGCATCGGGACGGATCTCATGAATGACCCGATTGGCGAGGTTGCAGTAGTTCCATGCGTGCTCGTCAACCGTTGCATCAAAGTATTGGCTGTAATCCATGAAGTCGACGCCGAGACCATGATGGAGATAGAGCATACTGGTGATGCCATCAAAACGATATCCGTCAAAATGATATTCATCCAGCCAATAACGGCAGTTGGATAAGAGGAAATGAATGACATCAATCTTGTTGTAATCAAAACAACGTGAATCCCAAGCCTCATGCCAGCCCCGAAGTCCAGAATGGAAATATTGGTGAGGGGTCCCGTCAAACAAGGATAAGCCATCACGCTCATTCTTCACCGAATGGGAGTGAACAATATCCATGATCACCGAGAGCCCCAAACCATGGGCAGCGTCAATAAGTGCTTTCAGCTCTTCAGGTGTTCCAAAGCGAGAGGAGGCGGCAAAGAAGCTTGAGACATGATAACCGAAGGAACCATAGTAGGGGTGCTCCATGATCGCCATCAACTGAATCGTATTGTAACCCGCCTTGACAATACGAGGGAGTATCACTTTGCGAAACTCATCGTAGGTCCCTACGCCCTCTTTTTCCTGTGCCATGCCAATATGGGCTTCGTAAATGAGCGGTGTCCGTTGGGGAACAACAAAAGATGGAAATTGCCAAACATAGGGTACAGGCGGATCCCAGACTTGTGCCGCAAAGAGATGGGTCTCTGGATTCTGAACCACGCGTCGCGCATACGCAGGAATACGCTCGCCACACCCACCCTCCCATGCCATCTCGAGCCGATAGTGTTGGCCGTGGCTAATCGTTTTGAGCGGAAGGCGTATCTCCCATTGGCCTGTATTCCCAATTCGGTAGAGCAGGAACCGATCATCCTTGATCCATCCCGAGAAATCGCCCACCAGCCAAATAGCCGTCGCATGAGGCGCCCATTCACGGAAAATCCAACCATCCGCAGTCTTATGCAAGCCATAATATTCATGTGCGCAGGCAAACTCGGCTAAGGTGCCGGGATTCTGAGCAAGATCCTTTGCACGCTTCGACGCACTTAAAGCCCGCCGTTCAATAATTGCACGGTACGGTTCAAGATAAGGATCTTCTAAGAGACGGGCGCGTGTCGCTTGTGTAGACATGGTATCGTTCCTGAAACGTTTTGCTTTTTAAACGGTAATTTCCTTTTCGGCATGTTCCTCAACCGCTCTGACGAGCGGACGATCCAACATCTTTTCATAGATGTTGATGTAGGCTTGTGCACAGACATCATGCGTGTAGCGCTTTTTGCCGCTCTCCATGATACGTTTGATCTGCACTTCGCGCTCATCAGCTGGACGCTTATAGAACGCCATGGCTTGATCCATGGCCCAATCGAGCCCACGGCTATCATAGATCTTAAAGGAGAAGCCATTTCCCTTGTTATTATCAACGTCCAGATGTTCCACGGTGTCGTGGAGTCCGCCCGTGTCGTGTACGATCGGTAGCGAACCATAGAGTTGACCAACCATCTGGGGGAGACCACACGGCTCAAAGAGGGAGGGCACTAACGTAAAGTCAGAGGCTGCAAAACCGAGCTTAGAGAGGTTTTGGTTGAAATCACAGATGGCTAAACGGCCATAGAGTTCATGTTGCTTGAGAATGTCGTAGAAGGGTTTTTGAAAGGCGCCGTTTGCGACCACAGCGATCTGCGCCTTCTCCTTCCAGTAACGTGAAAGAAAACGGAAGAGGATATGCGTGAGCAACTGCGGGCCCTTCTGTGTCGGATCCAGACGAGAGGGCCAAAAGAAGATCGGTGCATCGGGGTTCTCTTCAAGACCCAACTTACGTTGGAAGGAGAGCTTGTTGACGCGCTTGGCCTCCCGATGGCTCTCCGCATTGTATTTCACCTTGATCAACGGATCGGTTTCTGGATTATCCGCATCATCTGGAGCATTCAGAATACCAACTGCACAACCGGCCTTGTATTTACTACGAATCTCCTGGCGCAATTGAGCCGGGATGAAATCATGCCAGCCATTGACAATCTCTTGAAGGAATGTCGGACTGACGGTGTTAATAAAGTGAGAGGCAAAGACCCCGCTGGTCTGCATGTCAACAAGGTTTGTGCTGCGGGATTCTTCGTAATTGAGCGGAGGACGCTTGAAAAATAAGTTTCCCCAAAATTCAGCAGCATCAATGCCTGCATCTTCAATCCGCGAGAGCGAGAGATCATGCGTGTGAATATTGTGTACCGTAAAAAGACAGGGAATGCCCATACGACGTGCGGCCGCGGGAATGAGTCCGGTCATCCAGTCATTACAGTGGATTAGGTCGGGTTGAACAGTGGGAATAATGTTATTCACAATCTCACGTGAGAACGCCAAGGCGAGTTTAGGGTTCTCCTCTTGTGAGTTGCTGTAAACCGTGTCCCGGTAATAGAAGCAACGATCTTCTGCCAAGTGAATGCGCGAATCAGGAAGTCGGCTTTTGTACACACGCAATTCATCATTGATGAGCTGTCCAACATCAACATGAAACATACGGCGATAGTGCGGCAACGCCACGTGAACATCAGCGCCACGGTCAAACAAGGCTGCCACAAGCGAGGCGGAGACGTCTGCTAAGCCACCTGCTTTCGCCGTCAACTTATTCGCCATATTGCCCATCCCTGTCGGCAGATAGGTGATCTCTGGGGTGACGATCAGAATACGCGGACGCCGCTCCTTCTTTACAGGGACTTCAATCTTAGCTTTTGCTTTCGCCATAATCGGATACTCCTTCACATCCTATTTTTGCACCGGCTCATCAATTTTTTTATTCAACGCTTCGATCTGCTTCTCTTTTTCAGCAATCGCTGCACGTTTCGCTTTAACTTCAGGAAGGTTTTCAAGTTCTTCACGAATCTGGGTGAAGGTCTTTATAATTTCGCGTTGGAGGTCCTCGACTTTTTTGCGTAAGGCATCGATGGCCGGTGAGGTCACTTTGCTGTCGCTGACCATCTTCTTGATTTCTGAGTCGAGCCTATGGGCTTCAATCATCAGACGCGACCGTAACGCGAGAAGGTCGTTGAGACTCTCTGTCGTTGCCACAGGTTGTGGGGTTGCGACGGGCGACTCTTGCGCTACGAGGGGAAGAAGTGAAATGGATACCGAAAGACACGCAATTAGCAAAGGGAGTCGAATCATAATGTAATTCCTTTAAAACAATATGCTTCAGTTTAAAACAATATGTGCCAAAAATCAATAATTACTTTTGCTTTTACGCGTGGCCCGTCTCTGGCCAGCGCCTCATGATTTTTCCGAGCCCGATTGGAAAAATCGAACTATTACACGCTTGCGTAACGAGGCTGGGAAGGTTAAAATGTCCACTCATGTTTAGGGAAGTACGACATTCATTATTTTCTCTCGCATCCGTGATGAAGGGTGTAGGGGTTCTGCTCCTTGTTATGTGCCTCCAGTTTCGAGTTGCACAGCTGAATCAACGTCCCATGCACGGGGATGAGGCAAATCAAGCAGTTCGAGCGGGTCAGCTACTGGAGCAAGGGGTCTACCACTATGATCCTGCTGACCATCATGGCCCTGTGCTCTATTATGCGGCTTACCCCTTTTGCCGTTTTACAGCATCCCATTTCGCGGATACCACGGAGGTTAACTTCCGGCTTGTCCCTGTTGTTTTTAGCCTGTTGACGTTGTTGCTGATCGTTGGGTGTTACCGAAAAGATGGAACTGGCCTCTTCAAGAGTCCCGCGACCGCATGGTTCGCAGTGGTGCTGGTGGCCGTCTCGCCAGCCATGAATTATTACAGTCGTTTTTTTATCCAAGAGACCATGCTTGTCACCTTTTTGACGGGGATTCTCTTCTCGGCTATCCATTATCTGCGTGCGACGTCATCACGTCTGAAACTCGTCTGCGCAGGTGGGGTGGGGGTCTTTACCGGCTTGGCGCTAGCAACAAAGGAGACCGTCGTTCTCTCCCTCGCCGCTGCGTGTGTCGCACTGCTCGTGAGCTGTGGATTTAAGCGCATTCGAGCGTCGTGGAGCTGGCGCGATGCTGGGGTGGCGATCGGAGTAGCAGGGGGTGTCGCTATTCTCTTTTACTCCTCTTTTTTTACCTATCCCAAAGGCGTCTATGATGCGCTCTTCTTGACTGTCAAAACCTATATGACGCGGGCGACGGCTGTACCAGAACATCATCATCCCTGGGATTTTTATCTAAAATTTCTCTTCGGCTGGCACTATGGCAGGGGACCTGTCTGGCGTGAACTCAATCTCTGGTTCCTCGTCCCACTCGCTGTTGCTATTATCTCGCCTATTGTCGAATGCCTGCGGCTCAAGCAAGAAGACCAAACCGTGTGTGCCAGACTGATACGTGCGCGGTGGACGCTCTTTGTTGTGATCTATACGGTCGTGTTGACAGTCCTCTACGCGTGCATTCCCTATAAAACCCCATGGTGCATCTTGACGTTCTTATTTGGTTACCTGATTTTGATTGCGCGAGGTGTGGAAACTATTTTTGAATGGCTCGCGTCCATCACCGCTACACGGTTACCGAAGCGCGCACCCCGTCTCGCCTGTTTCGCAGTTGTTGTCATCATCTGTGGTTGTGGTGTTTTTCTGAATGCTAAACGCAGCTATAACGCCTGCTTTAAATATGCGGCGGATATTCGCAATCCATATGTTTATGCCCACACAGGCAGGGATGCAATGAATCTTGTCGCCGAGATCGAGAAGTCTGCTCAAGTGAAGGCAGGGCAGGGGATGTATGAGGTCCCGATCGCGATCG
The DNA here is from genome assembly GCA_903935195.1 of uncultured bacterium. Taxonomy (GTDB): domain Bacteria; phylum Verrucomicrobiota; class Kiritimatiellia; order RFP12; family UBA1067; genus CAIZQW01. Next base: position 17,663 of record CAIZQW010000220.1, read on the forward strand.
TCTCGCCACCCTCGGATTATTGGCCCTTACCGTTTTATCTGCGAAAGTTTAAGGCTGTTGGTTATTGGTCAAGCGTTCACGAGATTCCTCCTGCTTTCAAGCCTGACCTCTTAATTATCTCTGCATCAATGGGTGACCAGGCGAGTCACATCATGGGCAAAGAGACACAAAGTAATTTCTACGGGATTCGTCCCGGTACGCTCTTACTGTTAGTTGAAAGGAAACAATAAATATGATGAACATTCCAGTATTGACCATTGAAGGTCGCTCGATCGCAGAAACGTTTGAAAAAGCGCTGACATCCCTCTATGTGGAGGGCGTTCGCATGCGCACGCAATACGATAAAGAGGGGGATCCTCTGAGCGTTGACGCAACCATGAATATGACTATTCATGATCCGATGTCGGATCCGATGATTCACAAAGCCTTTCCGGGCGGTATCGCGGACCTCCGCGAGTATGTCTTTGAACTGGAAGGTAAGAAGGACTCTTGGATCAAGGCAATTAATGATCCGGAAGATACGCGCTGGGAGTATACCTATCATGGACGGATGCAGAATTACGGTCAATGGAAAGAGAAGCGTCCAGATGGCACCAGTGTCATGACAGGTCCTTTCCAGATCGATCAAGTCGCGTATGTGATTGATAAGCTCTGCAAGCAGCCCTTCACACGCCAGGCGCAAATGATCACCTGGATGCCGAGCCTGGATCTGACCTGCTATGATCCGCCTTGCCTCCAATCCATCTGGTACCGCATCCTGGAGGATCACCAGGGCGTCCAATGGCTCAATTGCAATGTCCGTTTCAGAAGCAATGACGCCTGGGGTGCTAATTTCATGAACATGTTCGGCATCACCATGTTTAATCGAAACGTGATTGCCGACGAGATCCAGAAACGGACCGGCAAGACCGTCAAGCTTGGTCGCTTAAACTGGCAAGCCGATTCCTTCCACATCTATGGTAAAGATGTTCTCCAGGCTGAGCAGCGGCTCTTCAATCGGATTGCCACCAGTACCTTCCAGGAACGCGTCTATAACTTCAACGATGAGATGATCCAAGAGATGTATCACGAGGAAGAGGCCAAGATTTTGGCTAAAATCGCTGAAATGAACGTTCGGATGTAGGTTTCTTGGTTTTTTGCCGCCCGCCGACCTCGGATGTAGGACTAGTATTCTTTTAGCCGCCCGCCGACCTTGTGTCGGTGGAGGCAAACGTTTAAGCGAAAAGCTTTCTTCACCACTGGCGCAAGGCCAGTGGGATCGTTAGGCTAGTATTCTTTTAGCCGCCCGCCGACCTTGTGTCGGTGGAGGCAAACGTTTAAGCGAAAAGCTTTCTTCACCACTGGCGCAAGGCCAGTGGGATCGTTAGGCTTATCGCAACTTGCCATAACACATATTATGCGACGTGACTAGGATATTGGGTTTCCTAGTCTTAAACCATGGATTATTGACTGTCACTGCCAACTGGTACTGCCGGCTGCCAACTGCCTACTGCTACTGACCACTACGCCCCTTCGCGGGGTTGCCAGCGACGTTCGGGTCTGGGATCTTTAAAGATCTGGTCCTTGGCGATGATCTTGATGCTGTTGCGTCCCAGCACCTGTTCAACGCGATCTGAGAACTCACCAGATGGATCGACCGAGCAGGAATTGTTTGTATCAATTAGAACGCGTTTCTTTTCCGGATACATGAGACAGATGAACAACGGAACCGTCCCAGGGAACTCCTTCGCGAGCTGATGGACGTGCTGAATCCGCTCAAAGACTTTACGGTCATCAGATTTCAGGCCAACAATCACGCGCTGACTAAAGTGACGGGCTGCCTCCTGAAGCGGGTAAATTTCGCGGACAATAATCTTTGGCTGGTCGTCGCGCTTTGACAAGGAACCACAGATCAGCACAGGTGCATCCGGAATGCAGACATCTGCAAATTTCTTGTACACATCCGAAAAGACAAGTGCTTCAATGGTCCGCTCCCCGTCATCTAATACCGTAATGGCCCAGGGCTCTTTTGTCTTAGCGCTGATGCGGCGTGAGACCGATTGTAACAACCCAGCAATGCGGATATCTTTATTGTCAGGCGCGTCGTCGATCTTCGACAAACTAAAGGTCTGTAGATCACGGACAATCCGTTTAAAGCGAGTAAGGGGATGACCTGTCATGTAGACGCCTAAAAGCTCACGTTCATAGCCGAGACACTCTTTTTCTGCCCACGCAGGACAATCCGGAAGAAACGAGCGATCGGCGGAACCTGCTGCCGTTGCGTCCATCATGTCAAAGAGACTCCCCTGCCCGCTGCTCTTCTCGCTTAAACTCTCCTGGGCACGGGACATGGCCATATCGATATTTGCGTGTAGCCTTGCACGATGCAGTCCAAAGCAGTCCATGGCGCCACATTTAATCAAGGCTTCAAGCACGCGCTTATTCACGGCTGAGGAGTCCACACGCGAACAAAAATCAGCAAGATCCATATAGGGTCCTTTGGCTTGCCGCTCCCGCATGATTGCCTCCCCTGCCCCTGCCCCAACGCTCTTGATGCCCGCAAGACCAAAACGTACATTGCCCTCTTGTGAACTGAACCGGTCTAGACTATTATTCACGTCCGGCGGCAACACCTTCAATCCCATGGCATCTGCCTCAGCAACAAACCCAGGCAGCTTATCAAAGTTGCCGATTTCAGAAGAAATTTGCGCGCAAATAAATTCCACAGGATAGTTGGCCTTCATGTAGGCTGTCTGATAGGTCACAATTCCATACGCCGCCGCATGGGCCTTGTTAAAACCATAGCCTGCAAACTTTTCAATGTTGTCAAAGATCTGTCCTGCTTGCGCTTCAGGGATTTTATTCGTCTTCATGCAGCCTTCGATAAAGCCTGCACGCTCCTTGGCCATCTCCTCAGCCTTCTTCTTGCCCATCGTTCGGCGGAGCGAGTCAGCACGAGCCAATGTATAACCTGCTAACGCTTGCGCAGCGCGCTGCACCTGCTCCTGATAAACCATGACGCCATACGTCTCCTTCAGGAAGGGTTCCAAGAGCGGATGGTCATATTCGATTTTTTCCTGTCCCTTTTTACGCTTCACAAACAAGGGAATCTGATCCATCGGTCCAGGCCGATAGAGCGCGATAATAGCGATGATTTCTTCAATCTTCGTCGGTTGCAACTCCATCAGGACCTTTTGCATCCCTCCGGATTCAAGCTGAAAGACCCCTACAGTGTCGGCTTTTTGAAAAAGCTTAAAGGTCTTCTCATCATCAAGCGGAAGATTCTCCAGATCAATGTCCTTGTTATGGATTAGCTTGACCAGCTCCGTAGCTTCCTTTAAAACCGTCAACGTCTTGAGTCCCAAAAAGTCCATCTTCAGCAGGCCGACGAGCTCAAGCGGGTCTTTGGCGTACTGGGTAATCACCTCGCCCTCTTTGTCACGTGCCAACGGCACAAGCTCAATCAAAGGCTTATCACCGATCACCACGCCAGCGGCATGGACGCCGACGTTTCTGAAAAGGCCTTCGAGCACCTCCGCATAACGCATGATCTCCCGGAGACTTGGATCGATCTGACACGCAGCTGAAAATTCGGGATTCTCAGCCTGCGCTTTTGCCAAAGTGATTTTAGGATCTTCGGGAATCATTTTTGCATACTGATTCGCCTGTGACAAGGGTATCTCAAGGACACGTGCAATATCACGAATCGTAGTTTTGGCTCCCAATTGTCCAAAGGTCACAATCTGTGCCACGCGGTCTTTGCCGTACTTCTGTTTGACATATTCGATCACCTTGCCACGATTAGTCTGGCAAAAGTCGATATCGAAGTCAGGAGGAGAGACACGATCCGGATTCAAAAACCGTTCAAAAATCAGGTCAAAACGCAACGGGTCTAGCTGGGTGATTCCCAGCGTGTACGCCAGCAACGAGCCTGCACCCGAACCACGTCCTGGTCCCACCGGTACGCCATTTGTTCGAGACCAGGTGATAAAGTCTGCAACCACAAGAAAGTAGTTAACAAAGCCCGTCTTCTGAATAATGCTGACCTCGTAATTGAAACGCTCGACGACCTCCATCTGTTCAGGTGTCTTCGGTGCATCAAAATCAAAGTGATAGTGTTTCTTAATGCCCAGCTTTCCTAAATGGCGGAGATACTCCACACAATCCGAAAAGCCTTCAGGATAATCATACGTCGGGAAATGTAAATCCTCCGCCTTGCCTCGCGAGAAAACGAGTTCAAGGTTGCACCGGTCAGCGATCTCCTGCGTCACATCAAATGAGTCGACATCAGTTGGAAAACGCTTCTCCAGCTCCTCCCGCGATTTGAAGTAGAATTCGTCTGAGCCATACTTCATGCGCTTAGGATCACTCATCACCGTGGAGGTCTGGATGCAGAGCATGATCTCATGAGCACGCGCATGGCTCTGCTGAAGGTAATGAACATCGTTGGTGATGACCGTGCGAATGCCAAGTTTTTTTCCAAGGGCGCGAAGCCCTTCATTCATGGGCTTCTGCTCAGCGAGTCCATGATCTTGTAACTCGAGAAAGAAATTATCTTTGCCAAAAATATCGCAATATTCCAGTGCGGCAGCCTCGGCCACGTCGAAGTGGCCTTCACTGAGATTCAAATTGACCTCACCCTGCAGACAAGCTGACAAACAGATCAGTCCGCCCGAGTAACGCCGTAAGGTCTCTTTATCAATACGTGCCTTATAATAAAAACCCTCGGTATGGGCGATCGTATTGATCTTTGAAAGGTTGGTATATCCCTCGAGATTGGTGGCCAATAAAATCAGATGATGATAAGGTACATTCGGATCTCTCAACGTGCGAGGGGCTTTGGCATTAATATAGATTTCGCAACCGATAATCGGCTTGATGCCCCCATCCTTACACGTCTTATAGAAATCAATCGCCCCATACATGACCCCATGATCGGTCATGGCCAAAGCTGTCATCCCTAAATCTTTAGCGCGTGACACAAGTTGCTTAATGTGGCAGGCACCATCCAACATACTGTACTTCGTATGCAGATGAAGATGGACAAAGGGCTTTGGCATATTATTCCAACATCGAGGCGCCTGAACTTGCATTTCCAACCATCAGGGCATAGCGCTTGAGCCAGCCTGACGTTGCACGTGGCTTCCACACAGGAGCCGACGCACGGCGACGTGCAATTTCTGCCGCGTCTAAAACAGCTTCGAGGGTACGGTTCGGGATGTCGAGTCGAATGGTGTCCCCATCTTTCAGAAGACCGATCACGCCACCTTCTGCAGCCTCTGGCGAGACATGCCCGATACAAGCGCCACGCGTGCCACCCGAAAAGCGACCATCTGTAATCAACGCCACAGACTCGCCCAGTCCTGCTCCCATGATGTAGGAGGTGGGCGCCAGCATCTCTTGCATGCCTGGACCGCCACGAGGCCCTTCATAACGGATGACCACCACATGGCCGGCTTTGACTTTACCATCGAGAATTCCCGCACAGGCCTCCTCTTGCGAATCAAAGCAAATGGCCTTGCCTTCAAAAGTCAACATCGAGGCTGCCACGCCAGCCTTCTTCACTACAGCCCCCTGCTCCGCGATATTGCCCTGCAGGATCGTCAGACCGCCATCCTGTGAATAGGCATTTGGGATGGTGCGGATCACCTGTTCGTCCTTGACCGTCGCCCCTGCGATATTCTCGCCGAGTGTTTTGCCGGTTACGGTCTTCGCGGACAAATCGAGCAATCCTGGAATGTCGGCGATGCGTTTTAAGATAGCAGAGATACCCCCTGCTGCATCCACGTCTTCAATATGATAGGAACAGGACGGCGAAACCTTGCAGACATTCGGGCATTTCTTGGAGATGGCATTGATGCGATTCAAATCGTACGCAAGCCCTGCTTCCTTCGCGATAGCAAGGGTATGCAACACTGTGTTCGTGCTTCCGCCCATAGCCATATCCAGCGCAAAGGCATTGTCAATCGATTGAAGCGTGACCAGCTCGCGTGGAAGCGGACCCTCAGCCTTCGCCATCTCTACCACACGAATCGCCGCCTGCTTCCAAAGCTCTTTACGAGCCGGATCTAAAGCGAGAATGGTTCCATTGCCAGGCAGTGCAAGGCCGATTGCCTCGCAGAGGCAGTTCATGGAGTTCGCAGTGAACATTCCGGAACAGGAGCCGCAACTCGGACATCCGGCCTCTTCGACGCGTTCCAACTCGCCTTCGGTCATCGAACCGTTCTTGTATTTCGCCACGCCTTCAAAGATCGTGATCAGGTCAACCGGCTTCCCGTCAAGCTTGCCTGCGCGCATCGGACCGCCGCTGGCAAAGATCGTCGGAACATTGGCACGGATCGCGCCGAGGATCATTCCCGGCACAATCTTGTCACAATTCGGAATGCAGATCATCGCATCGAAACAGTGCGCCTTGACCATGGATTCGACGGAATCGGCAATCAATTCGCGGCTGGGCAGCGAATACTTCATGCCATCATGTCCCATGGCGATACCGTCGCAGATGCCGATCGTGTTGAATTCAAAGGGTACGCCACCGGCCTCGGTGATACACTGCTTAATCCACTCCGCAACCTTGTTCAGATGGCAATGACCAGGAATGATTTGGACGTAGGAATTACAAACCGCAATAAAAGGTTTTTTGAAGTCAGCCTGCTTCACGCCTGTCGCCCGCAACAAACCACGATGAGGCGCCCGCTGAAACCCACTCTTCACTTGATCGCTATTCATGAATAATCCGCTCCTATTTTAATAGAAATTGAATGGCTCAAGTATACCATCCCCTGCCCCAAATCTCACGCCTAAACTACAGGTTTTTTCGGTTCTTTATAGTTTCTTAAAAATCTTACCGCAAAAGCCCGCTCCGCCGTCCGTGTATTCACGGGTGAGGCGGGCGAGGCATTTAAGCTCTTCTTAGCGGTTTTTGCGGTAAAACACTTAATGCACGCCGTTGCCATCGAGTGGCTGGCCCTTTTCATCAAGGACGAAGATGGAGCCCATGGCTTTGAAGTTCTGATGGTCCGCATATTCCCAGACGATCTTTTTCTCACGTGTCACTTCAAAGAGATGGGGTGCTTTTCCTGTGAACCCATGTCCCACCCAACTACAGAGGATAATATTGCCATTCGGCAGGAGGAAGAAACCCGTAATAAACTTGAGCGGATTAACTGCAGGCGTTGTCTGGTTTTCAAGATCTTTGTTGGTCAAGGACCAGACGATCTGCTTGTCCGGCGCAACCTCAGCCAGATACGCGTTGTCATTCTCGCCAAAGGAGATCATGGTATTTCCATTTTTCAGGCGCACGGCGGCATAGGCCTTTGCGTCCGCTTTTGAAAACTGCCAGATGACGTTTCCGTCTGCATCATACTCGACAGCCCCACTGGCAAGCTGTGCGACCAGATAGGTCCCCTTCTCAGTCTTGCGCGCATTGCGCATAAACATGTGGCCGCCAGGCTTCTTGTCCTTCTGAAGGTAAAGTTGCTTGACCACCGTGCCGTCTGGCTTGAGTTCGCTGAGTCGGGCATGCGAGCATTCGACCGCCAGATAATTGCCATTGGTCAATTTCTGACAGCCATATATTTCTGTTTTGTCCCCGGAGTTGTACTCGAAAATAGTCTTACCGTCAAAGGAGACCTCCCGGATCTTGCCGCCATCCGCAAAGAGCACGCTCGTGGACCATACCCAGAGATCCCCCGTGTTCTTGGCGGATTCCTTCCAGGAGACCTTACCATCCGCCTCGACCTTCGCAACCTTGTTTCCCCCGAAGTCGGCCACATAAAAGGCCTTGC
>CAIZQW010000221.1 GCA_903935195.1 uncultured bacterium
CCGACGATCAACGCAAATGATTTCATCATCAAGCTGATGGAAAACCCACGTTAATTCACTTTCTGACTCACACCATCTATTCAAACAAAAGGAGTATTCATGAACACATCACAGATCCTCATAGCTCAAAGCCTACTCGTCGCTACGGTTGCTCTATTCACAGGTTGTTCAACCCCCCCGACCCGCATTCAGGCTGGCGGACCAACAGCTGTGACAACCATGGGCGTTGATCTGGCGGACTTTAAGAACACCGCTGGCTCTATGGTCAAGGAGTTGCTGGTTCATCCTTCCATCTCCACCTTCTCGCAGCAGAATGGCGGCAAGTTGCCCGCACTCAATATCGGAAAAATTCTCAACAAGAGCGACATCAATATTGATATGGCCCAGATTGCAGGTCGCATCAATGAGGACCTCTTAAATAGCGGCACGGTTGAACTCGTCGCCAATGACGCAGGCGCACGCGATGCAAACGCACAGGACGCCTTTGAGAGCGATCGCAAAAACAACAACACCGGCAAGGCAGACTTCTACCTCGAGGGCGAGATCATGGTTCTCGCCGCCAAAGAGGGAAAGGTCCGCGAAAAAACCTATACCTTCCAACTGCGCCTGAATGATCGAAATCGCCGTATCAAATGGCAACGGACCATTGATGTTGGCAAGCAGAGCCGTGCGGGTGGAGTCAGCTGGTAAAAACTATGACAAATCGCTGTGGCATGGAACGGTTTGACCAGATGGTCAGCCACTGTTACGAGGCTGCAACCGCCTTTCATGAGAAGGGCGGACACCTCGTCGGGATCCTCTGCGAATACACGCCGCGCGAACTGATTCTCGCAGCAGGTGCTTGGCCTGTCTGCCTCTGTGGCGGCGATGCCGAGATGATCCCCGCCGCGGAGACCCTCCTCCCCGCGAACCTCTGTCCACTGATCAAGTCAACCTTTGGCTACAGCGTCAACAAGTCAAACCCCTTCCTTGAAATGTCCTCTTTTCTGGTTGCAGAGACTACCTGCGACGGGAAGAAAAAGATGTACGAACGGTTGGCACAGCGCCATACCCTGTACCTCCTCGAACTCCCCCAAAAGGCAAGCGATCCTGATGCGCGTGCCCATTGGCTCGCAGAGATTCATAAACTTCGAACTGCACTTGAACACCGCTTTTCCATGATGATTCACGGCGAGAAGATCCGTGATGCCATTCGCTTGATGAATCGCGAACGGCGGTTACGCCGCGAACTGGCCAAACTCATGTTCAGTGAACACCCGCCCCTCTCCGGGCGTGAGTTACTCGACCTTAAGAGCTTAATTTCATGTTTGCCTGAAGATCTTGCAGCGTATGAAGCCATTCTAAAAGAGTTGCCTTCGCGTCCTGAAGACCAGCGTCCCCCGCGCGATTCAGTCCGCGTGCTCTTGACGGGTGTGCCCATCCCGCATGGCGCCGAGCGCGTCATGAACCTCTTGGAGGCTGAGGGTGGCGTCGTCGTCTGCCAGGAGAACTGCACAGGACTCAAGCCGATCTACCAAGATATACCTGATAATACTGCAGACCCCCTTGAGGCGATTGCTGATTTTTACTGGCATCTCCCTTGCTCGGTCTTAACACCGAACACGAAGCGGATGGAACTCCTTGAGCAGTGGGCCCGGGAATCCAAAGCCGAATGTATCGTCGAGATCATCTGGCAGTGCTGCTTGACATACGATATCGAGTCCTCCATGACACGGGAACTGGCGCAAAAGCTAAAACTTCCCTACTTGCGAATCGAGACCGACTATTCTCCGAACGACAATGCCCGCATCGCCTTGCGCATCGCCGCGCTTTACGAAACAGTCCGCGCACGACGTACCTGAGCCGGCATGTATATCGGAACTACGCCCTCTCCTCCCCTGTAGCCGAATCTTCGCTACCAGAAGAGAGACATGTCGTCCGCTTCAAGCGCAAAGCACGGGAACGTACGAAATGAAGACTTGTCACTGCGGAGGAAAGTATTAAAAAATGAATTCACTAGAGCTATGGATTCGGGTTGCTGCCATCGCTGGCAGTCTCCTCGGATTTATCGGCGGAATGGCCGGCACTTATTTCAGTATTAAGAACACGAACAGTCCGCGCGAGCGTTCCTTCATAATCAAGTCGTCTGTCGTCTGCTGGATTGCCATACTAATTTTTCTCGGCTTGATTCTCACATTACCCAATCCATGGCGATACCTCATGTGGATTCCGTACAGCATCCTGCTCCCCCTTGGAATCACCATCGTGAATCGAAAACAACAGGTGATCCGGCAAGAGGAATTGCAGAAAAAAGTCTAGGCCGGGTAACTGCTAGCTAAAAAAACCACTGGATCTTTAACACGTGTTCGCTAAACCAAAACAATCAAAACCAATGGAAATTCGAAAAGCGCCTAAAGAAAAGTACAAGCAACTTCTTCTGGTGCTCGCTATCTCACCTTTCTTTTTTGGCTTTTGCTTTTTAGGTTTCTGGATTGATTCAATGAATCATTCTTCATCTCCGCTATTCAGTATCCTCCTCTCTGTTTTATCGCTGTTCGTCTTCGGATATTCGGGGCAGCACTTAGAGAAACGGATTATCAAGAATTTCAAATGTCCGGAATGCGGAAAGCCATTGCCGGACTATCAACTTGATCAATATCAAAACGTTAGCTACTTCTGCAGAAACTGTAACATTAAATTTGAAACGAACTATAGCATAGATCACAGCCGTATTGACTGATTGATCCGAAAGCCAATAGCGCCTTGCCCATGAGAACAGACAAGGCATGGGTTAACCCGTGAAAAACGGGCTAGGAAAAGGGGCGTCTTTTTGCTAAACTAGATGCTTACTTTGGAGGCCTGTCATGAGTTTGGGCAAACGACCCTTTTTTTCTTCGCCAATCTTTTTTATACGTCTTTTTATACCGCTCGTCTTTGGTGTCTCCGCATGGGTCTATACGCATACCCTTTTTCAACATGCCTATCCTGGGGAATCCGCCCACCTAACCGCTGTTGCAGCGAAACTCTGTAAGACCAGCGACCTCTCCCATCCGCTCTTCACCTTACTCACTCAGCTTATTGCCTCCCTGAAC
>CAIZQW010000222.1 GCA_903935195.1 uncultured bacterium
AACATGGCGGACTTTGTTGAAGGCTCCTACATGATTAAGAGAAAGGACACATACTATCTGCTCTATTCCTCCGGTGCCTTACATGATGGCTCGTACTCTGTTCACTACGCCACGAGCCAGCATCCGCTTGGCCCCTTTACAGCTCCGACAAACAATGTAATTTTAAAACAGAACGAAGAGCAGACGACACGAGGGCCTGGCCACAACTCTGTCCTGAAGTTTGGCGACCGTTGGTTTATTGTATACCATCAGCATAATCAGCCCCATGAAGATGGTGCACTTGTCTACCGCCAAACGTGCGCCGATGAACTCTTCTTTAACGCGGATGGTACGATTAAGCCAGTTGTTCCCACGCAAACAGGGGTAGGGGCATTGCAACCTCTGGACACGACACAGGGCACAGACGTTGCATACGGAAAATACGCGACAGCCACGAGTGTGCGTTCCGTGAACTATGCGCCGGAATATGCGCTGGATCATCGTTTGGCAAGCAAGTGGAAATCAGCGACAAACGACCTGCCCCAGGTGTTCACGGTGGATCTCAAGGGGACCTTTGATATTGAGCGAGTCGAGACCTGTTTTGAGTTCCCAACATTGTCGTACAAATATACCATTGAAACCTCCCTTGATGGCAAGTCCTGGTCGATGTATGCTGACAAGCATGCCGATTTCGCTCCGGCTGTGTGCCCTGTTGTTGAGACAAAGCAAGCCACGGCGGGTTTTGTTCGCATGACGATTTTCGACTGTCAGCGCCCTGAGAATGGAGCCGGCATTTATACGTTCAAAGTCTATTCAGGGAAGGCTAGGCTGCCAGAAGGAATGTGAAATGAATTTTTCGTACTACCAAAGTTGGTTTGATGCCGTTGAATTTATGAGGCGGCATGAGCAGGTCTATGAGGCCATCGGCAACGAGGCTGTTGCTGTGGTGCAAGGGGGCGGGCCTGTGGCCGGCTTTGAGACCTTCCGGCAGACCAACGATTTTTTTTATCTGTGCGGTGTGGAGGTTCCCCAGGCGTATCTGGTGCTCGATGCCCGAAGTCGGGGAGCGATTCTTTATCTGCCGCATCGTGATGTGTGCATGGCCAGTATCGAAGGCAGGGAGCCCTGTTTGGAAGACCATGATGAGCTCATGGCCCTTACAGGGTGCATAGATGTCCGAGCCCTTGAGTGCTTGGAAAAAGACTTACAGCATGTGTCTATCCTTTATACGCCTTATGCGCCCACGGAAGGGGCGTTGGCCTGTCAGGATACCTTGAGGCATCAAACAAAATTGAACAACACTGACCCCTGGGTCAATCATCAATCCCGAGAAGCCTTTTTTTGTGCAAAGCTTAAAGAACGCATCGCCGGGGTGGAGGTTCGTGATTTGTCACCCATCCTTTTTGGTCTTCGGCTGCATAAGAGTGATGCTGAAATCCGTCTGATGCGCCAGACGGGAAAACTCTCCGCAATGGGTGTTATTGAAGCCATGAAGCAGACGCGAGCCGGGATGTACGAATACCAGCTTGGTGCCATAGCGGATAAGCTGTTTATAGAAAATGGCGCCCGTGGAGCCGGTTATCGCCCGATCATTGCGGCAGGGCGTAACATCTGGATGATGCATTACTATCGCAATAACTGCTTGTTGGAAGAGGGTGAATGGGTGCTGATGGATTATGCGCCGGATCTCTGTAACTACACGAATGACATCGGACGTATGTGGCCCGTCAACGGAAGGTATTCGCCTGTTCAACGGGAGCTATATGGCGTTGTGGTCAAATATCATCAGACCTTGCTGGAGGTCTTGCGCCCAGGTGTGTTGCCTGGGGAGCTGCTCAAGGAAGCTGCTCAAAAAATGGAACCGTATCTAAAAACGCAGCCCTTCTCAAAGGCGATTTACGAAACGGCTGTCAAGCGCATGATGGCCTCAGATAAGGCACTGACGCATCCGGTCGGACTCTCTGTTCACGATGGTTCAGCGTATACGGACAAGAGCAATCCATTTAAGCCAGGGCTTGCTTTTGCGCTCGATCCGCAACTGTGGGTTCCCGAAGAAGAGCTCTATGTGCGTGTCGAGGATACTGTGGTCATTACGGAGCAGGGTGTCGAGAGTTTTACGAGCCTTGCGCCACATGAACTCGATGAAGTTGAAGCATTGGTTGGAAAAGGATGCCGATAAGCATGGCGCATTTAATAAGTTTAATTCGTAACCGGTTTGATTAAAAAAAGGAGGATGTGATGAAGAGAGTAATTGCTGGAATGGGAATTATCAGTGGATGGGTTGGCGGCCTCTATGCCGCGTCGGACTATCCGATTAAGCCCGTGCCCTTCACGGAGGTTCGTTTTACGAAGGGCGTCTTTGCCTCCCGTCAGGCGACCAATCGTGTCGTGACAATACCGTTCGGCTTGGAGCAGTGTGAAAAATCGGGGCGCATGAAAAATTTTGACCTGGCGGCCGACGTGATGAAGCGCCGGGCAGCAGGGGAGTCTACCTTTCAAAACAAGCCCGTTACGACCTATCCCTTCGATGACTCGGATGTGTTCAAGGCTTTGGAAGGCGTCGCCTATTCGTTGCAGACCAATCCCGATGCCGCGATGTTGGCGAAGGCCGAGGGCTTGATTAAGCGAATTGCAGCGGCGCAGGAGGCTGATGGCTATCTTTATACATTCCGCACCATGCATCCAGATTCGCCTGTCCATGGATGGATCGACCCCATCCGCTGGAAATTTGATCCGGCCTTAAGTCATGAGCTTTATAATCTCGGCCATTTTTACGAATTTGCGACAGCCTACATACAAGCCACAGGCAGCAAACTGCCCCTGGACATTGCCCTCAAGAGCGCTGAGCTCGTGAACAAGGATTTGGGAACAGGAGAACCGCGCATCCCGCCAGGACATCAGGTTATTGAGATGGGGTTGGTGAAATTGTATCGTCTGACCGGCGATGAGCGTTGGCTGAAGCTTGCCAAGCAGATGCTCGCCAATCGGGGTACGGGAGGCGAATACAGTCAGAACCATAAGCCGGTCATTGAACAGACCGAGGCGGTCGGACATGCTGTGCGCGCAAACTACATGTATGCCGGCATGGCCGATATCGCTGCCATCATGGGGGATCAAGCCTATAAGACGGCAGTCGTTGCGCTGTGGGACAATGTGATCGCCAAGAAGATCCACCTGACCGGCGGCTGCGGGGCACGGGGCGCAGGGGAAGCCTACGGAGACAACTATGAGCTTCCCAACTCCTGCTATAACGAAACGTGTGCCGCGCTGGGCTTCCTGTTCTGGACGCATCGCATGTTCCTGCTGACAGGCGAAGGCAAATATATGGATGTCTTTGAACGTTCGCTCTACAACGGGTCCTTCTCTGGGGTTTCGCTCTCGGGGGATCGCTTCTTCTATCCGAACACCCTCGAATACGATGGCAAGAGCAAGAACAATCATGGCCATGCCGGACGCGCTCCTTGGTTTGGCTGCGCCTGCTGTCCGCCGAACATCATGCGGACAATCGCCTCCCTGGGCAATTATGCATACGCGACTAAGGACGATACGATTTATGTCAATCTCTATAACTCCGGCACCATGACGTGGAAGGGGGTTAAATTCACGCAGGAGACGCAGTATCCGTGGGAGGGCAATGTGACGCTGTCTCTTTCCGCGCGTCAGCCAGAGGCTTTTGCGCTGGCCTTGCGCGTTCCGGGTTGGGTGCGCGGTCAGCCGTTACCCTCAGACCTCTATCACTATGAAGCTGCCGGGCTTCCGAACTGGTCAATCAAGGTCAATGGCCAGCCCGTGAAAGTGGCCCAACTTGAGCAGGGGTATGCGGTCATTTCACGCACCTGGAAGGACGGGGACAAGGTGGAGCTCTCGCTTCCCATGACACCCCGTCGCGTACGAGCAAATGAGAAGATCCCATTCCTGAAAAATCAAGTGGCTTTTGAACGGGGTCCGATTGTGTTTGCCTTTGAAGGGCTTGACCAGCCTGCGGATAGTGCCTGGCGCAAATGGACGGTTACGGAAAAGGCAGCGCTCAAGGCTGTGTATCAGCCTGAACTGCTGACCGGCGTGATGACACTGGAAATCAACGAGGGCTCCCAAAAGATGCGCGGCATCCCGTATGCCTACTGGGCGAATCGGACCATGACCCCGATGCGCGTGTGGCTCTCAGATGGAACAAAAGCAGAAACAGCCTACCCGAATAATATTGCAGCCGAGGCGAAGGTTTCGGTCTCCTTTACGCGGGGCATGAGTCCGGATGTCGTGAACGATGAGGTCTTTCCTCAAAACCCCACAGATGCTGGCTTTGCGAATTTCGACTTCTGGCCACATAATGGAACAGAGGAGTGGGTGCAGTACACCTTTGAGAAGCCCGTGACGGTTTCAAAAGCAAAGATCATCTGGTTCGATGATTCCACACGCGGAGGGGGGTGCCGAGTTCCAGAAAGCTGGGAGCTCTTTTTTCAGAACGATACAGGCGACTGGAAACCTGTCAGTCCAGTGAACAAAACAGATAGCCTGATTGACTTCGCCAAGGTCACGACGAAAGCGCTTAAACTGAATATCAAGCTTAAAGCCAATGTTTCGGCCGGCCTTTACGAATGGATTCTGGAATAACGTAATTCTGTAAATTAGATTGTGGCGACCTGACGGAATTTGCTATCATAAAGGCTAGCAAGACAGCCCGAATATGCGTAAACAAACCTATAAAATTGCTTTGATCATTGAGAAGTCGCGTGCGTATGGACGTGCGATATGTGAGGGCATAGCAGCCTTTGCGCATCAGCAAGGCAATTGGGAATTGCGTCTTGTTGATGATATGAGTAGTGACAAAGCACTGGGTCAACTGAAGGATGTTGACGGTGTTATTGCTCGAATACTCTCCCCTAAAACCTTGGTTACGTTACGGACCTTGAAAGTCCCGATCGTTGATGTGTTCGGCGGCGAGCACTACTCCGATATTGGGCTTGTAGACAGTGATCATCAGGCGGTCGGGCGTTTGGCGGCCGAGTGCTTTCTCTCCAGACGATTCCAGCAGTTTGCTTTCTGTGGATACCCAGGTGTTCATTTTTCAGATCTAAGAGAAAAGGCTTTTTCGGAAAGCATTGAAGCAAAGGGCTTTTCGTGCCATCGGTTTTCAATGGCGCTGGAAGATGTCCGTGCTTTGACGGCCCGAATTATCCGACAGGAAAAAGTAGATCTGGATGAGCATCGGAAGAAGTTAGCCCGGTGGTTGAGAATGTTGCCAAAACCGATTAGTATTTTTTGCTGTCATGATATTCGCTCCTATCAACTGGCAACGCTCTGCAAGCAACTTGAAATCCGTGTTCCGCAGGATGTTGCCATTCTGGGTGTGGATGATGATCGTATATTATGCGGATTTTCGTCGCCCATGCTTTCAAGTATTGATCCTGATGCGTTCGAGATTGGTCGACAGGCGGGGAAATTGCTCGAGACAGCGCTGGAGAGCCAGAGTAGATATTCTCGTGTCTCCGTTTTCAAGAAAAGCATACTTGTATCCCCCAAGCAATTAGTTGAACGCGCCTCAACGGAAGTCTATCCGCTGGAGCCTTCGTGGCTATCCGAAGTCTTAATATTCATACAGCGTAATTATATGCGTAATATCAGTTCTGATGATATTTTTAAGATTGCTAAGCTTTCGCATACGATCGTTGAGCGGACATTTCGGAAGGTCCTTTCAATGACTGTGAGAAAAGAAATTATTCGTGTGCGTTTGGCTGAGTCTGCAAGGTTATTGCAGTCAACAGAGCTTTCTTCGTGCAAAATTGCCATCTTGGTCGGGTTTACAAACCCCCAATATTTCAATCGTTCGTTTCGTGTCGCATATAAAACGACGCCAGAAACGTACCGACGGCAACGGAAGGTTTGCGCAAACTAAAATCAAGTTTGAATGGCTTGCTTCAGGTTTTGCATTCGCGCTTGCCGTTTGCACTCCACTCCGTTCCAACTTCACTGACATAAAGGCCGATCATACGGATGGACAGCCGGTTGACCGACCTGAACTCATGCTCGGACGTTAGGCTGGCTATTGAACAGGGGCCGCGCCTCCGTGAGGGACAATACAGTAAATTTAATGCGCTAATCACAAAATTGTCCAACGAAAGTCACATTGGAGCCGATGCAGGAAAAAGTTGCACGCCTGACGGGTTTTCGATATTCTTACCTAAGTAAAACCAGAGGGGAACACAATGCAGCCCAATCAAATGTTAACACGTGCACAGGGATGTCTGATGGGACAGCTAGCCGGTGATGCGCTGGGAAGCCTGGTTGAGTTCCAGTCAGCCGAGACGATCCAGTTGGCCCATCCCCTGGGTATTCGTAAAATGGTGCGAGGTGGCACCTGGGATACGTTGGCCGGACAACCTACGGATGATTCTGAGCTAGCCCTCTTGTTGGCGCGGATGCTGGTCAAGGATGGAACGTATCGTGCGGATCGGGCGTTTGATGCTTATAGCTTTTGGCTCTCCTCCAAT
This sequence comes from uncultured bacterium, assembly GCA_903935195.1. Taxonomy (GTDB): domain Bacteria; phylum Verrucomicrobiota; class Kiritimatiellia; order RFP12; family UBA1067; genus CAIZQW01. The sequence continues at coordinate 6,468 of CAIZQW010000222.1, forward strand.
CCCTTTGATTGTGGCGCAACGACCTCGTCCGGTTTGAAAGGCTTTCCAAACGAGGCGAGTCAGGCCAATGGCGCGTTGATGCGTGTCAGTCCGTTGGGGATCTTAGGGGCCAAGGCTCCGTTGACCCAAGTTGCTGAATGGGCCCGTCAGGATGCAGCCCTTACCCATCCTAATCTTGTCTGCCAGCAAACCAATGCTCTTTTTGTCATGGCGATTAGCCAGGCGATCCAAACAGCGCTCGAACCGAACGACCTCTATCTGCGTATTGTGCGATGGGCTGAAGCGCAGGGGGTTGAACCAGCTCTCATGCAGGTCATCCGGGAGGCTGCTGAGACCGCACCAGAAGATTATCGCACGCATCAAGGCTGGGTCTTGATTGCTTTTCAGAATGCGCTCTTTCAACTGCTCCATGCGCCCAATTTAGAAGAAGGCGTTGTGGATACAATCATGCGGGGTGGCGATACGGATACGAATGCTGCCATCTGTGGCGCATTGCTAGGTGCAGTCTATGGGTTTGATGCGATTCCCCTCCAATGGGTCACCTCTGTTCTGAGTTGCCGTCCAAAGATTGGCACACCCGGTGTGAACCGTCCACGTCCCGAGTGCTTCTGGCCCGTGGATGCCCTAGAGCTGGCTGAAAAGCTTATTCAATAAATGGATTCTGCTGCGTAATGGAGTCCGCTATTCCATCTTGTCAGTCAACTTGATATTGAACTTCTCGTTGTCACGCAACTTCTTCAGCCGATAGTCAAGGCGGTCACGCAAGCGTGAGACAAGCTGGTAGTAGATCATGCCGTTCTTAACGGTAATGTCGAGTGAAAGTTCGACATTCTGGCCTTTCGCGCGCTTTTCCAGGCTCTCGGCAAACTGATTAGCAATACGCGTCAGCGTTTTCGATTCCTGCTTGCGATACTCCTCGTAGGTGAAGGGGAGGGTTGCGTTTTCAAGAACGATGTCTCCGCTGCTCTTGACGATGATCTGATTGTCCTGCATATCGATGGTAAAGGCGCAGGTGAGCTTGAGAGGTTCTATCTTTTTCTCCGGGGGTGGCGCGTCGGGCGGCGGATCTTTTGGGGGGATCGGTTCCGGCTCTGCCAGTTTCTGGATGATCTCACGGATCAGTTGGCGAAGTAACTCATCGACGGAGGGGAAGAGTGTGAGATAGGCGCTCTCAGCATTTCCAGGCTTGGGATTGAGTGGCGCATAAATCTCCCGTTCCCGATGGTCGGGCCACTGTGCTTGGATGCGTGGCTGAAAGAGTTTAAAGAGTTCAACAGCCAGCTTTTCCGGCTTGGTCTTCGCCAGTCGTGCGGAGGCTTCAGCCACAATGTCATTGCTACACGCCATGACAAGGCGTCGTTGCTGACGCAGCGCTTGTGAACCACGGGCCAGTTCCTGATCCAGGAGCGTCCCTGCCTGCGCGCGTGTCTCTTCGAGTGCGTCGCGATCTCGTTGTGAGCTACTCGCTACGCCGGTGAGGAGCTCCTTGCGCAGGGTTCGTCCCTCGTCTGTGGCTTCCTGGCCTGTGTAGCTTTCCACAGCCGCATCAGTTGGGGTCCAGGTACGCGCCTGGAGCTCTGGGTAGATGGAGACGAGCTGTTGCGCGATGATGCTGGTACGGGCGGCTTCCCAGGATGGCTGCTGCTTCTGGTCGAAGATCCCTTCAAAAAGCGCACTCAACTCCTTTTTAGGGATGGGGGTGGTCTTAAGATACTGTTCCACGTCGCTTCGCCGATTCTCGGCAACATGTTCGACATAACGTTTGGGGGCCATGTCCAGACTCTGTTTCAGGAAGAGGTCTCGGATTTTGTTGCGCGAAGCAGCGCGTGCTTGATGACCTTGCACATCTGCGAGGATCATCTTTTTAACGTCCTCTTCTGAAAACGGCTGGGTGGATGCCTGCAAGAATTCCGCGTAACGCGTCTTCGCCTTTTTCTCAGCGAGTAGGGGGATACTCTTTTTGACCGAAGGGAAGATAGTGTAGACTCTGGGATATTTGTCGGATTTGAACTCGGGTAGGGCGGCTAGCAGTGTTTTTTCAAGAAAGATCGCAAAGTCGTCAGGCGTGACAGCCTGGGGGGAGCGCGCACTTTCGAGAAACTGGCTCTGCATGGAGCGTTGGCGATAGGCGTCCTGAACCGCAGGCAGGACAACGAGGTCACGTAGATACGTGTGGTTTTCTTCGAAGACTTGGAATTTTTGGGCCTCGGCCAAGCGCTGGGTTAATTTTTTGATCAAGGCCTCTTCAGGGGAGCCGTCGACCTCTTCCTCTGTCGGAAAGAGTTCGCGTGTTACATGCACCATTTGGGCATCGCAGACCTTTTTGCGCTGCTCCTCAAAGGCTTTCACAAAGTGCTTTTCCTGGACTTTGTTGAATGTCGTGTCGGGAATAGTCCCTACCTTTTTTTGAAAGGAGGCGTCAAAAGCATCCGCCACGCCATTCTTCTCGGCAATGCGGGCGAGCAAGAGATCGACCTTCTGGCGGTACTCTGTGCGGATGCGTTCCTGGAAGAACTCTTGAAGCTTGGCCCGTGCCGCGTCGCGCTTGATGTAGTCTTCTGGTTTGCTGGTCATCTGGTGCGCCATGAAGTCGGCGTTCACGGGTGCTTCCGAAAAGTCAGCCTCGAATTCGGTTAGGATTAGATTGGCCGTTAGCAGGGCTGTGGATCGCTTCAATTGTTTCTCACCCTCGCTTGCCTGAAGGAAGGGGACAAGGAGCATCATTAGGGTGACGCGATAAAATAGTTTCATTTGAGGTTCTCCAGCATGGGGATGCCCGCCTGGGTTTCGAGGTAGTGGAAGCTCTGTTTACGCAGGGCCGTTGTGAGTTCCGGGATGATGAGTCGCTGCTCCTCGTCCTTGGCTTGCAGAAAGCGGGTCAAGAGGCGTTTCACATCGCTGTCGGTTACCTTTTCAGGATACTGTAGGAAATGGGATTGCACCGCGACGGCGGCGAGGAGTTGGACCTCGGTGCAGTTCACCTTGACAGAGGAGATCTTTTCATCCACGGTTGCCGCGAGCCACTTCCAGTTTTCCTGGGTCAGATCTGCGGGGACGAGTTCCGCATCGGTCAGTACTTTTGTCCACCAGGCCTGTCGGAGTGTCATGACATCCGTATAATCCTGATAGGCACGTTTGCCACCATCGACAAAAGCGCTGCGCAGATTCGCATTGTCGGTGATGGTACCTTTGACAATGAGTCCCTCCATCTGATAAAGCGTGTTGCCTTTATCATCCATGCGCGTAATGCTATTCAAGCCATATCGCGTCCGGAAGAATTGCTCATTCTTTTCGAGCGCGACTGTAATCTTCTGGCGCTGGATCTCGATGAATTGCTCTTGTTGCTGCTTGTTGGACTTAAAACGAAACATGAAGAAGGCGATCATAAAGATCATCATGAGTGCGAGGGAAATCTGAAGCATGAGGCCGAGAATCTCATCAACATCGATCTCATCCTGAGAGGGACCGCCAATCCATTTTAAAAGGCGTGCTCTGACTTTTGCATCCATGCCGCTCCTTTAAAAATTGGATTTGATCTTGGCGAGAGTCTTTTCACTCTCATTGGCACGGAAACGTTCCACATCCAGTGCGGCTTTTAATTCAGCCTGCTCGGAGATTAGTCGCTGAGCGGCCTGCTCCAGGTGCTGACGTTGTGTGTTCAACTCCGCGAACTGTAGGTTAAACCGAGTCTGTGCTTCGTGTGAGAGGCGCTGAAGGTCTGCCACCTGCAAACGGGTCTCCTCGGCCTCTTTGCGGTTTTGGTCAGCTTCCAAGCGGGTCAGGTCTGCCTCCTTGCGTGTCTGCAGATAAGTGGCGTCAAGGCGAGCATGATCTGCACGAATCTTGTCGAGACTGGTCTGCAAGGTGTTGTTGTTAGACTTGAACTCCTTGATGAGGTCGACCAGCGCCTGTTGCGACGTGTGGACGTGTGAGAGGGTTTGTGAGAGTTGTAGGAGTGCGGTTGACTGGTCGGTCTGATTGCGTTGTAGCGTCAGCAGAGGCTCAACAATTCCCTTGTGAAAGAGCGCGGTTGAATCATTAAGTGTCAAGCTGATGGCTGAAAGCGAACTGGATGCCTGTTGAAGGTCGCCTGAAAAATGGCTGAGCGCAGTAGAGCTTTCTGCGAGTTCATGACGGATCGAAGCAGCAGATTGTTCGAGGCGTTCGAGGAAGCGGTCATCAAACGAATCGGCTGGAGAGATGTCGTTAATCTTGTTGTGCCACCAATGCATGAAGGGCTTGGTGAAGAGGAGAACCACTACGAAAATCCAGGCCACGGCAATGAGGGTTGAGAAGAGGGCCGTGTGAAGGCACATCATGAGGTCGCCCATGGTGACCTTGTCTAAATCATAGAAGCCGATGATGATGATGCCGATGAGCGTGCCAATAAGGCCGAGCGAGACATTGACGCGGTCATACGCGCGAAAGAAGGGGAAGTCGTCATCCATCTGTGCAGTCTTTTTATAGATACGCCAAAAACCGACCGTAATGAAAGCAAAGCCAAAGAAGGGGATGAAGGTGGTTACGGTCGACTGATCGACTGCAGTCCAATCGAGCCACTTAAACCAACCGCTTGTGATGCGTGTCGACTCCGAGGTTTTGGATTCGGTGAGCGTGATAAAATTGACAGTCCAACGCCAGAGCACGACCAGGTTATTGACCCAGGCGAGAAAGCAGTAGAACGTTGCAAGGGCAGAAACCCCGACATAGACCAAAGTGAAATTCCGTTTAGTAATCATGATCAAGAAGTATAACATCCCATTAATGAAAAAAGCACGCTTGATTTTAAAGAATATTTCCGCGGCTTGAGGTGGTCGAACTCTAGATGGCCTATACGAGCATCTGGAGACATTTTAAAGCGGAGATGTTTTTATCTTTTACTTCGAGCATGATATCGAGATTGTGAGAAGGGAGAGTCTTGAAGAATTTCAGGAAGGCGGGGAGTTCGATCGTCTCGGAGTGGGAGCCTTTTCGTTTATTGTGAGCCTGCTGGGAATAGTGAATTTTTTGAGCACCGTCATGCGTTTGCCAAGTCTTAGCGCAGTTGGCAATCCAGGCGATTGGTGTTTTGAGTGTCGGAGAGGGATTGATCGCATGATGGAGGGTGTCAAAAACAACAGGGATGGAAAGCTCTTGGCCGATGGACAAGACGTCTTCGGCGTTATAGCAGGTATCATCGTTCTCAATAATAAGCCGGTGCTTGATCCGACGTTCAAGCTTCTTGTACTGGTCTTTAAAGCGTTCAATCGCTGCAGGTTTGTCGCCATAGATGCCGCCGATATGCAGGATAATTTTATTCGTGGCGTCCATCTTCAGGGCATCAAGGAAGGCACAGTGGTAGTCCAGATCACGAATCGCATTCTGGACAACGGTGTCATGGGGGGAGTTGAGCACGGTGTATTGTCCAGGGTGCATGGAGAGCCGGATGTCATTGTCGCGCGCCTTTTTCCCGAGTGCTTGAAGTTCCTTCGCAAAGAGCTTCTGCCAGGGAAAGACAATGGTTGCTTTGGAGCCAAAGGGAATGATGTCGGAACTGATGCGAAACATGCGGATCTTGTTCTGTGCAGTATAGTCTAGGATGCGATTAAGCGCGGCTAGGTTAACTTCAACGATCTCTGCTAATCGCTCTTGTGTTGCAGAGGCCAGCCGACAGGTGCGGATAGTTGTTTCCTCCACGCCAACAGTTAAACAGGCATAGCCAATACGCATGTGAGTCCTTACTTGAGGAAGATGAGCTTGTTGGTGGAGAAGCCGCAGTCAGAGGCTTTCTGAAGGAGCTGGTTCAGCACGGGTTCTGGCAGGGTAGGGGTACGGGACAAGATCCAGAGGTAGGAGTGGTCAGGCCCGCAAACGAGAGCATAGTTGTAGTTTGTCTGATCAAGGTCGGCTATGATGTAAGATCCATAGAAGGGACCAAAGAAGGCGACTTTGAGATGCCCCGTTGTTTTCTCTCCGACGAAGAAGGCCTTACCCTCTGCCTCTTTCCACTTTTTTAACTCCTCGGAATAGCCTTTGTTCAGAACTTTGATGCCACCATCCTCGCGCATGCTGTAGTTTGCAGTGACCTGGGTGAGTCCGCGTTCAAAGACGTGATCCATCCGGGCAATCTCATGCCAGGTTCCCAGATAGCGTTCGGCATCAAAGCCCGTGACGGGCTTAACCCCTTTGGGTATGCCTGTGCAACCGGCAAAGACAAATGAGAAAAGCATCGTTAAGACTGTTTGTAGCTTGTTTAGTTTCATTTTTGATTGGCTTTCAGGATGAAGTCGACGATGGGGGTTGGATCCTTGAGGCTATGGGGATGGTGGTCGCATCCAGGCTTCATTATTTCAGTGATCGGACCACCGAGCGCCTGATAGCGTTCCTTGACGATCTTGAAATTTTCCTCGTAGGGAACAGTCTTGTCGGAGTCGCCGCAGACGCCCATGATGGGAATCTTCTTTTCAGCGATCGACTTCAGATTATCAATGGGATTAAGCTTATAATCAAGTGCAGCTTGTTCGGTCTCAAAACCATAATTTTTTTGCAACTTGAGCCAATCCCCCTTTGAACCTTTGCCCTTGCCTTTGCCGCCAGGCCAGCTCTTGAAATCACAGACGGCATTGTCGAGATAGATGCAGGCGACGCGCTCTGGACGGCGTGCCGCAAAGTTCAAGGAGTAGAGTCCGCCGCGGCTGAAGCCAGAGAGGGTGCATTTTTCGCCGACGTTATAGGTTTTACGAAGGTGGTCGTAAAATGTATCCATCTGCTCCATGGCCTTCGGACAACCGAAACTGTTGCTCATATTGATATAGACTGCAAAAAACCCATTCGAGAGCAGGGCGATATCGGATTGCGGTTCATGGCCGAAGAATTCAGGGCGCCACACCCACGAGGCGCCTTTCGATGGCTGCGCAGGAGCGACGACAATACAGTTCACGCCATTCAATTTGAATTCGTCACGTTTAAAACCATTCCACGTGGTGGTGACGAGATTGGAACTATCTGCCAAGCCCTGCAAACTTGCAACGACTAAGGATACGGCGATAACGAATCGGCTCTTCATTTTTTCTGATTCCTCTTTTTATGGATTAACTTCACACTCTTTAGCTTTGCGATCGTAAAAGGACTGGATTATCAGGCCGCGGTCCAGCAACTCCTTAAGTTCGTTCAGGCGGCTGATCACTTGGGACTTTGAGAATTTAGGTCTGGTGGAGGCAATGACGACAGGGATCTCCTCATCGCGAATCGCATGATCGAAAATCATGACATCATCAATAAAACCACTCAACCCAGTCTTCTTCTCTTGTGTTGTCGGATTTGTCCGGTTCATACCAATCGTTAACGTGTTTGTATTGGAGGCGATCTCACCCGTCCACGCTGTACTTGTTTTTTGGATCTCTCCATCGAGGGCGAGTGTGAGGTTCTGACCATCATAGCGCGCAAAGAGATGATGCCAGGACGCATCTGTAATAACCCCGTCGCTCCAGCACTCCTTGTTGTTGACGATAAAGCAAAGCTTCCCTTTTTTGTCAGCGCCGTTTTCCGCCCCAGCGATCACTAAGCCAAAACCACTCCCCCGTTGTTTCTCAAAGAGGTAACGGTCAAATATGGCTGGTCCCGAAATTTTCAGCCAGAGTCCGAGTGTCATGGTTTTCGGATTGAGGTTCGTTGCGGTGTTGACGTCGATAAACCCAGGGGATGAACTAAATTCAAAACCGCCGAGCTGTTTACCTGAGTTTGTCCATTTGGCTCCAGTAGCTTGTCCGATATTATTGCGTCCTGTCCGGTCGGTGACCTTCCCTCCTGCTTCCCATTGATCAAAGTTATAATGGAGGAGGAGTCCCTGCGGGAAATCAACTTTTTTTGTCTCTGCCTTCGTCTCTTCGCGTTTCTTCTCTTTCGGTTGCTTCGGAGGAGGGGGTGGTGGATTGTAGACGAGTGCGCGCAGTTCCTGTGCTGGAACGAGATGGCGCCAGAGGAAGGCCTGCATACGATCTTCAGACGGGACGGCTTCACGGACCCACTCTTGCGCGCCATTGGTTGCAACACCCTCGATAACGAGTGTGGCAGGTTCGGGCGTCTCGCCGATCTTCGTTTTAACTGTGATTGTGGCGACTGTTTGGGTACTGCTCATTTTTCCTTGTACGCTGAAGGAATTTGTCTCGCCCTTAAGTCTGAAGCTAATTGCGTTTGTAAAGCCGTCATGACGCAAGGCAAGGACTTTGAGTGTCGCGGTTGAATTGCTCTTGATCGAAACCATGGAGGGGACGAGTCGCAGATCGAAGTCAGGCATGGGTTCGCTGATACGCAGGCGATAACCATAGTCTTCACCGCCTCTGTTCTGAGTATCTGTGAGATGCAGATAATACGTCCCGTTCTTCGGAAGGGTATAACTGATCAGCGAGTCGGCATGGTGGGTGTTAATACCGGTTGACTCATCCTCGCGATCATCGTTCAAGGCTAAAATCTTACCTTTTTCATCGGTAATTTTTAATATCGAGTCCAGGGGGGAGTTAAGACGTCTGGCTATGACCTCTGCAACCACTACATCATTTGACCGTCCCTCAAACTGGAAGATATCTTTTTTGCTGGTTGTATCTATTCGTCCATTGATGATGATCGGGAGTGTAACCTTCTGAGCGGTCCGTAGCTGACTGTTGGGCTCCTTTTCCAGACATTCCGGAAGGGGGCTCTGGGCATAGGGCATGGGATTAGAGTGGAGGAGCCCAGCCTTGCCCCTAATGGTCACTGGATAAACACCCGGGCGTGGATCCTTGATCTCCGGCATGATGTATGTTTCCTCAAGGTTCCATCCCTTGACTTCAACCTTTGAAACCTCACCAATGCGCGATCCCAAAGGGAAGAGGCTGGTGACAAAGGGTATCTCCCCGAGGGTGATCCGGTAGACAAAGTCTTCACGTCCCCGATAGAGGGAGTCATAGATTTCAAGATGGTACTCGCCATCCTCGGGAATCTCGCAGAGCATCACTGGATCGGGCTTGAACTGATAGTCATCCACATACGACACTTCCTTCTTCTGCGAATTACGGAGTACGAGAATCGGCTGGAACCAGCCGGGGACTGCATCGGCCATGAACGGTACTAACTCACGTGCTTGAACAATGACAACCAGCTTCTGGCCTTTCTTGGCCGTAAAGCAATAGCGATCAACATTTCCTTGGGCGATTTGACCATTGAGGGTACAGGGGAGCTTAACATAGCATTCGTCCTCAGCCAGGCCCGCAGGAACTTCAACGGCCTCCATCATCATCATTCCCTGCATCATCATCATTTCAGGAGCGGGCGCCTTGGCTGCGCGGCGTTTGCGCCGTACGGTCTGTTCCTCTTTTCCGAGGACAACCAACGACGAGGTCGCCATCGGTTCAAGCGTAATCTCAGGGAGTTGCCCGACATTAAAGACGAGCGGGTTTGAGATGCCGTTCTTTGTGCACAGACGAATCTCACGCGGACCTGGAAGCGCATCCGGCGCGAAGGAAATTTCAGCGATCACCAGATTCGCGATTGAGGCGCAGGCGGGATTTTGGACTTGTCCCCCTAAGATCCGTTCAATCTTACTGATGGTATTCGAGTACGTCAGCTCAGGCTGCTCAGCAGGAGGTGTCCGCTTTAACTCTTGAAGCTGTTCGTTAATGAGCTGGACCTCTTGATTGTTCATCCGCTTGTTGTATTCAATGATCCGGCCTGTCACACCAGAACCCGAGACAATCACGCGGTCTACCCCTTCCAGCTTCTGACCACCCAATGTGACACGGACTGTGCTGCCCCGTTGTCCGCCCGCAGGATAGACAAAGCCGATGTATTGCGCAGAGGCGTTCAGCAGGAAAAGCGAGCAGACAGCTGCGATTCCAAGGGCGAGCCACGGATGGCGGAGCTGCAAGTGGCGCAGAGGCCTGCGCCGCTCCCAAGAGAATTTTATTCCACTATTCCAATATTCCATAATTCCAGTATTCCCTCGCTAGATAATCTCCGTGAGGCGGCCTGCGGTTTTTGCACCCTTCTCATTAGGGTTAAGAATAGGGGCATCAAAGCCTTCGGGGTGGGGGAGTTTGGTTTGGGTGTCAATGCCTGCGAGGTCATAGATGGTTCCGAGCAAGTCGATCGGATAAACGGGGCGATCCTTGACCTCCTCGCCTTTATCCGAGGAACCCACGACACAGCCGCCCTTGAACCCACCGCCGGCGACTAACACCGAAAAGACATTTCCATAATGGTTGCGTCCGCCATTCCACGGCGGTTGCCAATCCACCTTGGGGGATCTCCCGAATTCACCGCAGCACCAGACGATCGTAGACTCCAGCAAGCCGCGTTCGGACAGATCTTGTAGCAAAGCAGCCAAGCCTCTGTCGAGTTGCGGACACTGCCTGCGCATGGTCGCGAAGTGGTTGGAGTGCGTATCCCATCCGCCAGGGTAATTGATGGTCACGTAAGGGACGCCTGACTCCACAAGCCGGCGCGCAACTAGGCAGTCTTGTCCGAAGGTATGACGTCCATAGCGATCACGCAATTCGGGTTTTTCGAGCGACAGATCAAACACATCTTTGCCCTTCCCAAGAATCAAGCTATAAGCCTGCTCTTCCGCATCCTTGGAAAGCGCCATCTGGGAGTCCTCTGGCATGGTGCTTCGCAGGGTATTCAAATCGCCGAGGAGTGTACGCCGTGCCTTTTGACGTTCATCGGTAATTCCTTTTGCAACCACGCCTTCCACCTCGAAGCGCGACGCATTCGGATCGCCACCCGTTGCGAAGGGTTTGACCTTAGCTCCCAGAAAGCCGGCCTCTGAAAAACGCCCCTGTGGTTGCGTCAGCACCACGTAGGGAGGGATGAGTCCTTTGTAACCTGCCTGGTATCCTTTGTAATGAGCAAAGACAGCTCCGATACAGGGATAGGCTAGTCGCTCGCCGGGAAGGTGACCGGTCTGCATGAGATACGCGGCGGTCTCGTGTCCATTGTTACGATGCGTCATACTGCGGATGAGCGAAAACTTATCGGCCTGCTTGGCGAGTTCTGGGAAGAGTTCGCCGATACGGAAACCCGTTACATTCGTCGGGATCGCGGTTGCCAGTTGTCCCATGTATTCAGACCCGGCCTCTGGCTTGGGGTCCCAGGTATCAATGTGTGACATGCCCCCCCATAGGAAGACCTGGATCACTGATTTCGCAGTTGGCTTGCGTAGCGTTTTCGGGGAAAGTTCCTCGGCAGCCAAGGCGTAGAGTGAAAACTTATCAGCCAGCATCAAGCCCGCTGCGCCCGTCAGGCTATAGCGCAAGAGGTCACGGCGCGAGAATGGTTGGCCCCGCATGGCTGCCAGCTTTTCGAGCAATCTCTGTTCGGAATGTTTATTCATACGCGCCTCCTAATAACTTCACTGGAATGTTGGAATACTGGAAAGGTGGAATGTTGGAGAATACCGTCAGCGGAAGGGGCACGCGTCTGCGTGCCTATGGCGCAGAGGCCTGCGCCGTTCCCTGAAAAACCATCTTCCAATATTCCTGTATTCCATCATTCCAATATTCCTGTCTAATGCCTGAAAAGAAACTCATCGCTATTGATCAGTGCCCAGATCACATCGTACCAGACATCGCTTCCCTTCGCACCGCCCTTCTTGACATAGGCGCGAGTGGTCTCGCGCTCCTCAGGGGTTGGGTAGCGTGAAAGGGTCATCAGGTAAATTTCGTCAAGGATCTCTGAAAAGCGTTCAGTGTCCTTTTTTGCATTTCCCGTCAGCAACTTCTTGATTTTCGGGCTCGTTGTTATTTTGCGCTGGATATGCCCCGAGTTCAAGAGGTGCATCTTTTGCGTGGGGGAAATTTTGTTGACCCTTTCAGTTGCTTGTCCTGTTGCTCGGGCTGACCGGCCAAAGAGCTCCAGGAAGGAACTGGTGATACTGCCATCCGGGAGTGCAATGGCAGGAGTATTCTCAGGAATAAAGGTGAAGGGTTCGGGAATCGCACTGGTGTAGAGGTCGCTGGTATCAGTCACACGGTTGATCGCATCAATCAGGACCTCCGCATCCAGTCGGCGAAGTGGGTAAAACCCGAAGTTGGCTTCGATTTTTTCAAGCTGCGCGCAGCGGGGGACGATTGAAGAGGTTTGATAGGTCCTGGAGTTTAAGATCAGGCGCATCAATTCTTTCATGTCATAGCGGGAATTAACAAACTCCTTTTGCAAGTAGGCTAGGAGCTTCGGATTGCTTGGGGGATTATCCGGGCGGATATCGTCAACTTCGTGGATGATGCCACGGCCCAGGAGCCAACCCCATTGACGATTGACCAAGACCATCGTGAACCACGGATTCTTCTCGGTGATCAACCAGTCTGCAAAGAGTTCGCGGGGATCTTTATCTTCCGGTATCTTCTTAATCCGTTTTCCGTCCGGGAGTCGAAAGGTCGTATAGAGGCGCACGGGTGGCGCATTGGTGGCGTCCTGAACCTCCTTGTTCGGATCCCAGTAGACGATCTCCTCTTTCCACTCCCGTGTCGGTTTATAACTCAACTGGGAAAAGAAGGCTGCCATTCCAGGGAGCTGATCCTTGTCCGTCCAGGCCTCGACACGCGTCCCCATGAAGGTCAGCGCCACGGCTGCGGCAATACCCTCTGGGGTCTTGTTTTGAACTGCGCGATAGAAGTTAACCGGGCCGACGCGGAAGTTACTGCCATTGGCCGTGAGCAGTTCACGAACGAACTGATCATAGGGCATGTTTTCCCGCAAGGAGACCTTGATCCAATGATGGTACGCCTGCGCAGCATTGGGCCAGAGATTGACAGGGAACTCCGCCTTGACGCGAAGGATGTCACACCATTTCATCGCCCAATAATCGGCAAACTCCGGACGTGCCAAGAGCTGATCGATGAGGAGCCTTCGTTTTTCAAGACGCTCATCACGCAAGAAGGTTCTGGCCTCATCAGCGCTTGGCAAGGTGCCGATCACATCGAGGTAGATCCGTCTGACAAAAACCTCATCTGAACAGAGCATGGGAGCGACTCCAAGCTTTTTGAGCTGACCATTGACGAGCGTGTCGATTTTCGTCTCTGGAGTCACTGAAACGGCAGTTTCAAAGATGTTCGTTGGCGCAACAGGCAAAGAGGAGTCAATAGCTGCCTTCGATGTGGCTGCAAGGGATAACAGTATAGCTAATAGCGAATAGGCCTTCATTTAACCATCACCTGTCTTTCGTCAGCTTAAAACGTTTGCATGTGAACCTTCGCCCCAGAGTTTTCATATTTGTTCCCTATACAAACTTTTATATTTAGGATTCTACCAAAACGCTGGTTGGAAAACAAACCATTCTTGGTGCGGATAGAGGATAGCTTATAGCATGTATGGCAGAGTGGCAAGGATGGCAGATTGCATGTATGGCGGAGTAGATGGGATAGCGGAGTGCATTATTTTAGAATCGTACTGTAAATGAACTTGCTCTGCTGTGTTCCACTATAATAAACTAGTAGAACTTTAGGAAATTATTTAATGAAGAGACTGATTTTACTTGTCGTGAGTTTAACCGTGACGCTCCATGCGGTGGACTTTGGTGCGGTTAAGAACTATCCGAAGATTGGACTCGCGTTCCCGAATCTTCGCCAGGCTCAGGCTGATCCTGTGCCGCCCCCTGAGGCTTACACGTATATTCGGGTAGAGAGCGACAACTTGACGAAGGTGGATCAGTTCAAGCCTTATGACCTCTGGTATCGCAGGGCCTGCTGTGGCCGCTGGTTTGATCTTTCTGGCAACCAGCTCATTCTCGGACGTCTCTCGCATGACCTGCCGGTGGCGACAGAGGAGAAGGTGACCCGGGAAACCTTTGAACAATTGTTTAACACTGCCGAGCTCACAAGCTCAGAGGCTGAGAAAGAGATGAAGGTCTTGGTCGAAGCCTTTTCCGGCTACAAGGTGGGAGTATCTCAGAAGCTTCCGCAGAGTGGCCGTGCGCTGAGTGCGATCTATGCTTTCCCGTGTGAAAAGACGAATGCCCTGATTTACACCTTCCATCCAAGCCAGATGGAAGGGGATAACAATCCGGATTGGTTTTGTGTGATTATCGAAGTGCCGGCGGTGCGGGATATCAGCAAGGTGAAAGCTCAGGTAGAGGCTGACTTCCTCGGAAAGATTGAGACGCCGTCCCGTTCCTCAGAGGAGAAGGGGGTAGTGGTCGAAGAGTTGGCCGTTTCGAAGAAAGAGCAGTACCCCATTGACATGCCCAACCATCCTGTCCGGCTTGAGGCGCGCAAAAGTATCGAGAATTATGATTCCTGGTGGATCCACGAGACAGAGGGGTTTGTAATTCTCTCCGATGTCTGTAGCGAGACGGGCAAACCAGTTGTGATGGAGCTCCGCAAGACCCTGCCGTTGCTCAAGAAGGCATTCACAGCCTTGGTCCCACCGTTAACCCTCGATCAGGATATCGCCATCATAAGGATCTTTCAGCGACCTGAAGACTATGTGAACTATGTGGGCAGGGACAAAGCGTGGTCAAGTGGACTCTGGATGCCCGCCAGGCGCGAGCTGGTCCTTCGCGAAGTTCCCAGTACAGCGGCGATCTCAAAGACCTTACGTCACGAGGCGTTTCATCAGTATCTCTCGACGGCCTATTGCCTACTCGTCGCGCCGGCACGGATGAACGAGGGCCATGCCATGTTCTTTGAAAATGTATCTCTCAATCCGAAAGGGAAATTGGTCTTTGAGGAAGATGAACGTTCTGCGCGTTTGCTCCTGGAAAATCTCGACACCCTGTTGCTGCTCCTCCCAGATTTCATGAAAACCAGCTATGCCGACTTCTATGCCGGCACGGATGCCCAGCGCGAGATGAAGTATGCCCTAGCCTGGGGACTCGTCTACTATCTTCAAAAAGGGGTGCCGACAGAGAGCAAAGCAACCGCCAAGAATCTTCTTCAAAACCTGGGCATCGAGCTGGCCGATACCCAGAACTACGCCCAAGCCATGGAACGGGTCTTAGCAACGCTCGACATGAAGGACTTCCAGAGCAGTTTTAAAGAGTTCTGGGTCCAGCGCCGGTCAGCTGCCAAAAAATACGATCCGCTGAAGTAGGGGGATTACATCGCCGCAGCAAGTGCTTTGCCGAAGTCGCTGCAGGAGACCTCCGTTGCACCATCCATCAGACGTGCAAAATCATACGTGACGGTCTTTGCAGCAATGACGGTATCCATGGCGGTGATGATCTTGTCTGCGGCTTCTGTCCAGCCCATATAGCGTAGCATCATCTCGCCGGAGAGGATGAGGGAGCCGGGGTTGACCTTGTCAAGGTTAGCATACTTGGGTGCCGTGCCATGGGTCGCCTCAAAGCAGGCGATACCCGTTGTGTAATTGATATTGCCACCCGGCGCGATGCCGATA
>CAIZQW010000223.1 GCA_903935195.1 uncultured bacterium
ATAATCAAAGGGACTCTCCGCAACACAGGTCACGATGCGCCCCTCTTCAACCTTATCAAGTCCCAGTCTTTTCCCGATAAAATCAAAGCTTCCCCCGACCCGAAGCGTGGCGGAGCAAAAGATGATCGAGGTCTTCTTAGCATAGAGCCGTTCCGCCAGCGCCGTGGAAATCTTGAGCGGCGCAGCGACCAGGCTGGCCTGGCCATGCCAGAAGCGTCCGGCAGGTTCAGCCCAGAAGACATACGAGGAGTCCTGCGCATCCAGGACAAAATTGACCTCTGTCATAAAGCCTTGGAGCGCGGCGATCGCGCCTTCAATATTGGTGGCTTGATCCCCATACAGGGCCAGCTCGCCCTCGGAGGCCTGACGCAAGGTGTCAGCCAGACAGGTCAATTGCTCTGACGCCTTCTTGACCGCGAGGCGCAAAGCTTCACGCTCCTTGGCGAGGGCTTGTTCATCCAATCGCTGGTCAGCGGAGAGAAAGGCTTTGTTGTTGAAGATCAGACGTCGCAGGGGCGGGAGAGCGGCCTCGCCAGTCAACATGGCGGGTGTTATTTCCATCCCTTCTGTTTCGCAACGATACCGGGTGGCGTGTTTCTCCTCGCCCAGTAATCCAGAGAGGCGTTGAAAGAGTTGATGCGCGGCATCATGCACGTCGGAGAGTGCCTGTTTGGAGCCTCGAATATGCTGACGAATTTTTTGGGCAACGGTCTCATCATTTGTCAGCGCACCCTTTTCAAGATGGGTACTCAGCACTTCAAGCGTCCCACTGCTCCGCTTGCCCTTGGTTCTGCTCAGGCGATGGAGCAACTGGCTGAGACGATACGGCGAGATCTCGACCGAAAGATGGCGCGTGGCAGCCTCTTCCAAGTTATGGGCTTCATCAAAGACCAGTTGCGCATGGGGTGGAAGCATTCCGCCGTCGGCTTGAAGGTCAGAAAAGACCAACGCATGATTGGCCACGATGACATGCGCTGCCAAAGCCTTTGCGCGGGCCTTCTGCAAAAAACATCGCCGATAGAAGCGACAGGCACGGCCTGTACACTCCTCGCCAACCGAGGCGAGCTTTGACAAAAAAGCGGGTTCTGCATGACTCGCCCCAGCAAAGGCATCCAAGTCACCGTCCGGCGATTGGATCGCCCAGGCGACCACCTCCGTGAAGAGTCTGAGCTCCGGACGATCCATCTCGAACTGCGAGTGTTCCAGCAGGATGCTGAATTGCCGCAAACAGAGATAGTTGGAACGCCCCTTCAGGACGGCTAAGCGTAACTGCGAACCCTCTTCCTCGCCAAATTCAGCACGGATGGCTTCACGGACCATGGGTAGGTCCTTCTCGATGAGTTGTGACTGGAGATTACGGGTATTGGTGCTGACCACGACAGGCACATCGTTTAGACGTGCCCAGGCTGCTGCTGGGATGAGATACGCCAGACTCTTGCCGACACCTGTACCAGCCTCAACCACCAAATGTTTGCCTTCATTAAACGCACGGATGACCGCTTTCAGCATCTGCAATTGTCCAGCACGCGCCTCATACCCTTTCATGAGTCGAGCAAAGATGCCCCCGGGCATCAAATGGCTGGAGATGCGCTCAATCGAGAGTGGCGAACAATCCTCATGTCGTGGTTGATCCTTGCGTTCATGGTGCCCCTGCTCCGCCTTAAAGGACTCCAGCCACGAACCACACTTTGCCCCTGACTGGCGAACACGATGCGCAAGATCCCCAAAGAGTTTGGCCAGGGCTTTATCATCGAGATCACGCAACAAAAGCTCAATGGTCTCTAAAGCCCACAGCGGGAAGGTGAGTAGACGTTTTTCAATCTGGAGCCAGACATTCCAGAGCTCTTCGGAACTCGGGGTCACCCCCTCCGGAAAGAGTTGGGAGGCGCGCTCCAGCGGCGCTTCTGGAAAGGCATAGGCTCTCAATGCCATAATATTGATCATTCTCGCCTGACACTCGGGAAGGTACTCCTCAAACGTGGCGAGGTCATTCGTCAGATAAAAGGGCTGTTCAGAAGTCTGGGCCTCTTTCTGGGGAAAAACAGCGAACGCAGGTTTTTTACCTGCGCTTGGTGTTGAAATCCATACTGCCTGTACAAAAATCATCCGTCTACGCCTTTACGACCCAGCCATTAAACATGGGCAAGCCATTAAACTTGCCACGCACAACAGGCTCCTATGACCAATAAAACTTCCCGAAAATTAAAATCGGTAGTATGAGCCTTTAGCTGACGCAAATCAACAAAAAAAGGGAGTTCAAAAACCTGCCCATGCTTGTATTCACAAACAAAATACGTTATGCTTTAATGCTTACGAACCTCTGTTTTAAGTCGAGTAAAATAGAGTTGTGATTAATTAACATGCGGAATTCCGCATTTAGGAGGAAATAACCATGACAACACATTTTGCATGGTATGACGTCAGTGATGCAACGGTTGCATTACTCTTTGGGCTGGCGGGTTTGCTAGGCGGGTTTGCGCTCCGTGGACTCGTTGGAAAATGGCAAGCCAATACGCTCGAAAAACAGGCTAAACTGAAATTAGATGAGGTGGATGTCGAGGTCAAGAGCAAGATGAAAGAGGCTGACATCCTTGCTCGCGGAGAGGTCGTCAAGGCTAGAGAAGAGTTTGAAAAGGGCACCAAGACGAGACGTAAGGAGCTGCAGGACATCGAAGACCGACTCACGATCCGTGAAGAAAACATGGACAAGAAGGCTGCCCTCCTCGACAAAAAAGACCAGACCATTGCCCAGAAGCAGGAAGAGGTGCTCCGAAAGGCCGAGGATATCCAGCAAAAGCGCCTTGAGACTGACCGTCGCGCGCAAGAGGCAGATACCCGTTTGCAAAAATTGGCCAGTATGACTTACGAAGAAGCGAAGCGCGAACTCTATCACCGCGCTGAAATAGAGGTAAAGAGTGAGTCTGGAAACCTGATCCGAAAACTTCAGGAAGAGGCCAAGGAGACTGCAGAAAAAGAGGCCACACGTATCGTCACCTTGGCGATCCAGCGGTTTGCCATTGCTCATGCGAGCGAGACGGTCACCACGACAGTTCATCTCCCGAGCGACGATGTCAAGGGACGTATCATCGGACGCGAGGGACGTAACATCCGAACCCTTGAGGCGCTGACGGGCATGACCATGTTGGTGGATGACACACCCGAAGCCGTTGTCATCTCTGGCTTTGACCCGATCCGGCGTGAAGTGGCTCGCCAAACCCTTGAACTGCTCGTTGCAGACGGGCGCATCCATCCTGCACGTATCGAGGAGATCGTCAAGAGTGTCACTGATAATTTGGAGAAAACCATCCGCGAAGCTGGTGAAGCCGCTGCGTATGAAGCCCAAGTTCAAGGGGTTTCGTCTGACCTGTTGCAGCATATCGGACGCCTCAAATTCCGTACCAGCTTCTCGCAGAATGTTCTGCGCCACTCCATCGAAGTCGCACACCTCATGGGGTTGATGGCGGCAGAACTGGGGCTCGATCCTGTCATTGCTCGACGCATCGGCTTCTTCCACGACATCGGCAAGGCTTTAGATCATAACGTAGAAGGTTCGCATGCGATGATTGGCGCAGACCTGCTCCGTCATAACGGCGAGAGCGAAATGGTCTGCACCAGTGTCGGGGCACATCACGGTGATATCCAAGCCGAGGGCGTCTACGGCGTGCTCTGTTCAGCCGCGGATGCGATCTCAAGTTCCCGCCCAGGTGCACGCAGTGAAAACATGGGGCTCTATGTCCAGCGCCTTGAAAAGCTGGAGGCGATTGCCAATGCCTTCCCTGGCGTGAAAAAGACCTTTGCGGTCCAAGCGGGACGCGAAGTCCGGATCCTTGTTGACCCCGTCCAAGTGAGTGACAACGATGCCATGGTGATGGCACGCGAGGTTTGCCAGCAGATCTCCGCCAACCTCCAGTTCCCTGGACAAATCCGCGTGGTGATCGTCAGAGAAACCCGCTGCGTTGAATACGCAAAGTAAGGAGTAGCGCCTCATGAAAATTTTATTTGTCGGGGATATCGTCGGTGGACCCGGTAGAAGGATCTTTGCGGAGGTCGTGAAAAAGCTCCGTTCCGAGAATGCTGTGCATGTTGTGATTGCGAATGCCGAGAATGCGGCGGCGGGAAATGGTATTACGCTCGCCTTGGCCAACGAACTCTTCAAGGCTGGCGCGGACGTGCTGACGCTTGGCGACCATGCGTGGGGACAGAAGGATTTGGAGGCCGGCATCAGCGGGGAGAAGCGGTTGCTTCGTCCGGTGAACTATCCGCCCAATGTGCCTGGTAACGGGTGTGGCACCTACCAGACCTCTCTGGGTCCTATCTCTGTTGTCAACCTACAAGGTCGCGTCTTCATGGGGCCAATGGACTGTCCTTTCAGAGCCATGGATGCTGTACTGAAGACGTTGCCGGCCAATGCACCGGTCGTTGTTGACTTCCATGCAGAGGCAACCTCCGAAAAGATTGCTATGGGCCACTACCTCGATGGCCGCGTCGCGGCGGTTGTGGGTACGCACACCCATGTGCAAACCAGCGATGCCGTGCTCCTACCCAAAGGAACGGCCTACATGACCGACCTCGGCATGACAGGACCAGCGCTTTCTGTCATTGGTCGTGAAATCGAACCTGTGACCCGAAAATTTCTGACGGGTATGTCGACCAAATTTGATGTAGCTGGCGGACCGGCTGTCCTCGAGGGAGCACTCCTCGAACTTGAAAATGGCACCGGCAAAGCCCTCTCGATCACGCCCTATCGTTTCAGGGAGTAACTCTCTCATGCATGAGCCCCTCAAACCCCTCTCCATTACCGAACTGACGCAGCGCATCCGTTCTGCGGTTGAACCCTCGTTCAGTTCGGTCTGCGTAGAGGGGGAGCTCTCTGGCTTCAAAACCTATACGAGTGGGCACAGTTACTTTACACTCAAAGACGCCGGGGCTCTGCTGAACGCTGTTCTTTTTTCGAGCGCCCGCGCCAAGCTCCCCGCGGAACTCGTGCTGAAAGATGGCTTGAAGATCCGCGCGCAGGGCTCGATCACCGTCTACCCGGAACGCGGACAGTATCAACTGGTGGTCCGGCACCTTGAACTGGCAGGTGCAGGCGACCTGATGCAGCAGTTCGAGGAGCTCAAGAAGCGGCTCCAGCAGGAGGGTCTTTTTGCACCTGAACACAAAAAGCCCTTACCTCTGCTGCCACAGCGGATTGGTATCGTTACCTCTCCCTCTGGCGCGGTTATCCATGACATCATCACCGTCCTCGGCAGACGCTTTCCCAACCTCCATATCCGGCTCGCTCCTGTAAAAGTCCAAGGCGAGGGAGCCTCAACCAGTATTGCCAATGCCATCCGTTTCTTTAATGCCTCCACCGAGTGGATTCCTGATGTCTTGATTGTGGGACGTGGGGGCGGGAGCATTGAAGATCTCTGGGCCTTTAACGAGGAGCCTGTTGTTCGCGCGGTTGCAGCCTCGCGGATTCCGATCATCTCCGCGGTGGGCCATGAAACGGATTTTACACTCTGCGACTTTGCCGCTGATCTTAGGGCCCCGACACCCTCTGCTGCAGCTGAGCTAGTGATCCTCCCCAAAACCGAGTTTCAAGCAAGGCTCCAACGCCTGCAGGAAGACCTCCGTCAAGCGCTCGCCCGCCGCCAAGAGCAAACCATGCAACGCCTGGATGACATGGATAATCGCCTACGTTCGGCGCTTCAGCAAAAGGGCCAGCAGTTCCGGAAGCGCGTCGAACAGGCCAGCGCACGCCTGGGCGTCTTGCGGGAACGTCAGACGCGCACCTTGGAGTCACGGCTCGGACTTCACGAGCAACGCTTGACACAAGCCGCACACCGACAGATCGAACGGTCGCGCGCGCGCCTTGAGACTCTGAAACGCCAGTTCGAGTTGCTGAATCCGCTCGCCGTACTCGATCGCGGATACAGTTTGACTCGCACAGCAGACGGACGACTCGTGCGCTCTGTAAAAGATATTTCCTCAGGCACCCCCTTGCTGACGCAAGTCAAGGACGGCTCGATCGCAAGCCGTGTCACAC
>CAIZQW010000224.1 GCA_903935195.1 uncultured bacterium
GCTACAGGCTTTACTTCGGCTACAGGCTTTACTTCGGCTACAGGCTTTACTTCAACTACAGGCCTTGGTGAAGCAAGCGGCTCTTCCGTCAGGAGCCCAACAAGCTCTCCAACAGCGGATTGAGGTTCTTTGGCTATAACAACTGGCTTGGCAGGCTCGGGCGCTGGAGCAGCGGGTTTTTCAGGGGCAGGGGTAGCGGGTGTAGGTTCAGGAGCAGGGGTAGCGGGTTTTTCTGGGGCGGGTGTCACCGGGGCAGGTGTCGCTGGCGTAGGCTCGGGCGCAGGAGTTGCGGGCTTTTCAGGAACGGGTGTCGCAGGAGCTGCTGGCTTTTCAGGAGCGGGTGTCGCAGGAGCAGGTTCGGGCGCAGGGGTAGCGGGTTTTTCGGGAGCAGGGGTAGCGGGTTTTTCGGGAGCAGGGGTAGCGGGTTTTTCAGGAGCAGGTACGGCGGGTTTAGGTTCAGGAGCAGGTACGGCGGGTTTAGGTTCAGGAGCAGGGGTAGCGGGTTTTTCAGGGGCGGGTACGGCGGGTGTCTCTGCAGCTGGGGGAGGTGGTGGCGGCGGGGTTACTTCGGCTGGCTTTACAGCAGGGGTCGTTGGATTTTCCAACCCTTGAAGCAAGCTGGATAAATCATCTTGAGCCAGTGCCAGAGTTGACACGCCGATAACAACGCCCATGCAGCCAACAAAAAGCAATTTCAGTTTGAGAGTCATTTTAACCCACTCCTTCTTCTTCACCTTACACCTACCAAGACAAAATAAAGGGTATCAGTTTAAACCATTACACTTCACGAATCAAGCTTTCTGACAACCTTTTGTTTACCATTTGCCGTGTTCTCAACCTTCATCATATGTCCTTGCATATCCAGCTCCACAACACGATAGATCTCGTCACGCAAAGTAAACGTTTGATTCTCCACGAGCTTCAGTTCAAGTTTATCAACAGAAAATTCAACCGTTGCCTCAACATCGGTATTCCTCTCGGACTCGTTGACCTGCAAAACGATCTCTTTTCCATCTGATTTTCGTTTGACCACAACGGTAGACGTGTCGACTTCCTTGAGAATACCAGGGGTCAGTTTGTTCTCACGTTTCTCCGTCTTCACGGTAACCTCACCGGCAACATACCCGGTATCCCCGATCGGCTGATTTTCCTTGATCCAGTAGGTTCGAGGAAGTTTACCTGTCCAGTTGAAGATGAGTTGCTTGACATTGCCAGGCATACTATTCACGCCGCTGAAAATCAAGGGCAGACGTACGCTCTTCATCTCTTTGAGCACCAACTTTTCAGCATATGGAGGATGGGAACTCTTATCTTTCGGATGGGTTTTAGACGCAAACTCTTCAAGAATTGAAAAGCCATCGTCATCGAGGTCCATCGCGACATCGGTCTCAAGAGGCACCTCCATGTCGCGAAGCCATTTAGCAGGCACGCCCCCTGTTTGCTTCGGATCAGGATCCCGAGGCCCCGTCGGCGGTTGCTTTTCACCGCACGACCAACACTGCTCAGCCTCTGCAGGAACCGGCTTCATGCAAACTGCATTTGCACAGAAAACACGTCGTTCTGGGAGCAAAAAGGAAGGCTTTGTCTCATTTCCCTCAACCAATCTCGCAGGTGAGGTCACCGCCGTTAGAGCCTTGTCATAAGGACTCAAGTCAATGGCCGGCAAGTCAGACTTCGCAGGCTTTAAACTCTCCACCGCACTCATGTAACTGTTGACGTTCTTTTTCTGTGTCACACCAGCGGTGATCAGCCAAGCAAGCGAGATTAATAGGATAACCAACGCCACAACGACCACAACCTTGTCATAGTAGCGTATCAGCGGCATCTCATCTTGTGATTTAATCGCAGCCACGGTTTTTACACTCCCTTAAACAAATAGACGTCTACACTCACTATCACATCCAACAGAGGTTCACGCTCTGGATCCGTCACCCAGCGATCGCGCGTGACATCGACAGCCGTCGTTGCCGTTGCTGTACGTGCGGTTTTTTTCTCTCCAGAGCCCTTTGCTGACGCCTTTTTCCGTTCTTCCGCCGCCATGACAGAATCTCCGGACTTTGTAAATTCTACACTGGAAATGACAACAAACGCATCCATTGCAACGAGGCGATTCATCGCCGCCATTAAGCCAGAGGATTTTGCCTGAAAACCAAAGGTCAATCTCTGCCGCGTCAGAAGCGAGCTTAAAATAGGGTTCATCGCATCGCTCTTCATAGTTGCAGAATCTGTTGAAGGTGTTTGGCCGGGACGAGAGCCTGGAGTCGTCGGACGCATTGGCCTCGCTGGGGCATTCGGCCGCCCTGGCCTCTCAGTAGTATCAGCCTCAAAAGTTTCACGTTCGACGGAGGTCAGCTTGGTGATGTTCGCCTCGTATAACTCGCGGACTACCGCTTGAATCAGATGGAGTTGCTGGGCGAGCTTCGGAACATCTGCTGTCTGCGGAAGGCTGTCGGAATCCCCTAAATAACGGTCAAACCCAAACTTAAAGTTTCCCGCAACAAACGACTTGAGCGCTTCTGACTTTTTAGATGCCAGCTCACGAACCGTCGTCTGTAACGCCTGCTTAAACCTGACCGGCGTCAGATCATCGGCCTTGACAGATGCTTTGGCTAAAAAGTTGGAAACATTCGCCTCCCAAGCTTCAAGCTCTTTTTGATCGTCTTGAATACGCTTAATGTTTTCAATTTTAGGAAAGACTTTAGACTGATAGAGGGACTTTAGCTCTTGATACGCCAGATCCCGTTGTTGTTCAGCCTCGCGGCTTGTGGAGAGCGCATTGAAAAACAATACGCCAATGCCAAGGCAGGCAGCGCCTAAGACAACACCAGCCCCAATGAAAATCCCTTTTTGACGGTTTATCATCTTGAGACACCCTTCACTGCAGGTGCAACGCCTTGACGCACCTCAATTGTAAATTCGGCAAGATAGGCATCAAACTCTTTAACACCGATAATTTTAACCTCGGTATTCTCTCCAAAGATCGCGCTCTCCTTCATGCGGTCACGCAACTCTTCGACCGCGCTAACCTTGAGTCCTCGCGACTTAGCGCTCTCTTCAATGAGTTTCATCTTGTCAACCCAGCCACGCCCTTGAATCCGTAAACCCTCTACAACGCCTGCGGCATTCTTGATCGGCTTGATCTCCATCAGCCAAAAACCATCCATCATGCTCTTACGCACAGCCTCAAGTCGGCGTTGCCATTCTGAACGGGAGAGCAGCAAGCTCTTCATTGCGTCCGTACGCGTCTTGACAACTTCCTTCTTTTTCCGTGCAGCATCCAAATTGCTCTGCTTCCCTTTCAGGCTCTGGAGCTGTTGCTCGACCTGCTCACGCTGTGACTCATAGAGCTCTGTCATGTTGCGCTGATGCAAGGTCCAGATGCCTAAGCTGATCAGAATACACAGAGCCGCCAATCCCAAGAAGGGAATACGCCGCTTCAAGGTCTTCTGCTTGACCAGTTCCGGCGGCATCAAGTTGACCTCAACCGGACAAGCCAAGGAGCAACGCAAGGCCAAGCCAACAACCTCAGCAAGCATGAATGCATCAACACCCACCTGCTCACGATCCAGCTTCGGCGAGAGCATAATGTTGACAAACGGATTGAGATACTCGACCTCCACTTGCAACTTCTCTTTGAAAAATAGATCCAAGTGCGGAAGCAACGATGTCCCGCCCGTCAAGAAGAGGTGTATCGGAGCTGACCCACCCTGCTGACTACGGTAGAAGTTGATCGAACGGCTAATCTCCGCATGGAGTCGGGTCATGACATTCCGGACGACTCGCGAAACATGCTCGGCTGTCTCATCTTCGCTCTGATGGACGCCTCCTAACGAGACGTAACCGCGCTCACGCTTGAGTTTTTCTGCGGCCTCCATCGAAATCTGCATGCTTTTAGACAACTCTTGCGTAATCGCATTGCCCGCGACAGGAATACACCGACTGTAAATGCGATCTTGTTCGACAAAAATCAGATTGGTGGAACGTGCGCCAATATCCAGCACCATGGCACAACCATCGAGATCCGCATAGTTGAAGCGCAAGGCGTTGTAGATCGCCATCGGAGAGACATCAATAATCTCAGGCTCAAACCCGCCGGCCACCACACTGTCCGTGACCTCGCGCACGCTGTCCAGCTTGGCAGCAACAATCATGGCGTTTTGCTCGCCCGTAGAGGCATCGCCAATAAACTGATGGTGCCACACAATCTCATCCAGCGGGAAGGGTACGTTCTGCTCAACTTCATACTGCAACATCTGCAGAAGCTTGTCCTTGCCCACAGCAGGAAGCTTGACAAAGCGCGGGAATACGACCTGGCCCGACAAAGAGATCAGCAGAGGGGCCTGCCGGATCCCCTCCTGTTTCATGAGTGAACGCAACGTGGTCACCAAAAGATCACCACTGCTCTCGCCACCCTCAGCCGACGGCACCAAGTCCGCTAACCCATAATTCAACAACTTAGGCGCATTACCACCTTGAATGGAGAACTCGGCCAGAGCTATTTTGCTTGCCCCAACATTGAGAGCAAGAATTCGATTCGTGGAAAACACTATTGCACTACCTCGTAATCGTCCGCATTAATGAGCGCGAACGGAGTCTTCGAACGATCCATCAAGCCCGTACGACGCGAGACCTGTGGTTTATCCAGTACATTGGAATCCTTCCACCACTCTTTGGTTGGATAATTGATAATTGTTTCGCTCTGGGTGGCCAACACCGTCCCGTCTTTACCCACGATTTCAAGGGCCAAAGAGATGGGCTCGCCATAACGCTCAACCATGCTGGGAGGCAAGGCCACACTGCTCATGTGGTCGCCTTTAGGGATGTTGATGTACCGAAGCGTCAATGTGTAATAACTGTACGCGTCTTTGCCGTCGTCATCCTTGCCTTTGGCCATGACATGATAGGTAAACGAAAGCTCATCCATCCACTTTGACGGGGTTGAGTACTTGACTTCGAAGAGGGCCCATTCGCGCGGACGCTTGGAGATCTTGGGTTGCCCGCCCGTGACTGCAGCGTTAAATTCTGGTGTCCGCACCATCGCTGTCTTGTTCGGCGGTGGAAAACGTTTGATCTCGACTTTGTCTTCGCCAGCCTTATTAGCCTGGCTAACCTTTGGCTGTCCGATTGGAGACAATTTCCCGCCTGAGCCAGTCCTTAACTGGGCCAAAACAGGGTCAACCATCAGCAACGCAGCTAAGACAGTCGCACAAAAAACACAACCCTTAACGGATACCTTCATGACAACCTCCTGTCAACACAAACCACGCGAAAACTCTTGTTACATTTAGTCGTTCAGTTTACAGAGAAGAGGTCTCAAATGCAACCCCTTTTTAGAAGAAAAACGCCATCGTGGTGATCTCAGCCGCCCCCTATTTTGACTTTGCTTTCTGGGCATTCTTATAGGCGCTCAACAGCATGAGCACGCCGAACGCTAACAGAAACAACCCCCACCAGAGGTTGATGTTGATGTCCAGGGAGCGTTTGTACATCTCTCCGGAGGCCTTCGTCACCCAGCCAAAAATGGCCAGCATCGCGCCCACCAGGGAGAACATAATTCCAATCGGCCAACAAATATCAAGTGTCATAGTCTATTCCTTTCCGCTTATTACCAGAAAATAATGTTAAGCACAAGACACACGCCCAGAAGGGCCAGTGCCTGAACGCCGGGCCGCATGTACCAAGCTTCGTCTGCCTGAGGAATCCGGGGTGTCAGCGAATACACCAACCCCGTCAACTCTGCATCCGTCTTATTCTGTTTCGTGGCCAGCGACAACACAGTGGTCAGCAACAGACAGGCCAGGAAGGCAAAGGAGGCCAACCAGAAGTTCTGGGCCATTTCGCTTGGAAATGACTGTACCACGCCCAAATAACCACCCTTGACGCCCGGGGCATTTCCTGTGGCCAGGGTCAGCGCATGGAAGACCGCCGAGGTCGTGGTACCCAGAAGCAGACCCCAGAAGGCGCCCGTTGCCGTGATCCGTTTCCAGAACATACCCAGCAGGAAGGTGGCAAAGAGCGGTGCATTAACAAAGCCGAAGACGAGCTGAATTACGTCCATCGCATTGTTGTACATGGCCGCAAAGTAAGCACAGCCAATACTAATCAAAATGCCGGCCACCGTGGCAGCCTTCCCCATCCACATGTAGTGGGCATCGGACTTGCCTTTCGCAAGATAGGCCTGGTACAGGTCGTAGGTCCAGATCGTGTTGAATGCCGTGACGTTGCCCGCCATGCCCGACATGAAGGACGCCAAGAGCGCGGTCAGTGCCAACCCGAGCAACCCCGTAGGGCAGTACCGCTTGATCAGCGACAAAATCACGCCATCGTAATCATTTTCCGCGACGGCGTTCTGCACGCGCGCACTAATATCGGCGTCGCTGAGATTCGGCGAGGCCTTGATGATCGCATCTACTTTGCCCGACATCATCTTGAGACCCGCCGCCTTGGCGATCTCTTGCACAGCGGCTTCGCCTGTGACACCGGTGGCCGCAACGTGCTTGACCGCTGCAACGACATTGACGTAAGCGGATTCAGCAATGACTTTGGGTGGCAAACGGTAGTCGTCTTTGCCTGAAAATGCCAAGCCGGCGGCAATCATACCGGGCAGAATCACAAGGGCAGGAATCAGCATTTTGGGAATGGCACCGATGAGTGGCGTACGACGGGCGGCGCTCATGTCTTTAGCTGCCATCGCGCGCTGGACCACGAGGAAGTTGGTACACCAATACCCGAAGGCCAGCACAAAGCCGAGACCAAAGACCATCGCAAAGAGATCAACGCCCATCGGGTTGGCAGACGCGCCCTTGAGCATCGGACTCCAGGCACCCGTCCAAGCATCTGGCAGGAAGGCCTTGTCGCCGACCCCAATCGAGGCGGGATTCGTTGCCACTCCGGCGAGCTTTTCTTTAAGGACGCTCCAGCCACCCACTTCCTTGAGCCCGAGATACACAACCGGGGAGAAGCCCAAAACAATCATGAAGAATTGTAGCACTTCCGTGTAAATGGCCGAGGTCAATCCGCCCTTGAGCACGTACAGCAGCACAACGCCCGAGCAGATCCAGAGGCTCAGGTGATAGTCCCAGCCCAGGAGCGATTGCAAAAGCTTGGCCAGCGCATTCATCGAGATGCCCGAGGCAAAGACGGTCATTACCGCGAAGGTAATGGAGTTCAGACAACGTACACGACCGTCAAACCGCATGTTGAGGTATTCCGGCACCGAGCGAGCCTTTGACCCATAGTAGAACGGCATCATGAAGACTGACAAAAAGGTCATCGCGAGGATGGCGCCAATCCAGTAGAAATGGCAGGTCATCATGCCATACTTGGCGCCGCTGGCCGCCATGCCCACCAATTCCAATGCCCCGAGATTTGCCGAGATAAAGGCCAACCCCGTGACCCAGGCGGGAATAGACCGCCCAGAGAGAAAGAAGTCGCTGCTGGACTTCATATATTTTCGGAGCGCTTGGCCAATACCCAAGACCGCGCCGACATAAATTAACATGATGCTATAATCCATCCATCCCAATGTTACACTCTGCATGCTTATCTTCCCTTCTTTTACTTGTCTATTAAAAATTCATTGGAATATTGGAATACAGGAATGTTGAGGTGGAGAAATTTCTTCTGGTATGCAGGCATCCTCGCCCGTACACCGCGTGAAACGCTTCTTCCATTATTCCAGTTTTCCAAAATTCCACTATTCCATTCTCCTTATTCCTTCGTCCCAAACCGATACTCTGTCGTACTCTTGTACACGGCGCCAGGGCGCAGAATCGTTGACGGAAAATTGGGCTGGTTCGGAGAGTCTGGCGAATGCTGCGTCTCCAACGCAAGGCCGCCGCGACGGCAGAGCTTCTTGCCAGGCGTCTTGCTCGGAACTTCGTCAGTTAAAAAATTGCCGCTGTAGAACTGGATCGCCGGCTCGGTCGTCCAGACCTCGACCAGACGGCCCGTGGTCTTCTCAAAGAGGGCAGCAGCCTTGACCAGCTTGCCTTTGGGGTTATTTAAGACCCAGTTATGATCATAGCCGCACCCGAAGTCGAGCTGTTCGTCTTTGGCAGTAATCCGCTCGCCAATGAGATGCGGGGCAGTAAAGTCAAAGGGCGTGCCCGCGACCGACGTGATCTTGCCTGTCGGGATCAACCCCTTGTCAACAGGCGTTATCTTGTCGGCAAAGAGCGTCAACGTGTGATCAAGAATGTCGCCCTCTGCCTGCCCCTTGAGGTTGAAATAGAGGTGCTGGGTGAGGTTGATGGGCGTCGCCTTGTCGGTTGTGGCTTCATACTCGATCTTCCAGACGTTTTCAGGCGTCAGCCAGTAGGTGACGTCTACCTTTAGAGTGCCAGGATACCCCTGGTCGCCATCTGGGCTGGTCATCGAGAGTTTTAAGCCGACGGTCTCACCCTCTGTCAATGGCTCGACATGCCAGACTATTGCATCAAAGCCTTTATCTCCCCCATGCAACGAACACGGCACACCTGCTGGAGTATTATTGGTCGGCAAGCTATAAGCCTGGCCGTCTAAGGTGAACTGACCCTTTGCAATGCGATTGCCATAACGGCCGATCAACGCGCCAAAATAAGGACCTGGATTAGCCTCGTACTCTTTGACTGTATTGAACCCCAAGGTAATATCTTCCAGCTTCCCTTGACGATCAGGCGTCGAGAGCCGTACGACCCTGCCGCCATAATCAATCACATCCATGACCGCGCCACCCGCACCCGTGAGCGTGTAGAGATGTACGAGCTGTCCATCCTTTGTCTTTCCAAAGGGTTTCACAATGACGGAGGCCTCTTTTTCGCTCATCTTTTGTCCTTCACTAAAATAGGTACACCCAGCCAGCCCAGCGCTCAGCAGGCTCATCATACTCAGTAAAAATCTGCTTCTTTTCATAGTCGCTGTTAGTATTTCATCTTTAACCACAAAGAACACAAAGATCGCAAAGATCAATTTCTAAATACTTTGTTTTGCAATCAGCTATACATCTCTTTCTCTGTGTTCTCTGCGTTCCTTGCGGTAAAACCTTATTTTGCACGAATATCAAAGGCTGCCACCCCTGTTCCGCGACGCAGGTAGAGGACACCGTCTGCCACCACCGGCGATGACCAATGCTGCTTTTCGCCATACTTGATGCTAAACGAGGAAATTACCTTACACGGGCATGACTTGATCGAGATCAGCATCACCTTGCCACTATTTTCATCATAGGCGATCAAGCCCGCAGGCGTGATGCAGAAGGTGACTTTCCTGGCCTCGCCGACACTGCAGAGCTCTTTGCCATCTTTGGGATCAAAGCAAGAGAGCCTGCCGCCGCCCGAACTGAAGATACGGCCATCATAGATCGCGGTCCCTTGAAAATGGTTGTCACTGGACTTGTCTTTCCAGACAATCGTTGCATCACTACCCTTGATCTCAATCATCTCAGAGCCATATTTATAGCCAGAAGAGACAAAGATCTTGTTAGGTCCGACAAGGATCGGCGTGTTCGGATGGACGGCATGCTGATTACGATGCCCCACCTTCCAGAGCGGGGTACCCTTCTCTGCGCAGACGCCCACCACATTGTTTTCCAGCATCGTGACCACTTGACGCTTGCCATCAATCGTCAAGAGCGCCGGCGAACAATAGGCGCTACGCTCGCTTAAGCCCGTGCTCTTCCAGACCAGCTTGCCGGTCTTCGCATCGAGCGCCACGATCGAGGCGTCAGGCCCGCCAGGCTGGCAGATCACCTTGCCCTCATAGACCAACGGATTTTCAGCAATACCCCACGTGATATTACGGCCGCCATACTCTTTGAAGGTGTCGACAGACCAGACCTGCTTCTTGAGCGTGATGTCGAAACAGACCACGACGCCCAGCCCGCTCACCAAATAGAGTTTGTCTCCGACCACCGTGGGCGAGGTACGGGCACTTTCAAAGCTCTTGTCCCACTCGGCTCCGTAGGGTTGCTTCCAGAGTGTCGCCCCGGTCTTCAAGTCGAGTGCATAGAGGTAGCCGGTCAGATCGCCCTTTTGGCCCTCGTTGCCCGTGATATACATGACACCCTTGACAATGACTGGCTCAGAATAACCCGCACCCGGCAACTTGACCTGCCACAGTTGCTGAGGTCCGCCTTCAGGCCATGAGGCCAGCAACCCTTGCTCTTTGACAATCAAATCACGATTGCTACCCCGCCATTGCGTCCAGTCAGCGCCAAAGGCTGGCGTCATTGAACCACTTGCAGATAACAGTAGAAACAGTCCTAATCTCTTCATCATGCTTCCTCCTTAGTCTATAACTTCAAAAGTCTTTCAACTAATTAAACGAATTAATCTAATTGGAATTCGTTCAATTCGTTTAATTCGTTGATAAAAAAATTCTCTTCTTCGTGTCCTTGTGCCTTTGTGCGATACAGTTATTCATTCGCGCGGTTCGTGTTATTCGGATGCTAAAAAAGTTGCTCTCTTTGTTAGGCTATGAGTTTAGTACTTTACCGAATTCGCCGCTAAAATCCAAGCCAATCTTGTCTAAAAAAACGAAATTTGCTATATTTTGCCTCATGACAACCACAAACACCCTTGAAACCATCGCCCGTGGGGTCTGCGTCATGCAGAACCAGATTCTGCTCTGCTTCGGAAAAAAGTCAGGCATCGCCTACCTGCCAGGAGGTCATATTGATTTCGGCGAAACAGCCCGCCAAGCCTTGGTGCGCGAGATTCAAGAAGAGCTGGGCTACGCTTCGAAAGCCGGCCGCTTCCTCGGTTGCTGCGAGCACCGGTTTGTGCAACACAGCGAGCAGAAGGCCGAGATCAACCTGGTCTTTGAGCTGACTGTCGAGGGTGTCTCGCCTGAAAAGCCCCTCTCTGCCACAGAAGACTGGATCGGCTTCAAATGGCACCCGCTCGACCAGCTCGCCACCGCCCGCTTTGAGCCTGCCCATCTCGGCGCCGTCATCACTGACTGGCTCGCCCACCCTGGCGGGCATCTGGAGTAGAGGGGCTAGGCTTGTAGTGCCTCCAGTTTTGCGCCCAATATCGCGTCTAGCTTGGCAAGGTCGGCTGGATAAAGAGAAACAAGCTTTTTACCCGCCTGCATATAGAGATCTTGCTTGAGATACATGCCGGCCTTGTAGCGAGGCGTATCCATGCCCCAATACTCAATATAGACATCTCGCTCTGGCAAATAGAAATCAGGCCTGATCTGAAAGCCCTCAATGATCTTCAAGCGTCCATCGTAGCGATAGACTATATTATTTCGCTCCAGCCATTCAGCCACCTGCTTTTCGCCGGCCGATTGCACAAGCGTACCCTTGAGCGTTTTGAGGGTCTTTTTGTCTTCGACCTTCGTCTCCCAGTTGCGCCGCGTGGTGGCTGTTTCATCAAAACACGCATCGCAGAAGATGCGCTGAAAAAACCGCTGACTGCGCGCATACTCATCGGGTTGCACACGCACACCACATCGCGAGCAGATGTGCACAACGGCCTTATCACGCGTGGCCACAGCCTCTTTGATGATCACGCCTGCGCTCTTGATGCTTCGCTTGACATAATCCTTTTCAGCCGGATTGCGGTACATATCGCGCAAAACCAAAAGCGCCGCTTCTGCTTCTACCCCGAAGGCGCTCAATGCTTTGGCGGCATATTGCCTGACCTGCGGATGCCCATCACCTAGCAATGGCATGAGTGTGGCCACTGCCTCTTTGGCACTCACCACACCCGCGAGCTTTCCAATGGCCGAGGCTGCCACACGCCGCACCAGTGGCGATTCTGAGGCACAATAACCCTGAAGCTCAGCAAACCCCGCCGCTGAGGCACTCTCACCCAAGGTCTTGGCACGCGAAGAGAGCTTGGCTTCGGTGGCATAGATCATGGGTGGCATTCCTTTGTGTGTATTGACTCTCTACGTCTTTCAAGACTTCGATTCGTCTGGGCCCATAGCAAGCCGTCATGCCGCGCAGGGCTCACCCGAGCCCGCAGCGAGTCGTGAGACGACGCGCAGGGCTTAAGCACCCGAGCCCGCAGCGAGTCGTGAGACGATGCGCAGGGCTTAAGCACCCGAGCCCGCAGCAAGTCGTGAGACGATGCGCAGGGCTTAAGCACCCGAGCCCGCAGCAAGTCGTGAGACGATGCGCAGGGCTTAAGCACCCGAGCCCGCAGCAAGTCGTGAGACGA
>CAIZQW010000225.1 GCA_903935195.1 uncultured bacterium
GTGGGATGCGGGGATCGCGTCATGACGAAGGACGGGCGAGGGCGGCCAGATTATCATCTGCCGACCTCGCCTCGGACGAAGTCAGGGCACGGTACCCGCATCCTGTTCCGGACTCCCCGTAAACGCCCGCACGCACATCAGACAATACTCAGGAAAACAAGAAGACCGCAAAGGGGTTTCCTTCGCGGTCTTCTTTTGTCAGATAATAAAGCCTCGCCTTAGCGGACCTTACCCTCTTTTTTACGCTTCTCGATGATCTGTTCCGAGAGTTCGTAAGGAACGCCTTCGTAGTGCTCGAACACCATGGTGAATGTTCCGCGACCCTGGGTCATCGTACGGATGGAGTTTGAGTAACCGAACATTTCGCCGAGCGGTACATAGCCACGAACCAACTTAGTGCCGGCCTTGTCATCCATACCTTCGACACGTCCACGGCGACCGCAAATCGAACCTGTCGCGGAACCCATGTAATCTTCGGGAACAGCCACTTCAACACTCATGATCGGCTCGAGGAGCTGAGGATTGCCCTTCAAGAAGAGATTCTTGAAGCATTGACGTGCGCATTCGATAAAGGCGAATTCGTTCGAGTCCACTTCATGGTAGGAACCGTAGTAAACCGTACACTTGACATCCACAACCGGGAAGCCACCGCACGGTCCACTTTCCATTGCCTTAATAACGCCCTTCTCAACGGCGGGGAGGTATTCGTTCGGAATCACGCCGCCCTTGACTTCATTGACGAAGGCAAAGCCGTGTCCGGGTTCCTGAGGCTCAAGGCGCAAGCAAACATGGGCGTACTGACCACGACCACCCGACTGCTTAACATGCTTATATTCGCCTTCGGCTTTATGACGAATGGTTTCACGGTAGGCCACTTCAGGTTTACCGACTTCACATTCGACACCAAATTCACGACGGAGACGATCCACAATGATTTCCAAATGAAGTTCGCCCATGCCTGAAATAATCGTCTCGCCTGTCTCTTGGTCATAGCGAACCAAGAAGGTGGGATCTTCCATAGCCAATGAGTGGAGAGACATGCCAAGCTTTTCATTATCATTGCGCGAGGAGGGACGAATGGAAATAGAGATCACAGGTGCTGGAAACTCAATGGACTCCAGCATGATCGGGTTATCCCTACAACAAATCGTATCACCCGTGCGCGTCTTGGTCAGACCAACGACGGCAACGATATCGCCAGCATAAGCTTCTTCGAGTGCTTCCTGACGGTTCGCATGCATACGGAAGAGACGGCCAATACGCGCCTCCTGATCCAACGTGCTGTTCAGGATCGGATCGCCAATCCTTAAGGTGCCCGAGTAAACACGAATAAAGGTGATCTTGCCCATGTGCTTGTCTGAAAGGATCTTGAAGGCCAACCCCGAGAACGGTGCATCATCCTTAGGTTCGCGGCAGACGTCTGGATTATCCGCAGAGTGGATGGTGCCGACATCTTGAGGGGAGGGAAGATAATCAACAATACCATCCAACAGGGGCTGGACACCTTTATTCTTAAAGGCAGTTCCGCAGTAAGCAGGAACCAGCTTACGTGCCATGGTACCGATACGCAAACCCTTCTTGATTTCATCAATGCTCAAGAGCTCGCCACCGAGATACTTCTCCATCAGGGCTTCATCCTGCTCAGCGGCCTTCTCCATCATCTCGATGTGATATTTCTTGCACTCGTCGAGAAGGTCGGCCGGGATTTCGCTTTCGATGATTTTAACACCCCTAGAAGCCTCGTCAAAGGTAAGGGCCTTCATGTTCAAGAGATCAACCAGACCCTTAAACTCTTCACCCTGACCGATCGGATAGACCATCAAAACGGGGTTGCCACCCAGCTCAGAACGGATTTCTTCAATAACACTAAAAAAGTCTGCGCCGACGCGGTCCATCTTGTTGACCATGCAAAGCTTTGGCACTTCATACTTTTCGCTCTGACGCCATACTTGCTCGGTCTGAGGTTGCACGCCACCCACTGCGCAGAAGAGCGCGATCGCGCCGTCCAGCACGCGAAGCGAACGTTCCACTTCAGCTGTGAAGTCAACGTGTCCGGGAGTATCAATGAGGCTAATCTGGTGATCACGCCATGTGACGGAGGTTGCAGCAGAGGTGATGGTGATTCCGCGTTCCTGCTCCTGGACCATATAGTCCATGGTCGCAGCACCTTCGTGCACTTCGCCGATTTTGTAGTTTTTACCACAATAGAAAAGGATACGCTCGCTGCAGGTTGTCTTGCCCGCATCAATGTGCGCCATGATACCCATGTTACGAACTTGATTCAGTGGAACGGTTCTGGCCATTTTGGACTCCTTAATTGCTTTCTTTCCTCTTAATAGGAAAAAGAAAAGCGCTTAATATACCGTTTATTGCCTGCGGTTACAATCGCAAAAAATCAAAAAAAGCGATTTTTTATCCGCCTGCCAAGTGTCCCATGGCCATGGTAATACGTGAAATCTCCTCGGAAGAGGTGATAAAAGGGGGCATTGTATAGACAAACCGATCAAACGGACGGAGCCAGACGCCTGTCGCGTGCACCAGAGCATGAACCTGTTCAGGGGAGGGCAGTTTGTGGAGCTCTAAGACGCCAATCGCACCCAGAACACGTACATCTTTGACAGCGGGAAGGGAACGATAAGGCTCCAATTGCTCCTTGAGTTCGCGCTCAATACGTAAAACCGCACCCTGCCAGTCGTAGGACTCCATGAGACGCATCGAGGCGCCGCCTGCTGCGCAGGCGATCGGATTCGCCATATAGGTGGGTCCATGCATAAAGGCCCCCGCCTCCCCTGAGCACACCGTGTCAGCCACATGCTTTGTCGTAATGGTGGCCGCAAGAGAGACGCAACCGCCGGTCAGAATCTTTCCCACCGTCAAAATATCAGGGAGAACACCTGCATGCTCCAGGGCGAAACGCTTTCCGGTGCGTCCAAACCCTGTCGCAATCTCGTCAAAGATCAACAAGATCCCCTGCGCGTCGCAAGCTTTGCGCAACTTTTTTAGGTATTCGGGATGATAGAACCACATGGCATTTCCGCCCTGAAAAACAGGCTCGACAATCACGGCTGCGATCTTTTCGCCCTGCTGTTCCAGCAGGAGGCGCATGGACTCAAAATCCGCATCATCCCATCTGGCTCCAAAGCGAATTTTGGGTTGCTCTGCAAAAAAGTGCTGGGGCAATATCCCTTTAAAAAGCGTATGCATACCATTAGGATCGCTCAGCGCCATGGCACCTAAGGTATCGCCGTGATAGCCCCCTTTGAGAGCTGCCAAGTGGCAGCGCTTGGTCTGTCCGCGGGCGACCTGATATTGAACCGCCATCTTGGCCGCGCATTCGACCGCAATCGAACCAGAATCTGCAAAAAATATCTTGTTTAGCCCCGCTGGCAACTGTTTCACGAGAGCCTCTGCCAGTTCAATGGCCGGTTCATGGGTAAAACCTGCAAACATCACGTGGCACATACGCTCCGCCTGCGCCTGAATAGCGGCAACGATCGCAGGGGGGTTGTGTCCGTGTGCAGCGCACCACCAGCTCGAGACCGCGTCAATCAGTTCTGTCCCATCTGCAAGCCGGATCTTGGTGCCCTGAGCAGCGACGGCCATGCTCACAGGAGGCGGTGAGGCCATCGAAGCATAAGGGTGCCAGACATGTTGACGGTCAAGGGACTGTTTTTCTGCTAACAACATAGTTCCTCACTCAAAAATGGGAGAGAAGTCAATATCTGGGAGCTTCGCAAAATCTACTTCCGGAATTTTGACCAGCCGATCAGCCCATCGCGCAATCATACGTGGGGTATCACTGGCAATGCAGGGATGAGGCGCAGGGCATTCGTTGTAGACGACCCCAGCCAAGACAATATGACGTTGCGCGATGGCCTCTAACGAAAGAATCGTGTGGTTTAAGCTTCCCAGTTTGCCAGAGGTGACAAGAATGATAGGCCACTTCTCTTGAGCAACCAGATCCATGGTCAACAACGACTCAGTCAACGGAGCGGCCAGCCCCCCTGCCCCTTCGACAAGGACAACCTCATAGCGGGTAGCCAGCGTGCGCACAGCATCACAGATCACCTCAACATCCACGCTCCGCCCCTCCAACTGCGCTGAAAGATGCGGCGAGGCAGGGAATTTAAAGATCTGAGGCGCTGTTAAGCCCTCACGGTCCTCAGGGAACTCCCCTACGCCCATCATGTCACGATGCTTCAGAAGATCCTCTGAAAACCCCTCGTTGCCTGTCTGCACCAACTTCGCGGTAATCACGTTGATACCTTGCTTCAAGAGATAGCGAGCCATGAGTCCGACCGCAACCGTCTTTCCCGAATCTGTATCAATGCCACTGACAAAATAAACCATACCCATACTTCACCTGTTTTTAAAGGTTTAAGTATGGCATACGTCGCGCGCCAATGCTATACTAAAAAAATGAACGTTGAGCAAGAAGAGGTGAAGTCTCCCAAGAAAAGCAACGCGAGAAATGTTAAGTTTTTCGCGCTACTTTGCCTCTTTTTTCTCGTTTATCTGATTTGGGCTGCAGACAGCGGTAACCTCCCAGATTATGCTGGGTTCCTGTACGACTTCCGCTATGGCGACAAAGCTGGCCACTTTGTGCTCTATGGCGGGGTTGCCTTCTTTTTGTCTTTGGCCTTTCCGCGCACCTTCACGGTTTGGCGATTCCATATCCCTTATGTCGCTATTTTCTTCCTCCTCTTTGCGCTTGGCGAGGAGTGGAGCCAAAATCTCTTCCCCAGACGTACCCCTGATTTTCTCGATGCCGCCTGTAGTGCCCTCGGCATCATCCTTGGCTCTTGGGCCGCTGGACACGTGAAGAAACGGCCGTAAAATTACTGCATTTTTAAAATGAACATCCAACACACTGATTTGATTCGCCTTGGCTGGAATGAATGGTTCGAGGAGAGGTCAGCATCTGACGCCAAAAACACCCTTGCTCGCGTTGTTGCGGTTGATCGCAACTCGGTGCTGGTCATGGATCACACAGGGGTTTCCCGGGCAAAGCTATCTGGCAGTTATCTCTATCAACACCGCCTTTTGCAGGAGCTTCCCTGCGTCGGGGACTGGGTCGGTGTTGAAAAGCATGATGGCGAGGAGATGGGACTCATCCAAACGCTTCTTGAACGCAAGACAGTCCTGCGCCGCAAGGCTGCGGGGGAGACGAGTGATTATCAGCTCATCGCAGCCAATATGGACTATGTCATGATCGTCCAATCCTGTCGCGGGGATTTCAACCTCAAGCGACTTGAACGTTATCTCGTGATGGTCCGGGAGGGCGGAGCGGAGCCCTGCATTCTTCTGGCAAAAACGGACTTGGTCACGCCAGACGTTCTAGCCGCCCAAGTAGCAGAGATTAAGGCTGCAGGTATTTCAGCGCCCGTCTACACGTTAAGCAATATCACACTGGAAGGCGTTGAGGAGTTTAATCAAAAGCTTTTACCAACAAAGACGTATTGCTTTGTCGGGTCATCAGGGGTGGGGAAGAGTACCATCATCAACCAACTGCTGGGACGCGAAATGCTCCTGACAGGAGATCTCAGCGAGACTGGCGAGGGCATGCACACCACCGTCCGTCGAGAATTGATCATCCTTCAGCAGGGTGCCCTCGTCATTGACAACCCTGGCACGCGTGAGTTCGGAATTAGCGGAAGCAAGGACGCGTTACGCGACAGCTTCACCGACATCACGGCGCTAGCAGCCAGCTGCCGTTACAGTGATTGCAGCCATACAAACGAACCGATCTGCGCTGTTCGCGAGGCTGTCAAAGCAGGCACGATCACGCAAGAGCGCTACGATAATTTTATTAAGCTCAGCAGTGAGTCAAAGTTTAATCAGATGTCTTATGCCGAAAAGCGAAAAAAGGATCGCACCTTTGGCAAATTCATTAAATCCGCAAAAAAAGACCTCGAAAAATAAGGCATTGTAATCTCTATACCACAATGCTAATGTAAAACGATGAACTTTTAAAGTAATGGGGGTATGAGAATATGTCTGTAATCAAATGGACTGACAGTTATAGCGTAGGTGTGGCTGTCTTAGATGAACAACACAAAAACCTCGTCCTCATGATCAACTCCATGCACGGAACGTATGATCAGGGCATCATGTTCGATGTGGTCATGAAAATGTTCAACTATGCAGCCGAACACTTTCATCTGGAGGAATCTCTTTTACGCAAACGTTCTTTCACTGGCTTAGACCGTCAGATCCGGGAACACAAGATGTTTATGCGTAAGGCGAGCGAGTTCGCAGGGAAAGATCTGTCCGACCCCGTCACCCACACGCAGGTGGTCACGTTCTTGAGTGAATGGCTGGTACACCACATCTTGCATGAGGATATGCAGTATCGAGAGATCCTCGCGCTTTACGAAATCTAAAACGCTCGGACTGATCGCACGTTTAATGTCAGCGTCGATGAATCACGCAAGCTGAAAAGATGAATCACGGCGCAGTGATGCCGAGGCGAAGGACGGGAAGAACCTCCTGGCGCAGGGAGGTATCGAGATCAAAGAGGGCGAAACCTGCCGCTCCGGCCTTGCGTCCAGCATTGATCTGATCAATGACCTCCACGGGGGTCAAACGGCTTTCAGCAGCGGTCACGCCAATCCCTGAGATGATCTTCATGGCCTGCTTGCGCGAACGGGTCTGCATAGAGAGCCATTCATTAAACTTGGCCATGTCCTCGGTATAGTTCATCGGCGCGACATAATCCAGCAGTCCCAGTCGTAGCCAGAGTTCCCAGTCCTGGCCCACAGAATCCACGCACGACGGATACTTGCCAAACACAGCCGCGGTCAAGAGCTTGCCTTGTGCCTCACGTTTCAGGGTACGACGGGCTGTCTGCACGAAATCCGTCACCTGATCGGCACGCCAACGCAAAAAGGATCGTCTGAGCGTCCCTTCCTTCACCTCCAAGGGCCAAGCTGCGACAGGGGCTTTATGATAAGCTTCAAACGCTTTTTTCACCGTAGGTCCAAGGCTGGAGGCGAAATCAGGATAACGCACAAAGTCGAGGTGAACGCCAGCCACCTTATAATTCAAGGCCATCTCGCGAACCGCCTCCAAAAGATAGGCCCGCGCTTCGGGCACGCAGGGATCAATCCAGGGACGCGGCGTGCCATCTGGATTTGTCAACAACCAACCGCGTTGATGAAAGATATCAAGACGGTCCTGGGTCGACCCTGTTGTCGAAAAACAGAGTAGCCATGCATGGACACGCAGTCCCAAGGGCTTTGCCGCGGCCACGCAGGCGGCAAGCTGATCACCCTGTTCTAGAAAGACCCGACTGCGGGGAAGCACCGAACTGGCATAATGGGCAAAGCCAGGACCCGCCACATTGACATAGAGATCTGAAAAGCCGGCATCTTTCAGGAGACGGCACGTTCGCGGCCAGTCCCCAGGATAGAGACCCATACCGGAGTGATCCCAGATGGCGCGAATCTCACCCTTCTGGGGCGACTGCAGCAAGCCATAGATATCGCACATGCGGCTACGCAACTCGGTGGCCACACACCACGCTTCATAATACTGGTGATCATCAATAAGGGTTACCGCTTTGGCCTCGGCACGGAGGGCGCCGGAAAGCGCCGCTTCCGCACGGTTGCGCCGGGCGACGTCCTTCACCTTGTTCACAGCTTCCTGAAGCGCAGCTGGCCCGACTGCATTGCACACCTGACGGGATTGCCTGAGTGTATGGGTCGCTGCTGAACTCCAAAGCGAGGGATCATAGCTGGCTGTCAAGGCCAGCAAGAGTCTGCCCTTGGCCTCGGCATCACCATCCGCCAACAATACATGCGTCATCCAATACCCGCGTGAAGAGGTAAGCCAAGCAGGGTCCGAGGTTTGGACACCCTTGCGATCATGCCACCAAGCAAGCACCGTGGACTGTCCGGGAAGGGGTTTCACGAGGAAGAGATTCGAGGAGGTTTGTAGGATCATTTCTGGCGTTCCTTGCGGAGACACCTTGCCAAAACGCATCTGAGACCAACGACCATCGGTAGAGCCCTTCTGATAGCCAACGGTCTGCATGCCCATTAGTTTAGCCAGCGCAGGAGAACAGGAGTAACAAACGATTAATTTTCCGTTAGCCGCTATAAAATTTGATAACGCTTGGAGTTGACGGGGTGTCGGAGAGGAGGCGTAGACAAGGACAGCAACCTTCTTTCCTGCAAGAGCTGTCGGCAAATCCGTATCGTCAGAGAGTGTACACGGCACGCCCGCCTCCCTGTACCAGCGCTCGACATGTTTGGCCAAGGCCTCAGCAAAACGACGCTCGGAAGAGGCGACCGACTCGTGAGATTGAATAACCGCGACAGGAACTGCTAACAAACACTGACACACCAAACACGCAAAGACAGCCAAAAAACCTCTCATCCACACTCCTCTTCACGCCCCCAGGGGAGGCCTTCATATCCTAGAAAATATCTCGGATGACCGCATCACAGACCTCGCGACCTCGCGAAGTCAACCGCCATCGTACCCCACCACGCTCCACAAGCCCTTGACGTGCACACGCTTCGAAACGTCTTTCCCACGCATCCGCTTTATCTCCCAATATCGGGAAGCGCATCGCTGCGGCATAAGGATCAAACCCTTCATTTAACCTCAAGGCAAAGGTCACGCGCTCCAAAGCATCGTCTGCAGGATCAAGAGCATCTTCTTCTCTCGGCGGCAAGCTATTCTGCAGGATAGATTCCATGTAATCCGCCAAGCTCGAGTTGTTTGTCCAACGCCGAGAGCCGATGCGAGAGGATGCGGCTGGCCCCAACCCCAAAAAGTCATTCCCTCTCCAGATTCCCACATTGTGTTCGCAAGCACACCCCGGTTGAGCATAATTTGAAATCTCGTAACGCTCATACCCAGCACCCTTCAATACGTCCTCGGTGCCAGCAAGCGTGTCAAGAACAGCATCGTCGTCTGGAATGACAACCTTTCCCAGACCGATCTGATGAGCCAGGGGGGTTCCCTCTTCAACGCTCAGCGCATAGACCGACAAATGGGGGACCCCTAAAGCCAGCGCCTGTTCTAAGGTCTCCGACCACTCTGCAGCGTCCACACCTGGCAGACCCGCGATCAAATCCACACCTGTATTCTCAAAACCTTGTTTTTTTGCCATACGAATCGCCGCGAGGGCGTCCTGCATCGAATGCCGACGTCCGATCCGTTGAAGGGTTTTATCACAAAAACTCTGAACACCGATACTCAGGCGATTCACGCCCATCTCTCGCAAGGCAACGAGCAGCCCCTCATCCATATGCGCTGGACTCATCTCAACCGTCCACTCTTTGATCTCGCGGAGCGGGAAGACCTCATTAATGCCATTAACAAGACTCTTAAGCCCCTCCACGCCCAGCATCGCAGGTGTCCCGCCGCCCATGTAGAGAGTCTCTAGCTTTTCCTGTTTAAGATCAGGAAACTCGGACATCCGCAACTGCGACTCCAATCTGGGGAGCTCGGGATAAATAGCGACCAAGTGTGTATGGGCCATGACTGAGTAGAAGCCACAGTAGAAACACTTGCCTTGACAAAAGGGGACATGTACGTAGAGATGTTTCACGAGTTATATCGTTGCATTTAACTGAGCGTTGGCTGCAACGACCTTCCGCTTCATTTCATCTTTGTAGGCATGGAACTTTTGACGCAACGTAGCATCAGCCGTTCCCAGAATTTGTACGGCCAGAAGCGCCGCGTTTGTTGAATTACTGATGCCCACCGTCGCAACAGGTATCCCGCTAGGCATTTGTACGGTTGAATAGAGCGCATCCTGACCGTTGAGGGGTCCGCCCCCCACAGGGATGCCAATGACAGGAAGTACGGTATGTGCTGCAAGCACGCCTCCGAGATGGGCAGCAAGTCCTGCAGCAGCGATGATGACCTTTAAACCACGCTCCTCTGCCGTACCTGAATATTCAAAAGCGAGATCAGGCGTTCGATGAGCCGACATCACCCGCACCTCATAAGGTACTCCAAACGATTTGAGTGTATCAGCCGCCTTTTGAACTAAAGGCCAATCCGAATCACTCCCCATGACAATCCCAACAAGTGGCTGCGACATAATGAATCTCCTCATAAAGGTTTAAAAGCTACCCGAAGTATAGCGAATTTTTCATAAGGCCTCAACTCCTCATTTTAAACCCGAAACGAAATTTTAAACCCCTGCACCCGTCTACTCGACAAGTCAGGCCAAATATGGTAAATTAAAGGGAATTATGAATGCACCCTCTTCTTTTGCAGCAGCTGGTAACGCATGGGATCGTACCCGCAAACTTCTCTTCAAACCCTTTGACATTGGCCGCTGGTTTACCATTGGCTTTTCGGCTTGGTTAGCGATGATTGGCAGTGGTGGTAACTTTCCAGACATCAGTAAATTTTTTGAAAAAAAAGAGAAGCTTTCGCTAGATGAGTTCTTCACTGTTTTTCAGACCCCCTGGGTGATCGGCCTAATCGTGGGATTCATGACCGTTGCCATCCTTTTGGGCATCCTTTTTTGCTGGTTGCGCTCACGGGGCGACTTTATGTTTGTTCACCATCTCTATCAGCCCAACAGTGCCATCAAAGACTGCTGGCAGCGCTCAAAACAACATGCGCAATCTCTGTTTCAATGGCGGATCGTCTTCTTTCTCATCACCTGCAGCCTCTTCATCGCCCAAGCCTATCTGGTTTGGGAACAATTGATTCAGCCTTATATTCAGGCGGATAACACATGGTCCTCTGCACTGAACAAGCCCCTCTTTATCCATATCATCGTCTTTGTTATCTGGGCGATTGCCGTGAATGTGATGATCGTCTTTTTGAAAGACTTTGTTGTCCCCATCATGTACTGGCGGAATTGCTCAGCCTCCACGGGATGGACCACTGTCTTAGCCCTCTGCAATGAACATCCCTTCTCGGTCATTGGATACCTGCTGGCGATGATCTTATTCGGTTTCATCGGAGGCTTGGCGATCATCTTGATTGTTATCTGCACCTGCTGTACTGCCCTTATTCCGCTCATCCTTCCTTACATTTCAGCAGTAGTGTTACTCCCCTACTACCTCTTCTTCCGTGCCTACCCGATCTACTTCCTCTCCCAATGGAGGCCAGACCTCGTTCCTGCTCCAGCCGAGGAAGCGGTTGCGGTTGTCGTTGATATTGC
This sequence comes from uncultured bacterium, assembly GCA_903935195.1. GTDB lineage: Bacteria > Verrucomicrobiota > Kiritimatiellia > RFP12 > UBA1067 > CAIZQW01. The sequence goes on from CAIZQW010000225.1 coordinate 11,141, forward strand.
TGTTCCTCAAGGATCCACCTTCAACGTTTAAACTTCATGCGTTTTATCACTCCAGACCAGATGCGTGCAGCAGATGAGCTCGCCGTGAAAAAATTAGCTATCCCCTCCATGTTGCTCATGCGACGCGCAGGGATTGCTGTGGCGCGTACCGCATGCATGCTCGCAAAAATCCAGTCCACACGCAAAATCATTCTCGTCGCCGGCCATGGCAACAATGGGGGTGATATTTGTGTCGCGGCCCGTTGCCTACATGAAGATGGCTTTAATGTGCAGGTTCTGCTCACCAGCGTTCCGGCACAGCTTAGGGGTGACGCTCATGCAGCGTGGGACGAGATGCGCGTCACAGGCGTTCCGTATACCGTACTTGGCGCTGCTTCAAGCTGGGACGACCCTGACAGCGTCGCCGTTGATCTTCTGGGGCGTCCCTGTATCTTGGTAGACGGACTGCTCGGAACGGGTTGTGTCGGAGCTCCAACGGGGGTTGCCAAGAGGGCAATCCAGTGGATGAATCAGATGCGTGCCGTAGCGACGATCCTCTCTGCGGATCTTCCGTCGGGCATGAATGGCGAGACAGGAACGGTGGAAGGCGAATGTGTACGTGCGGATGTGACCGTCTCTTTCGCTCGTCCCAAAACCTGTTTTTTAAATGACAAGACAGCCCACGTTGTCGGACACCTCTCCGTTGTGAACATCGGTATCCCTCCCGAGCTTTGCGATGTTGGCCAACCTACATCACCTGTCGAATTGATTGCGCTCCCCGAATTAACACGGGCCTTTCCATCCCCTTCGTGGTCAGCCCACAAGGGTCAACTTGGACATCTCTTGATCCTCGGTGGCTCGCCAACCTATCCCCACGCACCTGTCCTCTCTGCCCTAGGGGCCTTAAAGAGTGGCGCAGGGCTCGTCACCCTCTCCGTCCCAACCGCCAGCGCAGGAGCTGCGGCCCATTGGACACCCGAGGCCATTTTACACATTCGCGATACGGTGACTGACCCAGCGGACCTCCCCAAGGTCGATGTGATTGTTGCAGGCCCTGGGCTCTCTCAAGGACCCTCCACTGTCGCGCTCATCGAGAGACTTCTTGCCACCTCCACCGCACGGCTGGTCATTGACGCAGATGGGCTTCACGCCCTTGCGCAACTGCGACAATTAGCTGGATGGAAACCTTACAGCGACCTCATTCTGACACCTCATCCCGGTGAAGCGGCTATTCTTTTGGGCACTACCGTTGAGGCCATTCAACAGGATCGCCTCACGGCTGTTCGGACCTTGGCAGACCACTATCAAGCCACTGTTGTACTCAAAGGCGCTGGCACCCTGGTCTGTAAACCAGAAGGCGCGCCCTGGCTCAATCGTACGGGCAACCCAGGCATGGCAAGTGGCGGCATGGGAGATCTTCTGGCTGGCATTATTGGCGCACGCTGGGCGCAATCCCCTGACGCCTTGGCGGCCGCCTGTATGGGTGTGTGGGTTCACGGTACCGCGGGTGATATCGCAGCGCTCAAACAAGGGCAGCCCTCGCTCACCGCCACAACCCTTGCACTGAATCTCCCCGATGCTTTTCAAAGACTCACCTCCGGCACCTATTAACGTTTCTCCCCAGACTGCTTATGAACTGTATCTTTTGTAAAATAGTTGACGGCTCGATTCCTTCTTCAAAAATCTACGAAGATGACCATGTTGTTGCCTTCCTCGACATCAGCCCCTTTGAAAAGGGCCACTTCCTCGTCGTCCCGAAGTGCCACGTGGCCCTACTGACTGAACTTCCAGCAGAACTTCTCACGCATACGATTTCGGTTGTGCAACGGTTATCTGCCCACCTCCTGAAATGTCTGCCCTGCGATGGCTTTAATCTTCTACAGAACAATGGATCCTGCGCCACGCAGACCGTCCCCCATGTCCACTTCCATATTATTCCGCGCTTTAATGGGAAGGCCCTCAACTGGATTTCAGGCGCTTATGCGTCAGGAGAAGAGATGAAGCTTTTTCAAGCACGTCTAACGGTTAATGAGAAGTGAGAGCAAGATGAAACAATCGTTCCAAGAGATCGTCACGACCATTTGCGAAAAGGACAGCCGCTATCAGCCCGAAGCGTATGCTTTCCTCATCGAGGCGCTGGACGCAACCATGAAGACGCTCTTTAAAGAGAATCCTGAACGAGCCAAACATCTCTCTGGCCAGGAACTGATGGAAGGCATTCGTCAACATGCCCTCACAGAGTTCGGCCCCATGACCTACACGGTCTTTAAAGAGTGGGGGCTGAATGAAACGTATGATTTCGGAGAGCTTGTATTCCATCTCATTGAAGCTGGACGCCTTGGCAAGACCGAAACGGACTCCAAAGAGGATTTTAAAAACCTCTTCACCTTTGAAGAGACCTTTTTGAAACCCTTTGAACCTAACCCGCCCACATCACCCACGAAACGTAAAAAGACTAGCCGTCCTTCTGACGACTTCCCCTTTTAAAAAAGGAAAACTGCAAACGATGAACATCACCACCATTCTTCCGGCTGTACGAGCCCTTATGGCCCAAGATCAGAGGCTCCCCCGCCTCGAACGCATCCCCACCACGACCCAGGTCGCCATCACACTTCCTAATCCTTGCACGGATATCGTCGCAACTGTAAAGGCTGCATTGCCACCCGGAGCAACGGAGATCACCCTGACAGGCATTGGCTCTTTCCGTGCGATCTTTGATGCCCCCGCAGGGCGAGCCTCGGGCAAGATCGCTGTGGTGACGGGTGGGGCGCAAGGGTTTGGATTCGAAATTGCGACAGACCTCGCCAAGCAAGGCGCAACGGTCGTCCTCGCGGACATCAATGCAGAGGGTGTCAAGACCGCCTCTGAAAAGATCAATGCTGCCACTGGACGAATAGCGGCCTTTGGCGTCACCATGAACGTGGCAGACATTGACTCCATCAAGGCTGGCTTAGAACAGGTGGTTTCCACTTTTGGCGGGGTTGACCTCTTTGTGGCAAATGCTGGTGTGCTGCGGGCAGGTAGCGTGAAGGACCTCACAGTCAAGGATCTTGATTTCGTGACCAACGTGAACTACAAAGGTTATTTTCTCTGCGTGCAAGCCGTTGCCCCCATTTTCGCCCTTCAGCATCAGGCTTTACCGGATATCTGGTTTGACATCATTCAGATTAACAGTAAGTCTGGACTGGTGGGCTCCAACAAGAATGGCGCCTACGCAGGTTCCAAGTTTGGGGGTATCGGCCTCACCCAAAGCTTCGCCATGGAATTGGTCGAGGACGGCGTCAAGGTCAACTCCATCTGCCCGGGCAATTTCTATGACGGTCCGCTCTGGGCTGATCCGGAAAAGGGCCTCTTCCGCCAATATCTCGACAGTGGCAAGGTGCCAGGCGCCAAAACCTTTGAAGACGTCAAGCGCTTCTATGAGTCCAAGGTCCCGATGCGCCGAGGTTGCACAACCCCTGACGTCATGAAAGCCATTTACTATCTCATGGAGCAGACTTATGAAACTGGACAGGCCATCCCCGTCACAGGCGGCCAAGTCATGCTAGCTTAGCACACTTTTTATGCAACGAAAAACATACGTCATTGGCCATCGCAACCCCGATACAGACTCTATCGTCTCGGCTATTGCTTACGCAGAACTCAAGCGCCAGAAGGGGCTTAGCACCTGCTTGCCTGCTCGCGCGGGCAAGTTGACGCCACAGACCGAGTACATCCTTGAGCGTTTTAAGATTCCAGCGCCTGAGTTTATTCCTGACCTTGTGCCCAAGGTCGGTTACTTCCTCACCCATCCTGCCATCACTGTAACAGAGTCAACAACCCTGTGGGATGCGCTAGAGGCCATGGACCTCGAGAACGTGAACATCCTCCCTGTGGTGGATGAGCAGGGCAAATACAAGGCTGTACTCCATTACAATGCCTTTGCCCAAAACATCACAAAGAAGATCAACCCCAACCGCAAGGCCATCATCCCGACGAGTATGCCCCTGGTGGCTCAGATGCTCAAGGCTCAGCCGATTCTCATGTTTGGCGGTGAAGAGGTTGTCAAGACGCGGATCCTTGTTGCCGGCTCCTCTTTCGAATCCTTTAAGGAACATCTCGAAGCTGAGATTCCTAGCAACGCACTCGTGCTGGTAGGCGATCGCGAGGACGTTCAACGTTTCAGCATCGAAAGTGGCGCGCGCGCGGTGATCATCACAAATGGTATGCCCCTGGCAAAAGGGTTACGCGAGCTTGCGGAGCAGAACAAGGTCACTGTCATGATCTCACCGTTCGACACCTCCTCAACAGCCTTCTTGATTCTCTACTCAACACCTGTGCGGACGATGGCGGATGAGCATACCAAGCCCATCTCTGTAGATAGTTACGTGCGGACCGTGCGTGAGGCCCTTTCAGCGTCGCCCTCACATTGCCTTCCCGTCGTCGATGAAAACAACGTCGTCGTGGGCGTCTTCGGTGAGAGCGAGCTCATCAACGAGCCTAATCTGGATATCATCATGGTGGATCACAATGAACTCGGCCAGGCGGTCGAGGGCATGGACAACTATCGCATTTTGGAAATTATCGACCACCACCGGCTCGGCAACTTCTCCACGCGTTATCCCATCACCTTCATCAATCGGGTCGTCGGAGCCACCTCGACCATCGTCGCAGGCATGTATGTCGAGCAAAAGGCCGTATTGACTCCGGGGATCGCAGCATTGCTCCTCGCGGGTATCCTCACTGACACACTCATGCTCCACTCAGCCACAACGACCGACACAGATCGTGAAATGGCCGAATATCTCTCTGGGCTGGTCGATTTGGATATCGCACGTTTTGGACGTGACATTTTCAACTCCTCGCAGCAACTGACGAATGTGCCTGTACCGGAAATCCTCTCCATGGA
>CAIZQW010000226.1 GCA_903935195.1 uncultured bacterium
AAATCCAGCAACCACACTTTTCGGACGGTAGCCGTCGCCGACGATTTCCGAGACACGTTTCAATCCCTCATGCAGGTCGCGGTTGACCTGTTCACGGGTGTTATACATGTTCGAGAAATAGGCTCCCGGAATAAAGGTGATTTCGTCGCCAAACTTTTTCTGATAGCTCACCACGAGGTCGCGCAACTCGCGATACTGCACACGTTCATCATGTAGTGCGAGCCAACTGAAGGCCCACGTAATACGGGCGCCCGGCCACGCAGCCTCGATCGCCTCGCGAAACGTGCGCGCTTCGGCAGCGGTATGCACACTCGACTCATCAGGTCCGTGAGCAACGTCACGCGTAACCTCGATCTGCCGGACGCGAACGACCGTATTGAACGTCAGAAAGCGGTTGCCCCTTAACGTGAGCGGTTGTTCGCTCGTCGGGCGTTTCTTCACGTCCTCCTCGGGTGCCTGAACTGCAGCCAGCCCTGGCATGTCCTTCAGGCAAAACCCCATCATAACTGCAACCATCCAGGTTACTCGCTGCATGACCTTCATAAAGACTCCTTTCCCGGATTACTGATAACTGACTACTGATTCACGCGTAACTGGACAGGGCCGAAGAGGCCGGAGGGGTGAGAACCCGGGACAGGTAACTTCTGAGTGATACGCGTCACGCGCTTTTCGCGTGGGAGCTTTTCATCGCCCGCAATACGGTTCGCCCAGAGGTTGGTAATATCAATCTTCACTTTATTTTCAGGACCATTTCATCAGCCGTTTCAGAATATCGGGTTGGGAAGACTCCTCTGCAGCAAGACAAAGGAAAAGGCCCTGTGGCTTCATTGCAGCCATAAACGGTTCCAGTTCATCCAACTGCAAGTCAACGACCACACCTTTCCCTGCTGCTTGTATTTTCTTGATCACATCCAGCCACTGCATGATCGGCTGGTCGGTGCCGACACCCTGCACCCACTGGATCGCGTGTATCTCCGGAAGCGCAAGGAGTGTATCGAGATGGCGAAGCATTCCCTTTCCATCGAGATGGAACACATTATGATCCATGTGTTTTATTTCCGTCTTCAAGGAAGGCAAATAAAATTCACAGAAATCATCGGTCGAAGTCAACGATGTGAAATCACAGCTCGGAATGTGCATCTTGCCTTTGGACGGGATACCCATCCACGTCACAGAAAGCTGACCATGCGCCTTGAGTGTCCTGTCAAAGTGATCGAACAACGGCAGAAAATTCGCATCCGCCTGTTTGACCGCTTCATGGACTTTTTCAGGACAATCCACTAAATCCATACAGAGCATCTGCGAGTCACGCCAGTCAGCAACGCAGTCGAGGCTGCCATGCAGATCGGTATAGCCCACCAAGAAATCCGTTCCGCACCTTTGAAGTGCCAGCGCGGTCATCTCTTCAATCTTCCGATAGTACGCATTCTGCGGGTCGAACCTCAGCTTCGAGGCATCCTCCCAATCATGGATGCAGTGTTGGATCCACGAGGTCACTTCGCCATATTCCAGTTCAGCGCCATGAAACGCAGCATAAATATTAGGCCCGAGATTCGGCCAGAAAACAGGAAAGGTCTCGGCATGAAACACGCGGTTCTTAAGTGAGGCGGCAAAGGCGTCTACTTGGTACTCCGAGTCAAACCAACGCTCTTTCAAGTTTTTCCAGCGCCCGGCCGCTCCCGGCCCATGGCTGTATTCCGCATTGTGAAGCGCAAAACGGACTGGAGGCCTGTCTAGCACGTCGTGACGGAACCACGCCTCGATACGCTTCATTGCCTCTTTAAAATCAGGTTTATTTGTCAGTTCCATTATTTTTTCTCCTCTAATCCAATCAGTTGCATTTCGATCTCTTCCAGTGATTTACCCTTTGTCTCCGGGATGAATTTCCAGACGAAGACCAGGATCCCCACACAGATCACAGAATAGGTGCCAAACGCCGAAGTGATGCCATAACGGGCCTCGATCATCGGGAAGGTCTGCAGAAGAATATAGTTTGCCGTCCAGAGGCTCAGGTTGGCAATGGACATCGCCTCGCCTCGGATACGGTTTGGAAAGATCTCCGACAAGATGACCCATGTGAGACAGGCAAGCGAACTGCAATAAGCCGCGATATACGCCAGTACGGCAACCAGAACCACCATCCCTGTGGCATGGACATGAAATAGCCACGTTAACCAACCCATCACCACGGTCATCACCGCCACGCCTCCCAGGAGCAACGGTCTGCGACCCACGCGTTCAACAAAGATAATCGGGATGAAGGTGCAGAAGAAATTAATCAGTCCAATGAACGATGTTTGAAAGAGTGAGTCCTGCAAGCCAGAGCCCGCCTGCGCGAAAATCTTTGGCGCATACAGAAAGACAGCATTCGCCCCGCAAATCTGCGAGAATATACCCAACAGGGATCCTATGACCACGATGCGGAACATTCTCGGTTTGAGAAGATCAGAAAACTTGCCCTTACGCACCTGCAACGTCTGCTGGATGACGGCCATTTCCTCTCTCGCATACGTCTCGCCATCGATGCGCGTCAGAACGCGCAAGGCCTCCTCTGTCCGGCCGCTCTTCACCAACCACCGTGGTGTTTCAGGAACAAGGAATAGCAGTCCGAAGAAGAGCCCTGCTGGAACAACACCTGCGGCAAACATCCAACGCCAGGCGTCATCGCCGAGTTGCAGGAGAAAGTAGTTTGAATAATACGAGGCTAATATCCCCACAACAATGGCCAACTGATAAAAGGAGACAAACCTGCCCCTCAACCGCGTGGGCGCACTCTCCGCCACATAAATGGGAGCGATCCCCGACGCGGCACCGATCGCAAGTCCACCCAGAAAACGGTAGAGAATGAATGCATGGAACGAGTTCGCCCAGCCAGCGCCAACTGCCGAGATGGCAAAGAGGACGGCAGTAACGATAAGAACCTTCTTCCGCCCAAAAACATCTGCCAGCTTGCCCGCTGAAGCTGCACCGAAGATGCAGGCGAGGATGCAACTGCTGACAGCCCAACCCAGACTCGCCCCGCTGAGCGAGAATACCTTCTCAAGAAATGGCAAGGTTCCCGACACCACTGTCATATCGAAGCCGAACAGAAAACCACCCAGCGCCGCAATCAGACTGATGCCCATCACATAGAAAAGACTACCCGATTTTTCCGATGTTTTCATCCATTTTCCCCTGCTGTGTCCTATTACTTCCCACTGCTACCCTGGCTCGGCGTAGCTCTTTGCGAAGCCGGCTGCACACTGTTACCCTGGCTCGGCGTTTTATCCGCCGTTTTCACCAACGCCAGTTCCATGATCTCCTGACCAAAGACTGGGAGCGTAAGCGTGAGCTCACCCGCCTGCAATTGCTTACCCGTAAATTTGCCCCATTGCTTATTGGCGAACAACCCAGTAACTGTGTAGGTCTGTGCTGGGTCGACCCATGGAATGTTGATCGCGCGCGCGTCTGCGCCCGTGCTGCCACGCAAGACCACGACAGCCCCACAGCCGCGCGCATCTAGCTTGCCCCACCAGTGCCAATCGGTGTCAGTCGGCGCAGGGACGCCGCTGTACTGAAAGTGTCGGTAGATGCCGTAGGTCGTTTCGAGCCGCTTGAGCATGTCGAACCGACTGCGGTAACGGGCGATGTTCTCCTCGGTCAGCGAGGCGAGGTCTCCCGCATACACAGAAGGTGAACCCATGAGCCAACTGCAGATCTGACGGTCCTGCACCTGCGGTGTAAGGCTGCCCTTCCAGTTCACTGTTGCCGCGCCATAATATTCGATGCATTCCAACGGCAGGCCTCGATGGGCATAGAAACGTGTGCGCGCATTCATGCACCCCTTCAGCAGTTTCTCGTGCAAAGTAGCGACCCCATATCTACTCCAGCCATCATTCGGACGCTCCTTGAAATGGCCGCAGCCGCTGTAGTCGTTTGGAGGAACATGATAAAGCGAGACCGACTTGAGGGCTGCCAGATCACAGGGAGTACCCGGTGTGCCCCAGTAGATTTCATGCGTGATTTCATTGGCGACATCCGGCGCAAGATGCCGTACTAAGGCCTGCGACTCCAGCAGACCAC
>CAIZQW010000227.1 GCA_903935195.1 uncultured bacterium
AACATTATGTTGTTGACGTGTAATATAAAGATGGCATACTGATGGGGTCGAGGAGAGGAGGCTACCAATGAAATTCTTCAACAGAAGTGATGAAAAAGAACGTCTACTGCGCGGATTCCACGCGCAGACGGGTTCATTTTTCTGCTTATATGGGCGTCGGCGGTGTGGGAAGTCTCGGTTATTGCGAGAGACCCTTCCGCGCGAGCATGCGGTTTATCATGTCGCTGACCAAATGGAAGCCACCTTGCAACGTCGGCGCTTGGCGGCGGATATTGCGAAGGTGCTTCCGGGGTTTGACCAGGTGACCTACCCAGACTGGTCCGCACTGCTGGATCGTTGGCACAACGAGGCTCCAGCAGGGGCGTGCTTGATTCTGGATGAGTTCCCTTATCTTGTCATGTCCTCGCCAGAACTCCCAAGTATTCTTCAGCGGATTGTGGATGCGGCTGCTGGAACGCCGCTCCATACGGTCATTTGTGGCTCTTCGCAGCGCATGATGCACGGGTTGGTTCTGGCCCCCTCAGCGCCACTTTATGGCCGGGCACGGGAGATTCTGAAGATCACGCCGTTGGAGTTTGGCTGGATGGCGAAGGCGTTGCCGGAGGCTTCTGAGCAGGAGGTGTTGGAGCAGTTCAGCATCTGGGGTGGGGTCCCTCGGTATTGGGAGCTTGCGGCGGAATTCACAAGAGTCAGCCAAGCGATACAAAATCTGATTTTAGCGCCACAAGGTGTACTTCACAATGAGCCGCGGCATCTGCTGATTGATGAGATGAAAGATATCGTTCAGGCGTCTTCTATTCTGATGTTGGTGGGACAAGGGTGCCATCGCCTTTCTGAGATTGCCGCGCGGCTGGGTAAGCCAGCCACCTCCCTCACGCGACCTTTATTAAACCTCCAGGAATTAGGGTTGATCGCGCGCGAGATTCCCTTTGGCGCGGATGAACGTAACGGAAAAAAATCACTTTACCGTCTGGCTGATCCATTTCTCGCCTTTTGGTTTCGTTTTGTGCAACCCAATCGGTCTCTCCTTGAAAGTGCTTCAGTCTCCTCTGTCTATCGCATGATTAGCCCTATGATCCCTCAACACACCGCAGAGGTGTTTGAGGTTTTGGCTCGCCGGTGCGTTCCACGGCTTGCGATTGCGGGGCAGGAGTGGGGAAGCGCACGTCGTTGGTGGGGAAGCGGCCATTCTGGTCAGCAAATGGAGATTGATGTGGTGGCGGAATCGCTGGACGGCAAGAACCTTCTGCTGGGCGAAGTGAAGCTTTCGGCAACAGCCGTTGAAATGGATCGCATTCAAAAACAACTTCAGGTAAAAGGTGCGCAGTTGCCCTTTGCAAAGCGCTATCAGCGTGTGGAGACGGTCGTGTTTTCGGCAGCAGAGAGCGCCGCAACAGAAAAAGCGAACGTCGTAGGACTGCCCGATCTACTTCGGGTTTTGGTCTGATGAAAGAGTGAGCAAGTAGCGGAGCTGGCCGCGGGCGGTTTATCTCACAAGGGATATTGAGAAATATGGCAGTGGCTATATTCGTGTGCGACGCGAGATCGCAGATTATCCGACAATGGAACTTGATTATGAGGAGAGTGGCGATGGTTTTCTCGCCAGTGTACGCTATCAGGAGCAGAAGACAATCATCGGTTGTCTGTGCTGAGGGAATAAATGAGGGAATAAATGAGGGAATAAATCTCATGCAAGCACCGGCGTCTAAAAGGGTCGGTGAAAGGGTCGGTGAAAGTTGATCAACGAATTAAACGAATTTAGCGAATGGGGAGCATGGCAGCGTGGCTGATAAACCAATTAGTTCAATTCGTTTAATTAGTTGAAAACGAAGTTGGTGATCAACGAAGTTAACGAATTTAGCGAATTGGGGTGGGGGAGTGGGTAAGTAGCAGTAGGCAGCCGGCTTCGCTTGGAAGCTTCCGGCTTCGCTAAGGCTACGCCGTGACAAGACGCCGCGCCAGGGTAGCAGTGGGCAGTTGGGGACAGAGATCAGAGGTCAGAGGGCAGAGGTCAGCCGGCTTCGCTTGGCAGCTACGCCGCGCCAGGGAGGTCAGAGGACAGGCAGCCGGGGCTTATCTCGTGCAAGCACCTGCGTCTAACCAGATGGACTGCATAGGGGGACAGACCTCTTATTTGCTGACAAAGGGACAACCCAGCCAGGGTGGGGCAGACCCCGGCGAACATAAAGTTTTTAAAGTGTAAAATAGAAACTTGATAGATATGACAAGTTTTGGTACTGTGAAATAAGTTTTAAGGATCTATGGTTCACGGAGTTTTTAGGAGTTGCATCATGATTAATCGTCCTTATTTTCTGGATTGGTTGTGGAGCTGGAAAGACAAGAAGATGATCAAGGTTGTCACAGGGATCAGGCGCTGTGGCAAATCGACTCTTTTGGAGCTCTATCAGCAACGCTTGCTGGCTTCGGGCATCAAGCCTGAACAGATTATTTCTCTTAACTTTGAGGACCCAGATGTTGGAGAGTTCCAGTCGTATCGGGAGGTCTGGGACTTGCTCACTCCTCGGCTCAAGCAGGAGGGCAGGTGCTATATCTTTTTGGATGAGGTTCAACGTGTACCGGAGTTCGAGAAGTTGGTGGATGGGTTGTTTGCAAAAAAGAATGTGGACATCTACATCACAGGATCCAATGCTTACTTTTTGTCTGGTGAGCTGGCGACATTCCTTTCGGGTCGCTATGTCGAGATTAAGATGCAACCGTTGTCGTTTAGGGAGTATGTGGAGGCTCAGGGACCAGGCGAGGATCGAGAGACGCATTATAAGAACTATCTGAGGTATAGTTCCTTTCCTTATACGCTTTCGCTGGGTCAGGATGTGCGCCAGATCCGGGATTATCTGTCGGGGCTCTATAACACCATTCTGCTGAAGGATGTGATGCTCAGAAAGGGGTTTAAGGATACGGCGCTTCTGGAGCGTGTGACGCGTTTCCTGTTTGATAACATTGGAAGCATGACCTCTATCCATAAGATTGCAGCAACGTTGTCGTCCTCTGGTATGAAGACCACTCCACAAACCATTGACAATTATGTGCATGCACTGTGTGACACCTTTCTGCTGTATCAGGTGAAACGGTATGATATTAAGGGGAGGGAGTACCTTAAAACGAATGCCAAGTATTACCTGGCGGATATTGGCTTACGCTATTTTCTGCTGGGCGGCAAGGGTGGCGATCAAGGTCATATTCTCGAAAACAGTGTCTTTCTTGAACTGCTTAGACGCAGTGGAAATGTGCATGTGGGAAAGGTCGGAGAGCGCGAGGTGGATTTCATGACACAGGAGGGGGACCAGATTACGTATTATCAGGTTGCGCTCTCTGTACGCGATGAAGGGGTTCTCCAACGGGAACTGGCACCCTTACAAGAGATTCATGATCATCACCCTAAGTTTCTACTGACCCTGGATAATGATCCTGAAATGTCGCACAATGGCATTCGTCAGCGCTATGTTCTCGACTTCTTGATGGAAGAATGGGGTGGGGGAAGTGGGTAAGTAGCAGTTGGCAGCCGGCTTCGCTTAACAGCTTCGCCGCGCCAGGGTAGCAGTAGGCAGTGGGTGAAAATGGGAGCGGGGTATTGACAAAATAGAAATTAGTTTCTAATTAGGATAGACTAGGGGGCGTGTTTAGAGATTGGTTGATTGAGAATGGGCTTGAGTTTCCTAAAGTGGTAGTTTAGGAAACTCACGGTTTCCTTTTTAAGGTGCTCTGTTGGTTCGCATTTTCTGCCATTGACATGGTAAAAAAACCGTGTAAAAATGCCATTTGAGTCTCGGGGGCTTCGAGTCTTGGCGTCCTCAATTTGACAAAGTTTAGCCAGTTTATAATATTCTTGTAATATCGATAAGATTCGTATAACTGGGCGGTTATTGCTACCACTAAGTGGTAGCAAAGGAGTGATTAAAAGCAATGCCTTTCAGGCGTGATGGGCGCAGAGAGTTATTGCGACCACCAAGTGGTAGCAATGGAGTGTTATTGCTACCACTAAGTGGTAGCAAAGAAGTGATTAAAAGCAATGCCTTTCAGGCGTGATGGGCGCAGAGAGTTATTGCGACCACCAAGTGGTAGCAATGGAGTGTTATTGCTACCACTAAGTGGTAGCAATGGAGTGGTTAAAAGCAATGCCTTTCAGGCGGCCTTGGCGCAAAGCAATGCCTTTCAGGCGTGATGGGCACAAAACGAGGGCACAAAACGAGGCAGACCAACTTTAGAACTTTAGCAATTTAGAACTTTAGAACTGTCTTATTTCTGAACACCAGTAAAAGTATGTGATCTGACTATGACCATTTGGATCAATAATCCGTTTGATTTTTTGCCGGGCGAAGGGGCTCGGTTGCAGCGCTATGGCTTGCTCGCGCAGGCGCTGGCTCAGGCGGGCCATCGCGTGATCTGGTGGAGCAGTGATTGGGATCATTTTAAGAAAGAAGAAAGAACCCCTCGCCAGGGCGAGGCAGTCCCTGAGCAAACCCCTCGCCAGGGCGAGGCAGTCCCTGGGCCTGAGATTCGGTTGATAAAGACGATGCCGTATTATCAGAATGTGGGGGTGAGGCGGCTGGTGAGCCATTGGCTCTATGCGAAAAGATGGGAGCGGATGGCGCTTCGCTGCGATCCGGCTGATCGCCCGGATTTGATCATTTGCAGCGCGCCGCCGCTCAGCACAGGATGGGTGATGCGGGGGCTCTGCAAGCACTTTGAGTGTCGGGGCGTTGTTGATGTGATGGATCTCTGGCCTGAGACCTTTGAACGCGTCGCGCCTGCCTGGATGCTGTGGCCGCTGCGCTGGATGGCCAAACGGGTGTATCAGGGGGCGGATGCGATATCGGCTGTGGGTGATAGTTATTTGGAGGCAGTGAAGAAGCAGTATCAGTCGGCAGTAGCAGTTGGCAGTGGGGAGGAAAGAGGAAAGAAGAAAGAGGAAACCCCTCGCCAGGGCGAGGCAGTCCCTAGGCGAACCCCTCGCCAGGGCGAGGCAGTCCCAGGCGAGAAGCCGATGTATCGGTGTTATCATGGAATAGAGAAAGTAGCAGTTGGCAGTACCAGTCGGCAGTTGGGACAGGGAGGGGCGAAAGTAGCAGTTGGCAGTAGCAGTAGGCAGTTGGAAGAGGGGATGCCGACTGCCGACTGCCAACCGCCAACTGCCAACTTGAAACTGGTGTATGTTGGCAATATGGGCAGGGGGTATGATTTGGGGACGCTGGTGGGGGCTGTGGCGGAGCTGAGTGAGGAGGGCGTTTCAATTTCGTTGGATCTGGCCGGGAGCGGTGAGCAGGAGGCCGCATTACAGAAGCTCGCACATGCCACGCAGTCAATCGCGTTTCATGGCGTGGTCACTGGCGATGCGCTTTGTGCGTTGCTCCAGCAGGCTGATCTGGGCGTGGTTCCGATGTTTCCAAATACGCATGTCGCCGTGCCGTATAAGCTGGCTGATTATGTGGCTGCGGGCGTGCCTGTGGTTAATTCGCTCGCAGGCGAGACTGCCCTGCTACTCGAGCAGTATGCCTGCGGCTGGCAGTATGAAGCGGGGTCTCTTGCCTCGCTGAAGCAGGTGCTGAAAGAGGTTTGTGAGTTGAAGCAGAGCGAGGCTGGTGCGTTTGAGGCGCGAGGGCGTAATGCCAAGCGTTTGGCAGAGGAGTGCTTTGATGCGGCGCGCATCTATCCCGCGTTTGTGAGGTGGTTATTATTGCTACCACTAAGTGGTAGCAAAGGAGTGGTTAAAAGGTGAGGCCTTTCAGGCGGGATAGTCACAGCAAGGGGCCTTTCAGGCGGCTGGTGCACAAAGAAGCGTGGCAGCATGAAACTGTTTTAACCACTCCTTTGTGACCACTGTGTGGTCACAAAAAGGTAGCAATAAAGGGGGCGTATGTATAGGTATGTAAAGCGTGCGATGGATGTGGTTTTATCGGGCATTGCGCTGGTGGTGCTTGCGCCGTTGCTTGTGCCGATCGCCATTGCGCTGAAATGCACAGGTGAGCATTATGTCTTTTATTATCAGGAGCGTATTGGGTATCGTAATAAGAAGTTCAAGATGATCAAGTTTGCGACGATGCTCTTGAACTCGCCGAATCTGCCGGGAGGCTTGCATACCACGCGCAAGGATCCGCGCCTGTTGCCGTTGGGGGCATTTTTGCGCAAGACCAAGATCAATGAACTGCCTCAGCTGATCAATATTTTTAAGGGCGATATGAGCATTGTAGGACCACGCCCGTTGGTGGATAAGACCTTTGACCCTTACCCCGAGGAGGTCAAAAAGGTCATTTATAATGTGCGCCCGGGCCTCACGGGTGTGGGCTCGATTGTTTTCAGGGATGAGGAGGCGATTTTGTCTGAGTCGCCCCTGCCAGTCGATGAATGCTATGCAAAGGTGATCGCACCGCATAAGGGTGCTTTGGAGCTGTGGTATCAAAAGAACATCTCTTTTACGACTGATATGAAGCTGATCTTTCTCACGGCTTGGGTGATTGTGCGGCCGGGGAGTAGGCTGGTGGCATTATTGCTACCACTAAGTGGTAGCAATGAAGTGGTTAAAAGGTGAGGCCTTTCAGACGTGATGGGCGCAGCAGGGTGTTATTGCGACCACTAAGTGGTCGCAATGGAGTGATTAAAACAGTTTCATGCTGACGCACTACTTTGTGCACCAGCAGCCTGAAAGGCCTCTTTTTTTGCGACTATATCGCCTAAAAGGCATTGTTTTTAACCACTACTTTGTGACCACTGTGTGGTCACAAAAATGGTGGCAGAAAGAGCGCAGAAAGGGCGCAAACAGGTAGCGTATGGGCAACAGACCGCGAAAGGGCTACGACTACAACCGCGCAGGTGTTGCGATGCTCACGCTGAAGGCGCGGCCAAGCGTGTGGCTCTGCCGAATCACAGAAGACACGTTTGGTTTAACAGAGGTGGGGCGCCTTGTTCAGGAGGAGCTGGAGGGCATACATACGTTTTATGAGCAGGTGAAGATCGGGCACTACCAAATCATGCCTGATCACCTCCATGTCGTGGCGCATGTGGTGCGTGCGTTACCAGCAGGCGTGACGCTCCAACGCGTGATGAGAGGGTTTAAAATCGGGGTAGATCGCAAGTGCCGTGCGCTTTTCAATGAGTCAAGTTACCAAGTTTTTGAGAAGGGCCTCTATGATAGCTTGGTTTTTGATGAGGTTCATCTCGCGCGGGAGGTGGCGTACGTGCGCGATAATGTGAGGCGTTATCGCATGAGAAAGGCGCATGCCAAGTTGTTCGAGGAACCACAGCAGGTGATGACCTTGCCTGACGGGGTGAAGCTCTGGGGCATCGGAAATCGTTTTCTGCTGGATCATCCCAGACGCTTGCGTGTTCAATTTTCAAGGAGCCTCACAGAAGAACAGTGGCAAGAGTGGCAGCACGAGTTGACGTGGCATTTAGAACAAGGCTATGTGTTTGTCTCGCCCTTTATCTCGCCGTATGAGAGACGAGCCTTAGACGAGATTGTGGCGCGCGGCGGGCGAGCTATCAGGTTGACACATACGTTTTTTGGTGAGCGATACAAACCTATGGGGCAGTTGTTTGACCTCTGCTGCGAGGGGCGGTTGCTTGAGCTCTCGGTGGCAGGCGAGTTTGAGCGGTATGCGAAGCTTGACCGAGCGGCATGCATGCGCATGAATGAGGTGGCGGGAGTTATTGCTACCACTCAGTGGTAGCAATGGAGTGTTATTGCTACCACTCAGTGGTAGCAATGGAGTGATTAAAACAGTTTCATGCTGCCGCTCTACTTTGTGCACCAGCAGCCTGCAAGACCCCGCGTTATGCGACTATACCGCCTGAAAGGCATTGTTTTTAACCACTCCATTGTGACCACTGTGTGGTCACAATAAGGGGGCGCAAAAAGGGCACAATGAAAGTACTTATCACAGGTGCAAATGGTTTTGTGGGCGGCCATGTGTCGCGCTATCTGATGGCGCGGGGCATAGAGTGCGTTGCGCTCGATGTCAAGGGCGTGCCAGAGCAGGGCGTTTATTCAGCGCGCACTACCTGGGATGACCTTGACACGCTTGACCTCAGTACGTTTGATGGCGTGATTCACTTGGCAGGTAAGGCGCATGACACGAAGAACGCGAGTGACCCGCAGAGCTATTTCGATATTAATGTGGGGCTGACGAAGCGGGTGCTGGGAGCAGTTCTAAAGTGCGAAAGTGCTAAAGTTCTAAAGTTGGGAGAAGAGAGAAGTAGCAGTTGGCAGTCGCAGTTGGCAGTGGAAGAGAGTGGAGCAGTTCTAAAGTGCGAGCCGGCTTCGCTGGGAGCTACGCCGCGCCAGGTTAGTGCATTAGTGGGTGAAACAAAGGACCAAGGTCACATAACTAATGAACGAATGAACTATCGCACTAATGCACTAAAGTTTATTTTCTTTAGCTCGGTGAAGGCGTGTGCGGATACGGTCGAGGGGGTGTTGACCGAGGAGTGCGTACCCAACCCGCAGACGCCTTATGGGAAGAGCAAGTTGGAGGCGGAAAGAGAAGTTCTAAAGTTCGAGCCGGCTTCGCTAAGAGCTACGCCGAGCCAGGGAAGTGCTAAAGTGCTAAAGTTGAAAGAGGAAGTATTAACCACAAGGAACGCAGAGAACACAAAGAACATCCACCTTCGCCAAGGCTACGGCGGACAGGTCGAACATTCAATAGAAGAGAGTGAAGTTCAGAACTTTAGAACTTTAGAACTTCAGAATTTTAGAACTTTTATTCTGCGCCCGGCGATGATTCAGGGGCCGGGGAACAAGGGCAACATGGAGCTCTTGATCAAGGTGGTGCAAAAGGGTATCCCGTGGCCACTGGGGGCCTTTGAGAATAAGCGCTCGTTTGCCAGCATCGAGAATGTTTCGCGCGTGGTGGAGGCGTTGCTCATACAGGATGTCGAACCAGGCATTTATCAGGTGGCGGATGATGAGCCGCTGAGCACCAACCAGCTCATTGAGCGCATCGCTGAGTCGCTGGGCCGAAAGCCGCGTATCTGGAAGTTGCCCCGTGGGCTGATGCGTGGCGTTGCGCGCGTGGGCGATCTCTTGCACCTGCCCCTGAATAGCGAGCGGCTCAAGAAGCTGACAGAGTCGTACGTGGTGAGTAATGCGAAGCTATTGCGCGCGCTGGGGTGGGAGTTATTGCGACCACACAGTGGTCGCAAAGAAGTGATTAAAAGCAATGCCTTTCAGGCGTGATGGTCACAAAAAGCGAGGCCTTTCAGACTGTTATGTGCACAAAAGAAAAGAGTAAAAGCGATACAGGCGTGCGGCAGCATGAAGCTGTTTTAACCACGCCTTTGCTACCACTGTGTGGTAGCAAAAAGACCAAATTAGTGCTTAGCCTTGGGCGATTACACCCGTTGAAGGGGCTGGATCTCTTAATCTCTGCATTCGCAGAGATTAAGAGAAGTTCTAAAGTTCTAAAGTGCGAGCCGGCTTCGCTGGGAGCTACGCCGAGCCAGGGAAGTGCTAAAGTTGAAGAGGGAGAAACCCCTCGCCAGGGCGAGGCAGTCCCAAGCGAAACCCCTCGCCAGGGCGAGGCACTCCCATGGCAGCTTGTCATTGCAGGGCCGGATGAGCAGGGGACGAAGGGAAAGTTAAAAGAGATAAGTGAAAAGTTAAAAATAAGAACAGCGGATGCCAGTGACTTGTCTGACGCAAGTGATGCGGATATTGTTTTTGTGGGAGCTGTGCAGGGCGAGGAGAAATGGAATTTGATCAAGAAGGCTGATATCTTCGTGCTGCCGAGCCGGAGTGAAAATTTTGGAATCGTTGTGGGTGAGGCGCTGTCGTGCGGCGTGCCGGTGGTGACCACAGCGGTGGGGCCGTGGGGGGAAGGGAAAGTAGCAGTTGGCAGTAGCAGTCGGCAGTTGGGAGAGAGGTCAGCCTCTTTCGCCAATAGGACTCCGGCGGCCAGGGAAGTCGAAGGAGACTGCCCACTGCCACTGCCAACTGCCCACTGGGGGCTGCTGGTGGTGGAGACGAGTGTTGAAGGGATTGCGGAGGGGTTGCAGCAGATGATGGCGCTGAGTGATGAAGAGCGCCAAGAGATGGGGCAGCAGGGGTGTGAGTGGGTGAAACGGGAGTTTAGCTGGGAGCACGTGGCGAAGCAGATGGTTGAGGCTTATGAAGAGGGGCGAGCTGCAGCTCGCCCGTGCAGAGGGGGCATCAATGAGCCGCGGGGGTTAAGCGTGGGGAGGGGCGAGCTGTAGCTCGCCCGTACAGAAACAGAGCTTTTTTGTTAGGATTTTGTTGGTGGGCTTGAATTGCGAGGTAAAAGTAGGTATTATAGAAAGCATCTTATGGATAAAAAATGTAAATTGTTGTTGGTGGATGATGATCCAAGCCTTTTGAGCACTCTGGGGGACTTCCTCAGTTTTGAAGGCTACGAGGTGGTCTATGCATCAAGTGGCGAGCAGGCGCTGGTCGAGATGCGCGCGTCACAGCCTGATCTGATTATCTTAGATATGGGCATGCCGGGGATGGGTGGCGTGGGCTTTCTGGATCGGATCACGAACCCAGATGGAAGCACCTTGGTGCCGGTTCTGGTCTTGACGGCTCGCACGTCCATGGCAGAATATTTTGCTGACAAGCAGATCGCAGGATTCCTTTCAAAGCCCTGTGATCCAGCTGACCTCTTGATGGAGGTGGGCCATGTGCTCTTTATGTCTACGCCGGATAGCGTGGCAACGACCCCCAATAAGAAGGCGAGGCGTGTGGTGGTCTCTGAAGGAGATCAAGCCTTGCTCGCCGTGCTGGAAGAGGAGTTTTTGAAGGCTGGCTTTGAAGTGGCGGGTGTCTCGACAGGAACAGAGGCGATAGAGGCGTGTATCAAGTTTGCACCTGATGCCTTGGTGCTACGCCTCGAGCAGCGCGAGATGAGTAGCGATGAGGTGATCAAGATGTTGCATCGCCTTCCCAATACGAGCCAATTGAAGGCTGTTGTCTATGGCATCGATCTCCCAGACGCGGATCTGCAGGATCTGGCCAATTTAGATGTGCCTCAAAACTGCCTTCTGAAGGATTTTTCTGTTAATGCCATTATTGATCGCGTGATGGCGGTGACGTAACCCCTCGCCAGGGCGAGGCAGTCCCTAGGCTGAGGTTATAGGTAAACTATGAAATGTCCGAAATGTGGCCACTTGGATGATAAAGTCCTCGACAGTCGCGCTGCACGCGAGGGGGCTTCGATTCGTCGTCGCAGACAATGTCTGCAGTGCGAATATCGCTTCACGACGTATGAAGAAATCGTAAAAGACGAGCTTCATGTGATCAAGCGCGATGGACGCCATGAGGAGTTTAATCGCCAGAAGCTGGAACGCGGACTCTCGCGTGCCTGTGAAAAACGTCCGATCAGCGGAGATCAGATTCATGATCTGGTGGATCAAGTGATCGCAGAGTGTGAAGGTGAGAGCGAGGTGACCTCGGAACGGATCGGCCAGGCAGTCATGGAGCGTCTCCATCATGTGGACGAAGTGGCGTATATTCGCTTTGCCTCGGTCTATCGTCGCTTTGCTGATGTGAATCAGTTCTTGAAGGCGGTGAAAGATGTGGTGGAGAAGAGCTAGAAGAAGTTCTAAAGTTCTAAAATGCTAAAGTTCTAAAGTTGGGAGAGCAAACCCCGCGCCAGGGCGCGGCAGTCCCTAAGCGGAAATGCGCATTATGAAGAAATTAACAGTCTATATTCCTGAGGCGCATGTTGAGGGCGTGAAGGAAGCGCTATTTGCGGCGGGGGCTGGACGCTATGCCACGTATGATCGCGTTTGCTGGCAGGTCTTAGGCGCTGGGCAATTTCGGCCCTTAAAGGGGAGCAATCCAGTCATTGGCGAGGTTGGGCAGGAGTGTCACGTCGCTGAATACCGCGTGGAGATGATCTGTGAGGATGCGCGGGTCAATGCAGTCACTGCGGCGTTACGCGCTACGCACCCGTATGAAGTTCCGGCGTTTGATTTTGTGGAGATCTGGATTGGAGAACATTAACCACAAAGAACACAGAGAGCACAGAGAAAAGAGCTAAAGAAGAGTACGAATGTGTGACAAAAAAGCCGAGGCAATCGCCTCGGCTTTTTTCGTGTACCCAATCCTATCTGCGAATACCCATGGCTGGCAGCGGGATTGATCGTAACTTTAGAACTTTAGCACTCTCGAACTTTAGAACTTCTTTAAGGCACCAAGAACTTGGAAGCGAAGGAGGCGATTTCGGCGCGGATAGTGGCCTGTTGTGCCGTGTTGGTGATATCCGAGAGGATGTCGGAGATCCAGGTTCCGATCTTGTGCATCTCAGGTTCCTTCATCCCACGTGTGGTCACAGAGGCGGTTCCGATACGGATACCCGAGGTCACGAAGGGGCTGTTCGTATCAAAGGGAATGGAGTTCTTGTTGCAGATGATGCCTGCAGCGTCCATTGCTGCGGCAGCATCCTTGCCCGTGATGCCGTTACGGGCGACATTGACGAGCATCAGATGGTTGTCGGAGCCATTCGAGACGAGGTGGAAGCCGCGGTCGTTGAGCGTTTTGGCGAGCGCTTGGCAGTTCTTGACGATCTGCTGGGCATACGCCTTGAATTCGGGCTGAAGCGCTTCTTGGAAGCAGACAGCCTTGGCTGCAATGATGTTCTCGAGCGGTCCGCCTTGGAGTCCAGGGAAGACCGTCTTATCAATGGCCTTTGCAAAAGCTTCGCGACAGAGGATGAGTCCGCCACGCGGACCACGCAACGTCTTGTGGGTTGTCGTGGTGACAAATTCGGCATAGGGGACAGGACTGGGGTGCACGCCGCCTGCGACGAGTCCGGCAATGTGCGCCATGTCGACCATCAGCATGGCGCCGACCTTATCGGCAATGGCACGGAAGCGGGGGAAGTCGAGGATGCGCGGATAGGCGCTGGCGCCGGCGACGATCAATTTAGGCTTGTTCTCAATCGCGAGCTTCTCGATGGCATCATAGTCCAACATCTCGGTCTCCTTGGAGACGCAGTAGGGGACAATTTTGAAGAGTTGGCCAGAGAAATTCACAGGGCTGCCATGGGTCAGGTGTCCGCCTTGATCCAGGCTCATGGAGAGGATCGTGTCGCCGGGTTTCAGGACGGAAAAATAGACAGCCATATTGGCGGAGCTACCGCAATGGGGTTGCACATTGGCGTGTTCTGCGCCAAAGAGTTTCTTGGCCCGGTTGATGGCGAGTTGCTCGGCGGTGTCCACAGGGATGCAGCCACTGTACCAACGCTTGCCTGGATATCCTTCGGCGTACTTGTTGGTCAGCACGCTGCCGGATGCTTCGCGAACCGCACGGGTGACAGTATTTTCAGAGGCGATCAGATTAATGGTGGTGTTCTCTTGCTCGATCTGGGCGCAGACGGTTGCGTGGATTTCGGGGTCAGCTGAGGCGAGGTGTGCGACTTCGGTGAAGCGTTCGGCCCGCTCCAATTTCTGGATACGACGCAGATGGCGGTGTTCCTTTGAGAAGGGGGTATCCAAGAAGGACTGGGTGATGGCCACAGCCTTATGCTCAGAGAGCGAGTCACCGGCCAGAACCAACACATTGCTGTCATTGTGGGAGCGTGTCATGGCGGCAACGTCGATGGAGTCGCAGAGCGCGGCCCGTACCCCGGCAAAGCGGTTGGCGGCGATACTCATGCCAATACCTGTGGTGCAGACAAGAATGGCGAGATCAGCCTTCTTCTCGACGAGAGCTTCTGAGGCTTTGATCGCATAGTCAGCATAGTCGACAGAATCGGTGCAATGCGTTCCGAGATCTTGTATAGAAACGCCACGCGTCTCGACAAACTTCTTAACTGCATTTTTGATCGCCAATCCGCCATGGTCGCACGCAATAATCAGATTCATAAATAACTCCATCTTTAGGCAAGAAATAAAGGGGGTACTATACCATATCTTCTCTCGAGCTCGCAAGAATTGGTTCATCCTGGTTTATCGGAAATATGAGCTGCGGGTTTTTGCGGTAAAATCTTAAAAAAAGTAATTTTAGGAGTAGTCAAAGAGGGGTAAAAAGGATAACATTTGAAGTAATCATTTAAACAGGAGGATTATCATGTTTCCGACGTCTAGACGTACGTTCATGTCCAGTACCGTTGCGGCCTCAGCACTGAGCGCCTTTCCGTTTGTCCGTTCTGCGCAGGGCTTTTCTGCTTTCTCGAAGGTCAACCTGGCCTGTGTCGGCATCGGTAATCAAGGTGGCAAGGATATCGGTGACCTGTATGATACGGGCCTTTGTAACATTGTCGCCCTCTGCGACACAGAGATTGGCGACACGTCGGCGAAGCCACGCGTCGGCGGAATCCTCAAAAAGTTCCCGAACGCTCAGCGGTTCACCGATTTCCGCAAGATGTTTGATAAAATGGACAAGCAGATTGATGCTGTGCTCATCGGCACGCCCGATCATTCGCACTTTGTCATCACCATGGAGGCCATGCGCCGTGGCAAGGGTGTCTATGTTGAGAAGCCTCTCGCGCACTCGTTCAATCAGATGGAGCTCTTGATGGCGGCTGAGAAGAAGTACAAAGTCGCCTGCCAGATGGGTAATCAAGGGCACTCGGAGGCTAACTACTTCCAGTTTAAGGCTTATGCGGAGTCTGGAGCCTTGAAGGGTGTGAACAAGTTTGTTGCGCACATGAATGGCGCGCGCCGCTGGCACAAGTGGGGCGGGGAGGTCGCGAAGATCAAGGCTGCGCTGGCGAAGCAGGAGAAGCCCGATTTTATGGATTGGGATACCTGGCTGGCGCACGTGGCAGATCATGACTATACAGGCCAGTATCTGAATGGGGATTGGCGCTGTTTCTACGAATTTGGTAATGGAGCCCTAGGGGACTGGGGTGCCCATATTCTGGATACCGGCCATGAGTTTCTGAAGTGGGGTTTGCCGACCTCTGTCGAGCCCATCAAGATGGTGGGCTGGAATCCGATCACCTTCCCGATGCAGTGCACGCTGCAATTCAAGGTTCCTGCTCGTGGCGAGGGCTTGCCCGCCTGTGACATCTTCTGGTATGAAGGACAGAAGAATTTTCCGGAGATGCCTGAAGGCTTCAGCAAGGCTAAGGTGGTCACGGATGCACCGACCTCGGGTGGCGGTTCAGGCTTTGGAAAAGACCTGCCTCCGGGCAAAGAGGTCTATGGCGATGGATTTGTCTTCAAGGGTGGCTCGCATGGAAGTACATTGATTCCGATCGGACCGAACGCCAAGGATGTGGAGGCAAAGATGCCCAAGTATCCCAAGAGTTCGTCAAGCCACTACAAGAACTTCTTGTTGAGTGTGAAGGGTGAAGAGACCTGCCGCTCGAATTTCGCAGTGGCGGCGCCACTCTGCCAGTTCATGGCCCTAGGCGTGATTGCTACGCGCGTGAATGCCAAGATCGAGTTTGATCTGAAGACCCGTCAAATCACCAATCACGAGGCTGCAAACGCGATGTTGCATGTCGGCGAACCGGCGCGTAAAGGCTGGGAAGATTATTTTAAGGTGTAGAAACCCCTCGCCAGGGCGAGGGGAAGTGTCAGTAAGTTGTAGAGTGTCAGTAAGTGTCAATAAGTCTTAAGAGAATGCGTGAATAGGTGAATACTTTTTCGCTAAGGTCGCTAATTGGGTGAAGGACGGCGTGCCTGCGCGAGCGGCGAATACGCCGTCGGCACAGCTCGTCCTTCACCCAGAGTCAATGAGGGACAGACAGATGCTTGCACGAGATAAGCCCCGGCGGTATTCCGCCGCTAGCGAGGGCTTTCCGTGCAAGCATCTCTTATAGTGATCTTCGCGTAAAGCATTTTTTATGAATAGAGTGATCATTTATTGCTTAGGTATTCTTTTAACTTGTCACTCGGTGATGGCGGTGCCGTTGGCGCCGTTGAAGCGGAGTGGGCAGACGAATGAGGTGGTGGCTGTCACGGCGACGCCGGAGATGGTGGAGCAGGAGTATCTGCGGGTTGCCAAGAAGTGCGGCTTCACTATCGCGTATGCGCTGCCCGAGGGGGTGACAGGCGATATTCTCTCGCCGGAGGAGGCGAAGGAATATCTGCCCTTCTTCTTTGCTTCGATTGATATCTTCCCGTCGCGGTTCCTCGAGGAGACCAAGCTTAATACGGTCGTCTTGTGTCGGAACTTACGTTTGCGGGGTGTCCGGGCAGGGGGTATTGCCAGTTCGACTGGGATCATCGCTCTGGATGTGCCGATCTATTCGCTCGTGATCTACCATGAGTTATTTCACATTGCAGATAAGGAGCGAAATAATCCTGAGTGGACAAAACTCAACAATAAGCAATTTGTCTATGGGGGGAATGCCTTTAATTCGGACGCGGAGGAGATGGATCGCTCCGACACGAAGAAACTGATGAACGCCAAGAGCAACCTGGCGATCCGAAAGGATTTCGTCAGCGCCTATGCCATGACGAGCGAGATGGAGGATCGGGCGGAGACCTTCGCGGTGATGGTCGCGAATCCGAAGCAATTTGAAAAGATGGCCGCAGAAAGTCCTGCTCTCAAAAAGAAGGCCGAGAAGGCAAAGGGGATTGTCCGTGAATTTTCACCCGGGATGAACAAGGATTTTTGGGCTTTCATCGCCAATAGCAATGACGAGACGCGGATGAAGGATCTGGTCAATCGTGCAGCGCTTAATGCGCAACGGCTGAAGGAGAAGAAGGCTGTGATTCGGAGCGGGTATACGAAGTGAGACAGTGGCAGTTGGCAGCCGGCTTCGCTTGGAAGCTACGCCGCGCCAGGGTGGCAGTTGGCAGTTTGGAGGGGCGAGCTGTAGCTCGCCCGTGCAGAGGGGGCATCAATGAGGCCCGGGGTTAGGTTTGGAGGGGCGAGCTGTAGCTCGCCCGTGCAGATTGGAAAGAGGAAAGAAGAAAGCGAAAAGGAGAGAAAGATGAGTAATTATTCGAGGCGTGATTTTTTGGCATTGAGCACGACGGGTGTGGCTTGTGCCTCGCTGGGCATGTTGCAAGGATGTAAGACGTTATTCGCGTCCAAGGCAAAACCCAAAATCGGTGTGCAGCTCTATTCCATTCGCGAGGTGTGCAAGAGTGACTTGGTGGGTTCACTCAAGGCGCTCAAGGAGATCGGTTATGCGGGTGTTGAATTTGCAGGCACGTATGGTAAGAGTGCCAAGGAGTTGAAGGGGCTTCTGGATGACCATGGCTTGCTGGCCTGCGGCACCCATGCGGGGCTGGATACACTCAAGCCCGACAAGCTCTCTGCAACGCTCGACTTTTATTCTCAGCTCGGGTGTCCTTACATCACGGT
>CAIZQW010000228.1 GCA_903935195.1 uncultured bacterium
AGCAGGCCACCTGCCGGGGGCGGCCACTGCTCCAATCGGGTGCGAGACAGAATTCAGGGAAATGGCTTTTACTGATCCGTCATTGGGATAGACTACAATGTGGTCACGTGCTATGTTTTTGCGCATGGCAAAAATCGACGGCCGCACAATTAGTCACAAAACGTTGGAGCACATGCGCCAACTGGCAGTTAAGCGCGTGCTGGAAGACGGCGAAAGTCCGAGCGCTGTGATGCGCAGCCTGGGCTTGTGCAGAACCACGATTTATCCGTGGTTGCGGGATTTCAAAGACAAGGGATGGCAGGCGTTGGCAGAATCTGTCGCCCGGGGGCCGGAGCCCAAGCTCACTGAGGCGCAACGTCAGAAAGTCAAACGCTGGATCCTGGGCAAGGATCCACGCCAGTATGGATTTGATTTCGGCCTCTGGACTCGGCGGATTGTGCAACAGATGATCCGGGAGCGGTTGGATGAGGATTTATGCCTCACCTCCGTTGGCAAACTGTTGGCCAGCCTGGAGATCACCCCTCAGAAGCCGTTGCGCCGGGCGTACGAGCGAAATCCTGAGGCCGTCGAGGAGTGGGTCAAGGGGACGTATCCCAGGCTCAAGAAACGCGCCAAACAGTTGGGGGCCAGAATCTTCTTCCTGGATGAGGCGGGCTTCCAATCGGATCCTGTTTTGGGTCGCACCTACGGGTTGAAAGGTCAAACTCCAGTGGTGGTCACCTCCGGTCAGCGGCAAAGCATCAATGCGATCAGCGCGGTCAATGCGCGGGGAGAGTTCTGGGCGACGACCTACACCGGAAAGCTAAATACCGAAGCCTTTGTGGCTTTCCTGAAGTTGTTCATGAGCGGCCGCCGGGGGAAGGTGTTTCTGGTGGTGGATGGACATCCGGTTCACAAGGCCAAAGCCGTGAAGCAGTTGATTGAGCAGTTGAAGGGGCGGCTGGAACTGCACTTTCTGCCGCCCTATGCCCCGGATCTTAATCCGGATGAGTTTGTGTGGGGTTACATGAAAAACAATGGCGTTTCAAAAAGCCCGCTCAAGAAAAACGAATCGTTGCGGGAACGGGTGGAGCAGGATTTGGAAGCCATCTACAGGAACAAAAAACTGGTGAAGTCTTTTTTTGGCGCGCAAAGTGTATACTATGCTAATGACTGATCAGTAAGAGCGTTTTTTTGTGGAATAGTATATATATGTGTATATACTACGACCATGAATGACATCTCTCCAGCCCAAATTCTTCAGCAACTCGCCCAGATCCAACACATGGAACCTGGCAAGCTCTGCGTCATCGGCCAGGGTCCCAACGGCCCCTACTACAACCTCCAGTGCCGGGAAAAGGGCAAAACCCTCAGCCGCTACGTTCCATCTGACCAGGTCCCCATGGTGACGGAGCACACTGCCAACTATCGGCAATTTCAGTCGCTGGTCGACCAATATGCCCAGCTCATTGTTGACCGAACCCGGTCTGAGCGAGCGGCGGGTTCAAAAAAAACGATTCCGCCGCCCATCTCCTCCTGGCCCAAGACCAGGAAATCCACCAGTTGATGGCGCAGTTTCAGGGTCAGGAACCCAACGGACGAGGCGTCCAGGAACTGGAAGTGCTGATCCGCACCGCCATCTTCAAGCCCGCCAACGCACTGGTGGGGTTTCTGCTCCAAGGCGCGGCCGACCGGATTGATGCGGCCTACCAGCCCAAGCCGGGCCAACACCGCAAGGGGCGGGAAACCCGCCAGGTCGATGGCCTCTTCGGTTCTTTCCCCCTGACGCGCGACTACTACTACCACGACGGCAAAGCGCAGGGGCATTATCCCGCCGATGCCGCCCTGGGTTTGGAAATGGGCCAAACGCCCGCGCTGGCCCGGCTGGTCTGCCTGGAGGGGGCCGACGAGTCCAGCTACCAGAAGGCCGAAACCCATCTGCTGGAAATCGGCGGCATCCAGGTTTCGGCGCGGCAAATTCAGCGCGTGGTTCAGAGGGTGGGCGAGGCGGCCCAAGCGTGGCAGGAGCGGGACGCCCAGCCAGGGGGCAAGGCCGTGCCGATCCTGTATGTCAGTGCCGATGCGACCGGGGTGCAGATGCGCAAGGAGGAACTGGCGGGGCGGGCGGGCAAGCAAGCCGATGGCAGCGCCAAAACCCGCTCGCCCTATTTGGGTTGCGCCTTTACCCAGCACAAAACCGATGAAGAGGGGCACCCCGTGCGGGACTACGAATCGACCACCTACGTCTCCAGCTTTGGCTCCATCGACGAATTTGGCCCCGTTCTGCGACAGGACGCCATTCGCCGGGGCCTGGCCTTAGCCTTGCAGGTGGTGCTCCTCATCGATGGAGCCGAGGGCTTGGCCAACATGGGGCGGCTCTGCTTCCCCGGGGCCATCCAAATCGTGGACTTCTATCATGCGTTGCTCCACGCCAGCCAGGTGCTGGCAGCCTTGTTGGGAAGCAAGGAACACCCGGACTTCAAAAGTCGCCTCGGACACTGGGCCAGGAGACTGCTCGACGACAAGGTCGAACAACTGATCGCCCAGGCGCGTCAGGAGTGTGCCGGCAAAACCCAAGCTCAAGCCGTGGAAAAGGAGTTGGCCTACTTCGTCAATAATGCCCGGCGGATGCAGTATGGCACCTTCCGCCGCAAGGGCTTCTTTATCGGCTCCGGGGTGATTGAAGCTGGCTGCAAAACAGTGATTGGTGCCCGGTGCAAACAATCGGGCATGTTTTGGAGCGAAGCGGGTGCCGAGAATGTCCTGGCCCTGCGCTGCATTCACAGCAGCCGCAGACTGAATGATTTCTGGAAAGATCGCCTCGACACCCACGCCGCACGCAACGACGCCTTGACCCTCGCCGCCTAATCGAAGAAATCTGTCTTGCGCCCACAAACGACCCCTTCCCGCCTCCCTGATCCTTGTCTCCGGCGGGTCAATACGAAGGGGCTGCTTGGGAATGGACCGTTTCCGTGACGAAGAGGCACGGGATAAACAAAGCCG
>CAIZQW010000229.1 GCA_903935195.1 uncultured bacterium
CTCCAGATCTACCGCAAGGAGAAGCCTATGGGCGTCATCGTCCAATTTGGCGGACAGACTCCCTTGAACATTGCGCGCGAACTCGCTGAAGCGGGCGTGAACATCCTCGGCACCCCGATTGATTCGATCGAGATCGCCGAAGACCGCGACCTCTTCCGTCACATGATGGAGCGCCTTAGCATCCCGATGCCGGAGTCCGGCATGGCCACCACCATTGAACAGGCCATCGAGATCGCCGGCCGCATCAAGTATCCCCTGATGATCCGACCCTCCTTCGTCCTCGGCGGACGCGGCATGGAGGTCATCTACGACGAGAAGCAACTCCGCGAATATGTCGCACGCGCTGTCGGCGTGACACCCGATCGTCCCCTGCTCCTCGACCGGTTCCTCCGCGATGCCCTCGAATGCGAAGCGGATGCCATCTCAGACGGCAAGGATGTCTTCATTCCTGCAGTCATGGAACACATCGAACTCGCGGGTGTCCACTCCGGCGACTCCGCCTGCGTGCTGCCGCCTGTCAACATCTCCAAGGAGCACCTGGCGACGATTCAGGAGTATACGCAGAAGATCGCCAAGGAGCTCAAGGTCTGCGGCCTGATGAACATGCAATACGCAATTGAGGATGGCAAAGTCTATGTGCTCGAAGCCAATCCGCGCGCCTCGCGTACAGTACCGTTGGTCTCCAAGGTCTGCGCGATCTCCATGGCCAATGCGGCCACGCGCCTCATGATGGGACAGAAGATGAGCGACTGCAACCTCGTCCACAAGAAAATCCCCTACTACGGCGCCAAAGAGGCTGTCTTCCCCTTCGACAAGTTCCCGAACGTGGATCCGGTCCTCGGACCTGAGATGCGCTCAACGGGCGAAGTGTTGGGCATGGGCAAGAGCTTCGGCACAGCCTTCTACAAATCGCAAGAGGCGGCAAACGCCAAGCTCCCCTGCGAAGGTGCGGTCCTGGTCAGTCTATCGGATAAACCAGACGCCGCGGCAACGACTTGTAAAGAGTTCGCGGATCTCGGCTTCAAGCTCTATGCCACCAGCGGCACAGCCGAATATCTGGCCAAGCATGGCGTCAAGGCAGAGGTTGTGGGTAAGATCGGCGAAGCCCGTCCGAATGTCCTCGACATGATTGTGAACAAGCAAGTGCACTTGGTGATCAACACACCCAGCGCACGCCGCGACGCGATCAAGGACGACGCCTCGAT
This sequence comes from uncultured bacterium, assembly GCA_903935195.1. Taxonomy (GTDB): domain Bacteria; phylum Verrucomicrobiota; class Kiritimatiellia; order RFP12; family UBA1067; genus CAIZQW01. The sequence goes on from CAIZQW010000229.1 coordinate 1,206, forward strand.
CCGTAAGGCCGCGCTGAAGTACAAGATCCCCTACATGACCACCCTCGCGGCGGCTCACGCCTCCGCACTCGGCATCGCCGCCGCCCGCACCGACGCCGGCGCCGTCAAATCCATACAAGCCTATCATGCGGAACTCAAGTAGCAACATGCCAAAAAAATGACAAGCACGTATATCCGTGCTTGTCATCTGCGCATCTCTTTGCTAATTTAACGCAACCTTTTTGGCCAGCTTAGCTCAGTTGGTAGAGCACTTGATTTGTAATCATGAGGTCATCGGTTCGAACCCGATAGCTGGCTCCATCTTAAGACCCCTTAAAACACCTGTTTTATTGGGTTTTTTGCTTTTTTAAGGTCTCTTGCGCTAGATCACGCTTTTTCTCTAAAAACCTTGATTTGACCTCTTTTGAGGGCTTTTTTGTCACCAATTTGTCAACAAACTGTCAACAGCGCCTTCGGCCACGACAGCGCGTGGCCCTCCAGAAGAGCTGCTTTTCAACAGGCGCTTCACTTCGCAGCAGGAGTCTCTTTCTTGGCTTCCGCTTCCTCTTTCTTGACTTCGAGTTCCTTGATCGTGATATTCTTGAAGAGGAACTGGCCGCCCTGCGGGACTTCAGCCTGGAGGCAGAGATAACCCGTTGCAGGTTCGATCTTATCAACTGACCAAGCCTTCTCGCCATTAAATTCAAGCTCTGCTGTCTTGCCTTTAACGGTCAGCTTAAAATGGTTCCACTCGTCCTTTTTGAAGAGGCTGGAGGCCTTCTTCGCATCTGAACCGGTAATCGCGCCTTCCTGTCCTTTGCGCATATTCACCTGATGCTTCTTGGGCCATGCAGCCTTTTCACCCGGCAGATCACACCGGAAGTAGACGCCAGAATCCCACATATTTGTATGGAGCTGCTTCCAGTCGCACTCGAAAACAAAGTCTGCATACTGCTTCTCCGAAGCAAGAACGCCATTGCCGCCTTTAATGAAGATTGCGCCGTCCACAACCTCTGCCTCGCACTTCATGACCTTCCAGCCGTTCAGTGTCTTACCATCAAAAAGCGAGATTGCCTCTTGTGCGAAAACCGTGACTCCCAAAACCATACTTACAAGCGCCATTGTCATTAACTGTTTCATCTCTCTTCCTCCCTTTTATTAATTTCAAAACAATCTCATATTTGCCAGTCAGGGTCAAGCCTTGGGTGGTTATAGTTCCGAGTTGTTTGTCTTCGCTCATGAACTTCTTTCTTCCTGTCTTTACTTCTGCTGGGTGATCCGGCGGGTACGCATCTTTCGCCGTTCGGCAAACGGTTCGGAATTTGCGTCTGAATACGCGGCTGGGGCGGATGAATATCCAGCGCCCAGCCGCGCATCCGCAAATCCGACTCCGTTTCCGAGCGGCGGATGCTTGGATACCCCCGCCGAATCACCCGAGTACAGGGTCGGCCTCCTGTGTCGAGACGCCTTCGCTCCGCGTTCGTCCTCTTAGCGGCTCCTTTTTGGAGCCGGACAATGCAGCTGAAAAAGTTTACCTGTCACATCGAAATCACACAGCATTGCTCGCCGCCTAAAAAAAGGCGGCGCTAACGGCGGTGCTGGAGAGTGAGGCCGTGACGGCGCGCGGAGTCCGGCTCCGGGGGCCGGGGCGAAGACGGGGAGGCGCAGGTGTGGCCATGGCAGGGATGCTGTATTCGGCGACCGCACCAGGGCCGCGCATCCGACTCCTCCGGCGAGCTTCGGTTCTCGGAACGGACGGTAGCGGAGGAACGGACTCGCTCGACTGTACCGACGCCATGTC
>CAIZQW010000230.1 GCA_903935195.1 uncultured bacterium
ACCGTGGTGCTCGGGGGGAGTCCGAGTCCGGCCGAGAAGCGCGTCGCTGAACTGTTTGCCGAGCGGGCGAAGGACCGCAGTGGCATTGCACTTGCTGAAGTACCGGAGAAGGCTAAGTTCCGTCTGCTGATCGGCAAGAAGGAAAAGTCAACGCTGGGTGCTGACAGCTACTCCATTGCCGTGGATGTGCAGAAGCGTGAAGTGTCGGTGATCGGCCAGAGCGACAGCGGCGTGGTCGCAGGCGTCGGACGGCTGATGCGCGAGATACGCTATCTGAACGGTACGTTGGTTGTGCCGGCTTTGCAGCTATCCGAAACGCCGCAGATGCCGAACCGCGGCATGTATCTCTGGGCGCGAAAATATTATTTCAACCAGCCGGATCAGGTGGACCGCTACATCGAGGAGTTCGCGCTCTGGGGTGGCAACGCCCTCTGTTTCTGGTTCGAGATGGGGATGTTCGAGAGCCTGGGGGATACCAAGGGCGAGAAGAGCGAACTGAATACCGGCTATGCCCGCGCATACAAGCTCGACAAGAGCGTTGCAAAGGACTGGCTCGCGATGTATCAGCGCTTTTACGCCACGGCCCGCCGCATGGGCATGAAGACCGGACTACTCATGGTTGCCAACGACGCCTACATGTCCTCGCCAAAGGAGCTGCGCATTTCGCCGATCATCGGTTGCCCGGATTGGTACCTCTGCCCGTCAAAGCCTGGAGCCGTGGAGAAGATGATCGGCTGGCAGGAGGAGCTTTTTAAGGCGCTGGCGCCGCTGGATATTTACAACATCTTTCCGGCCGACCCCGGCGGGTGCGCCTGTGACACGTGCAAGCCGTGGCCCACGCGGGGCTACTGGAAGGTGGCGCAACCGCTGGCCGACCGCATTCACGCAATCTCGCCCAAGACCGAAATCTGGATTGATACCTGGCATCTGAACCATCCGACCTTCGGTGGCAAGGACTGGAAGAACCTCGTGGACAGCCTGGACTGGAGCAAGGAGCGTCCGGAATGGTTTGCCGGCTTCGAGGTGGCACTCGCACCGAATCACGGCTACGCCCGCATGACGGCTGAAGAGCGCGATTACTACAATAAAGCGAAGCAGCCGCTGATGGTCTTCCCGGACATCTCCATGTGGGGCAACCACGCCGGTATGCTTGTCAACAAGGCGTACTGGAAGACGCTCCAGGATGAACTGAACAGCTATGATCCTGAGTTGATGAAGGGAGGCTGGCCCTATGCCGAACGCTGGAACACCGACATCGCCAGCGTGATGTTCCTCTCGTGGTTCTCGAATCCGAAAAAGTCCGTGGATGCCGTGCTCGACGACTATGCCGCGTTCTACTTCGGACCCGAGGCAACGAACGTGCGGCAACTGCTGGAGCTCCTGGACGATTCCAATAAGGATCCGCAGCGCAAGGAGAAGATCCGTGAGGCGCAGGCAAAGCTGGAAGAGACCTTGCCGGCGTGGGCCAAGCGCGACTGGCGCTGGGCGGAGATCACCGCGAGTTGCAAACATAAGACACGGTGATGGAGGGCAGTGGGCAGTGGGCAGTAGCAGTTGGCAGTAGCAGTTGGCAGTAGCAGTGGGCAGTTGCTGTGATCGACTGAATCGATTCTCTCGATTCGTTCGAATCTCTCGATTCACTCGAAAAACAAGGAGGATATGCGATGCGAGTAGCGACATGGATAACAGTGGGATTGTTGAGTGCGGGCCTTCAGGCGGCTGAGGGTGTGAAGTCGGTGCGTCTTGCGTTGCCGAAGGAGTCCAGTCCGGTGGTGAAGAGTATCGGACAGGTTATGGTTCGCCAGATTCAGCAGCGCTGCGAGGCAAAGGTTGTCACAAGCGGCACAGCGCCGCTGACGGTGGAACTGGCTGTAGAGAAGGGCATCGGTGCGGAAGGCTTTCGTATCGAAGATTCTAAAGTCGGCGTGCGGATTTTCGGGAATGACGAGCGCGGGCTGATTGCGGGTGCTGGCAAATTCCTGCGTACGTCACGTTACGACAAGGGCGGCTTCACGTCCGGCAGTTGGCGCGGGACATCGGTGCCGCAGAAGTCGCGGCGGGGGATCTATTTTGCTACCCATTTCCACAACTACTATCATGAAGCTCCTCCCGAGGAGATTGGGCGCTATGTCGAGGATCTGGCGCTCTGGGGACTCAATGAGCTGGTGGTCTGGTACGATGCGCACCATTTCAACGGCTTTGATGATCCGAAAGCCGTTGCGTTCCGGACGCGGCTGCATGCCATCATGGCTGCTGCGAAAGCTGTCGGCATGGATGTCTCCCTGCTGGTCATCGGCAACGAGGCGTATGGTAACTCGCCAGCGGAGCTGCGGGCCACACCCGGCGGCGGCCGCGGCGGCTACTATCCCTGCGCCGTCTGTCCGAGCAAGCCTGAGGGGATGAAGTACATCCTAAAAATCCTCGGTGAGCAGTTCGACTGGGCGGCTGACCTCAAACCGCGCTCTGTCTGGATCTGGCCCTATGATCAGGGCGGCTGCGGCTGTGCTGCGTGCAAGCCGTGGGGTTCTAAAGGTTTCATGGCGTGTGTCGAAGAGGTGGGCAAGCTCGCCCGCGCGAAGATTCCGGGTGTCCAGATTGTCCTTGCAACCTGGTACATGGATCAGAACGAGTTGTCATCGGTGATGAAGCAGCTCGGCGAGCGGAAGGAGCTGGCTGACGGACTGGTTAACGAGGGAAGCGTACTGCCGGCCACATCAGGC
>CAIZQW010000231.1 GCA_903935195.1 uncultured bacterium
CGAAACCCCTGATCGTCTGCCGAAGGGGACCGATCCTGAGCCGACTCCGTAGCTTAAACCTCGCATCTAACATAATTCAGCACAAGTGCCAGGAATGGTTCCGTGATGCGAAGTTTGGAGCAACAACACTTTCTCTGGGTATATCTCAGAGGACGGAAAGACCTGGACGCAGACTGGAACGGATCTGAAGAAATAAAACAAACCCACCGCCCGTGCTATCCGCGCTTTGCTTTTTTAAGAGACTGATTGCGGTATTCGCGTGGCGGGATGCCCTTGATTCGATGAAACGCGGTGCTGAAGGCGTATTCATTTTTGTAGCCGACCATAGAGGCGATGGTGTAGATGAGATAGTCCGTTTCCGTGAGTAATTCGCAACTGATCTCCATGCGGATGCTTGTGACTAACTCGCGTGGCGCCTTCTCAAGATAGGTTATGCACAGTTGTCGAAAGCGGTCGCTTGATACGGACAATTTGAGCGTCTTTATTAATGCTTCAGAGGTCCAATCCTTGCCGGGATTGTTACGGACCTCTCTCACGAGTTGCTCAAAGAGAATCTGGCGGCTGTCGATGGGAGTCTGGGGAACGGAGGTCAGATCTCTTTTGAAGATGAGGGAGATTAGGCGGGCGTAACTTTCCAGTATGCTGGAATAGTGGGCTCGCTGGGTGTCACATTCATCAATGATTTGTCGAAAGAGGTGGTCGATCTCGCAGGGGGAGTGCGCGTGGAGGACCTTGGTCTGGGTTGGCGAAAAGCGGAGCTTGTTTTCTGGCTTGAAGCAAGCCCAGGCGATTTTCCATGGATCTTGCGCAATATGGTAGTGGTGCTCGATGCCGGCAGGGCCGATCCAGATTGTGTTGCTTCGCAGTTGATAGCGGTGCCCTTCGGTCAAGAGGCTTCCTTCTCCCGACACCGTATAAATGAGTGTGTGCCAGCGAGGTTGAAAGCGATGGATCTCGTATTTAGGGTGTAACATGGATACGCCGGCAAACGTAATGCCGTAGTCCGTCAGCATGCTCAGTCCAGGTTCCGTGAGAGGAAGGAAGCGCTCCCTACAGCCCGAGGAGATGGTCGTTGTTTCGTTTTCGCAAAGCTTTTTTCTGCTTTGGCGAATTGTGTTTTTCGTACGCATTTGATAATCTACTTACATCAGCTATGAGCAGTATATTACAAAAAAAGAAAAAAGAATACAAGCCAGATTTGGATGAATGCGTGGTACGCATACATGCTTGGTATGAGCAAAAATGGATCGATCGGCCGCCAGTCCGTTTTTATCATCACAACAAAGAGTATGAACAGCATCGGATTGGCGAAGGAAGTTTTACAAGCGCTGAGGCACGTTGGATGGATACGGAGTTTCAGATAAAGCGGTTTCTTGAAACCCTCAATGAAGCAGCTTTCCTCGGAGAAACATTTCCCGTCTTCTGGCCCAACCTGAGCGCTGTCGCGTACAACTTGTTTCTCGGTCAAGTGCCGGAGTTTGACGAAGTGACGGCCTGGGTCCATCCGTGTGTGGCGGATCTAGAACACTTGCCCCCACTGACGGTGCAGAAGGGAAATCAATATTTCAAAAAGGTTGAAGAGTTGACCCAGCGCGCCCTTGAAATCGCGGAGGGACGTTTCTGGGTCGGCTACACAGATATGTATGCGGGCATCGACTGTACGGCCGGGTTACGTGGTGCAGAGCGTATGTGTATGGATGTCGTTGATCAGCCAGAAGCGCTGCATCGGCTCATTCAAGCGGCTTTCGCAGAGTATCCAGAGGTGTATCGCCACTTTGATCGCATCCTAAAAGCACATGGGCAACCCTCTGTCACCTGGATGAATCTGCCCTCCTTTGAGACGTTTAATGTGCTGGCGTGCGATTTTGCAGTCAATCTCTCAACAGAACACTTCAATGCGTTTTGTATGCCTGTTCTTCGTCAGGAGGCTGAATCCTTTGTGCACAACGTGTTCCATCTGGATGGCAAAGGCGTGGCCCGACACATCGATTCAATTTTGACACTGCCAAATTTGAAGGCGATTCAATGGGTGCAAGGCTACGGCGACGACACTCCGATCAGGCAATGGATTCCACTGATCCAGAAGATCCAGCAGGCGGGGAAGAGCGTCATCGTTGATCTGAAACCAGAGGAGTTGGACGATTTTATCCGGCTTGTAGATCGGACGGGGATCATGCTATGGGTGGATGCTGAGCCGCGCCTGCAGGGCGATATTTTGAAACGTGTTACACGCTGGTGAGGATGGTAGTATGAGTGACATCGAGAAAAACAGTACAGAACCCGTAGAAGAATTCGAGCGCGAGCCAGTGCCGGAACGTTGCACCAGGGGTCTGCGAAGTTTCCTTGGCATGTTTGCAGGGGAGCATGTAGCGGGAACAGAACTGCTGATCGGCCCGCTCTTCGTCGTGCATGGCGTGAGCGCGTTTGACCTGTTGGTCGGCCTGCTCGTCGGCAATCTGCTGGCGGTATTGACGTGGACGTATGTCACGGCACCCATCGCGGTGAAACATCGTCTGACCTTGTACTTCCAACTGGAGAAGATCGGTGGGAAGTCGCTGGTCAAAGTCTACAACCTGGCCAACGGGGTGTTGTGGTGCTGTCTTGCTGCGGCGATGATCTATGTGTCAGCTACAGCAGTGGCCTGGCCGCTGGGGTTTGCCATGCCTGGTCTGAATGACTGGCTGCCTTCTGGCGTGGGATTGACGGCCACGGTGATCGCCACCGGCCTGCTCTTTGCCTATATCGCCGCAAAAGGGTACGCGGCTGTGGCGCATTTTGCAAATATCGCGGCGCCCTGGATGGTGGTCATGTTTGCCGTATTCGGCATCGCTTCTTTGCCGGAGCTGGGTATTGCTTCGTTCAGCGACTTCTGGCGGATTGCCAATGACTCGATCTGGCCCGGACAGGTTCAGCCGGGACGCATCAAGTTCACCTTCTGGCATGTGATGTTCTTCTCGTGGTTCGGCAACATGGCCTGGCACTGGGGCATGGGCGACCTCTCGATCTTCCGCTTTGCGAAAAAGTCGAACTATGGGCTGGCCTCTGCCGCCGGCATGTTCTTCGGCCACTATATGGCGTGGATCTGTGCAGGACTGCTCTATGCGGTCCAGCTTCATCGTAACAGCGCGGATGTTTCGATTACGCCCGGTCCGCTGGCCTTTGGCGTGGCGGGCTGGGCCGGCATTATCCTTGTGTTTATTGCGGGCTGGACTACGGCGAACCCGATCATCTACAGGGCGGGTCTGGCATTCCAGTCCATTCATCCGAAGTGGTCGCGCTTCCATGTGACCCTTGCGGCGGGCGCGGTGGCGAGTCTTGTTGGAATCTTCCCGGGGCTATGTTCTAAGTTCCTCGATGTGGCCGCGCTTTACGGCCTCTCGCTGTGCCCGATGGGAGCCGTGATTTTCGCCGATCACTATTTCATAAAGAAATGGGGCATGGTGGATTTCTATGCCGAGCGGGCGGGGCTACGTAACTGGTGGCCGCCAATGGCTGCCTGGTTGCTGGCGCTGGTCGCCTGTGTGGTGATGAATAAGGTCGCGGGCGTTCAAATTTTCTTTCTGGGCTTGCCGGGCTGGTTCGCGGCTGGCCTGCTTTATCTCGGCATGAGCAAGTTCGCGCAACGTCGCTTAGTAGGAGGGGAGTTCAAGGTATGAAGAAAATGCTGTCTCTTCTTTCATGGCTGATTTTGGCCAGTATGCTGGTCTCGTCCGCGCTGTGCGCTGGCAAGGCCCTTAGCACCGAGGTTAACCAGCTGATTCTGCTGGCGGGAACAATCGGCTGGTTTGTCATGGCCCCGCTTTGGATGAAGCGGTTCTCTTAACAGGAAACACAAGGATAGGTGTCGATATGAAAAAACAGATGATATTATTTTGCGCCGTCTTCTCAGTGGCGGTTGTATGTGGTGAAGAAGCCGTTAAGGCTGACCTGAAGAGACCGTATGACACGTCAACGTGGATTGGTTCCAATTACACGCCAGCGTATGCGGCCAATCAGATTCAGATGTGGCATGAGTTTAAGCCCGAGGTGATTGACCGCGAACTGGCGGCCGCTGTAAAATATTTCGGGCTTAACACGCTACGCGTCTATCTGCACAACATCGCGTACGACAATGAAAAGAAACTGCTTCTGGCGCGTATCGAGGAGTTCCTTAAGATCTGTGAGCGCCATGGCATCAAGCCCGGGTTCGTATTCTTTGACGACTGCTGGAATCATGCAGGCATCACCCTCGAGACGCCACCACCTGTGGACGGCAGGCACAATGGACGCTGGGCTGCGTTGCAGGACATTGAACGTAAGGACGAGAATCTGCCCAAGTTCAAGGCTTATGTTCAGGATGTGATCGCGGCGCATCGCGAGGATAAGCGCGTGCTCTGGTGGGAGATCTACAACGAGCCCAAAATGTCGGATGCCTTCACGCTCAAGATCCGCGAACTTGGCTATGGCTGGGCCAAGGAGATGAAGCCGTCACAACCCGTGATCGCCTGCTGGGACGATCATTCGTGGACCGACATTGTCAACGCGCACAACTACACCGTGGACTGGGCGGGATGGGACCGGCAAGCCGACATGAATCCTGCGAAGGGCACAGTCTTCACAGAGGCCGGGGCGCGCTGGATGGCGCCTCGCGCCAGCTCGGGGTCGCCGACGGAAGTCATTCACTGGCTGCGTGGACGCAAGGCCGCCGGGAAGACGGTGCCGGGCGTCTATCTGTGTTGGGAACTGATGGCTGGAAACTCCAACTGCCGCTGGTATTGGGGTACGCCAGATAATGCGCGCGAACCGACCATCCCATGGTGCGGATTGCTCTGGCCGGATTGCACGCCGGTCTCATACGCCGAAGCAGAGGCAATCAAGAGCTACGCCACAGGCAAGAGCCAGGCGCTCTTCGCGGATGATTTTCAGGAGGACTCAGCATCCACGCCTACGCGTGCCGGCTGGACACGTTATGGTGAACAGAGCGCATCGGGTGGGTATATGCCCGTGCCTGCAAATACGAAATTTATTGCGGGGAATGCGGAGTGGTCGGACTATACCGTGGAAGTGGCCGTGATGCTCAAAGGGGTTTCTGGAAACGCCGGCCTTGTCCTGCGTGTCAACGAGCCTGGTCCTGGTAACGACCAGATGAAAGGGTATTACGTCGGCTGCAGCGTGGACACGCTCTACTTGGGAAAGATGAACAACAACTGGCAAGAACTGGCCACCTTCGATCTGAAAAAACTCCCATGCAAAGTCGAACCGGAGGTATGGAACAGGTTGAGAGTGTCCCTGAAAGGCAACCAGATTCAGGTCTGGTTCAATCCGCTGCATGATGATGCTGGCTTGCGACTCACCTACACCGATAACAACGCGCCGATTCTCAAAGGCCGCATCGGCGTCCGTGCATCAGGCGTGCAAGCGTGGGTGGATGATCTTGTCGTGCTGCCATAGCCTTGGCGTTGGCGGAACCCCGGGCGGGGGGCTTGCTTATTGTCTGTCTTTAACGAAATCGATATGTTGCAAAAAGTGCAATGAGGTTTGCAAAAAGTACAATTGCGTGTTTCAGTTGTATTCGTTAAAATGGCAAAATTGAAGTATATGGCATGCATATGCGTGTTGTCAGATGTCAACTTTTATGAGGTCTTATGATTTGTTTTTATAAGCATTTTTAGAGGGGGTCGTCTGCATCTGTTGGCAGGCTGGTGCAGCGTGATTTGATCCAACCCAAGAGCGTGAGTGGAATGAGGAGATTAACATGATACGATCACGAATGAACCCCGGGGGTATGAAATTTTTTACGACACTTGCAGTAACTGCCACCGTGTGGCTACGCGCTGTTTCCCTTGCAGCGCCTGCGTCGGTGGGCGAGAAGAGTGTGAGAGACCTGACCTTTTTCGTGGTCTCCGATACCCATTATGGACTGAGCCCTAAAGGAGACGAGGAGATTCCCAAGCTGGTCGATAAAATGAACAAGCTTCCCGGCTCGGATTTTCCTGCGGCTGTCGGCGGCGGCACGGTCGGCGTGCCAGTTGGAGTCCTGCATATCGGCGACGAAACAAACAACGGCAAAAAACAGGAATGGGATATGTACGTCCGCGATTACGGACTCACCGGCAAGGACGGCAAACTCGCTTACCCGGTATATGAAGCTTTTGGCAATCACGACAGCGACCTGGTGCGTAAAGGCGTCCGCGAGCGTAATAAGAGCAGGGTCGGGATAAAAAGCATTTCCGACAACGGCCTGCATTATTCATGGGATTGGAATAACGTGCACTTCGTTTGCCTTGGCGTGAGTCCTGGCACCACGAAACATCCCTACGACCCCGAGCGCAGCCTCGAATTCCTACAAACAGACCTTGAGAAGAATGTAGGCAAGAGCGGACGCCCGGTGATGTTGATGCACCATTTCGGGTTTGACAAGGGGCACAGTCTGAACTGGTGGAAAGACGAAGAGCGCACGGCTTATCTCGGCGCTATAAAGGATTACAACGTCATCGGCATCATCCACGGCCATGGGCATACAGCGGAGATTTATAAGTGGAGCGGCATTGATGTCTACCATCCGCCGCACTTCAGGCAGGACAAGCCCAAGGAGAACGGCCCGGTGACCCACGGCTTCTTTGTGTTCCGTATAACGGCGGATGAATTGATTGTGGCCGAACGCAAATGGGACGACACCTGGGGGATGTCGGCGCGCAAACCGTTGAACGCTGGCGCTGTGAAACAGGAGGCTGAATGATGAAGAGAACGTTGTTGGGATTGTTTTGTTTTGTCAACGTGCTGGTAGTGGCTGCGGCGCAAAGGGAGGTCACTTTTCTTTCGACCTCCGACAGTCATTACCGCGAGCCCGACCACAAGATGGGCAGCCATAATAATCTGAACCGCGCGTCTGTCGAGCAGATGAACGGCATCAGTGGTAGCGATTGGCCCGCTGCGCTCGGAGGCGGGAAGATCGCGAAGCCGCGCGGCGTGGTCGTGCTTGGCGACTGCATCGACGATGGCGACAGAAAGTCGGACGGGCGGGAAATCAGCGCGGAACAGTACGCCTTCTTTCTTGCTGATTTCGGGTTGACCGGCGCGGAGGGTCTGCTCAAGTATCCGGTTTTCGAAGGCTGGGGTAACCATGACGGGCCGCCTGTCGGCAAGGAAAAGAACGGATTTAGTTTCCAGTCACAGCTCAAGAAGCGCAATCTGCTGCGCAAGGAGAAAGGCTGGCTGACCGCTCTATCCGGGAACGGCCTCCATTATTCGTGGGACTGGGATGACGTGCATCTGGTGCAGTTGAATATCTATCCAGCCGATCAGCAGAACAAAAGCGTTAAATATTCCCCAGTATGGCACGATCCGCAGGCCGCTTTGAGCTTTCTGACGAAAGATCTCGCTGACAATGTAGGTAAGAGCGGACGGCCTGTTGTACTCATGTCCCATTGCGGTTTTGACACCGACTGGTGGCGCAAGGAGGACTGGAAAGCCCTTTACGACGCTGCCAAAGACTACAACATTGTACTGTATATTTTCGGGCATAGCGGGACCGGTGTCTGGAAATGGGCTCCAGAGGGAGAGTCTAAAAAGTGGGATTGCATCAATGACGGCCAGCTTGAAAAGGGGTTCTTTGTCATTCAGATTACCGAGGACCGGCTCCGTGCCGCAGAACGCTGTAAGTCTGGGGTGAAATACACCAAGGGTCCTGATGGTGTTACGCGCGCCGAATGGTCCGGATCCTGGACGTGGAATTATACGTTTGAGAAAAAAATCAAGTAATTGTGGAGACAATTCAGAATGAGCAACCTTGGAAAAGCAGGACTAATTCTTGTCGTGATCTATCTGGTAGGTTTTTCGTTCCCTCTGCTTGCGGAGCCGGTTTCGCTACCCCTGAAGTCGCCAGAACGCGGTTTTGTCAGCTCAATGCCGGCTGATACATGGGAGCACGCGCTTATCAGCGGTAATGGCAAGTATGGTGCGCTGGTGATGAGCAAGCCTCTGGACGAAACAATTATTCTCAACCATGCCAGGCTTTTCCTGCCGCTCAATACGCCATTGCCGCCGGTTGATACGGCCAGTCATCTCAAGGAAATCCGGCAGATGATGGCTGAGGGGCAGTATCAGCGGGCGGCGGATTTTGTTGTAGAGCTTTCAAAAAAAGAAGGGTACGGGGGAAAACGCTGGACTGATCCGCTTGTTCCGGCTTTTGATCTGAAGATTGGCACGCAGGCAAAGGGCGATGTGAAGAGATATGCGAGGTCAGTCGATTTCGCAACCGGCGTGGCGACAGTATGTTGGGAGGATGAACGCGGTCAGTTTTTGCGAAAGCTTTTTGTCTCGCGGCCGGATGATGTGGTGGTACTTTCAATTACCGGGCCGGGTAAAGGTGCGGTGGACTGTGACTTGCAGTTGGCCCAGCGGCCGGAGAAAGGGCAGGGTGGCTGGTGGTCTGAGGCGATTTTTAAAAAGGGCATAAAGGATATCAGCATTTCTGCTGATGCAGATTGGCTGACGTATCGGAGCAGTTTCAAGCTAACATGGGAAGGCAGTTTGCAGGGTTATGAAGGTGCGGCACGCGTGGTAACAAAGGGCGGCAGCAGGCGTGTTGAGGGAAACAGGATTGTTGTTAAAGGCGCGGACGAAGTTCTGGTTTTTCTGCGCATCGAACTGCTCCGTGATTTTAACGCGTCAAAAATACCTGGCCTGAAAAAAGGATTGTCGTCGGTTAAGGCGGATTTTGACGCCTTGTTGAGGAGGCACGCCAACGTGCATGGAGGGATCTTCAGCCGTGCAAGGCTTGACCTTGGCGGTGGCGCTGACCATGGTTTGACATCAGAAGAATTAATAGCGAAATCCAGCGTCGGCAATCTTTCAAAAGCTCTTCTTGAAAAGGAATTTGACGCCTGCCGGTATGCTGTTATTTCCAGCAGCGGCGAGTTGTTTCCGAATCTGCAGGGTATCTGGAATGGGACCTGGATGCCGCCGTGGTCATCAGATTTTACGCAGAATGGCAACGTGCAGAGCGCAATTGCGGCAAACTTATCGGCGAATATGGCTGAATGCCTAGAACCTTATTTCCGATATCAGGAGGCGCTGTTGCCTGAATACCGTGAAAATGCGCGCCGTCTTTACGGCACAAGAGGCATTCACGTGGCATCACGTACAAGCAGTCATGGTTTGAACAATCATTTTGATGGAATCTGGCCGATGACATTCTGGACCGGCGGTGCCGCCTGGGTTTCACAGTTCTATTTTGAGTATTACCTCTATACCGGTGACCGCGCATTTCTGAAAAAGCGCGCTCTGCCTTTCATGAAAGAAGCGGCGGCATTTTATGAGGATTTTCTGGTTGAAGGACCGGATGGCAAGTTGTTGTTCAGTCCCAGCTATTCTCCGGAGAATAATCCAAAGAACGGCAAGTCGCAGGCGTGTATCAATGCCACCATGGATATCGCAATGGCGAAGGAACTCCTGCGCAACTGCATAACCGCGTGTGAGGTTCTGAACACCGATGCTGATCTGGTTGCAAAATGGAAGCAGATGCTGGCTAAGATTCCGGATTACCAGATCAACAGTGATGGTGCGGTCAAGGAATGGACCACGCCGTTGTTGGAGGACAACTATGCGCACAGGCATGTATCGCATCTTTACCCGCTTTTTGTGAGCAATCCCCCGGAAATAGCGACCAATGCGGCATTGCAGGCCGCCTTCAAGAAGGCGGCAGAATTCAGGATGGAGATCAGGCGGAAGGATCGCGGGGGTGAAATGGCGTTCGGTCTGGTCCAGCTGGGGCAGGCGGTCTCGAGCCTGCACGATGCGCAGATGTCGTACGATACGGTGGACTGGCTGGCAAACAATTATCTGTACCCGAACTTCGTGACAACTCACAACCCGAGGTCGCTCTTCAATACCGATCTTTGCGGTGGCTTGCCTGCGATTATAATTAAGATGCTGGTTGACTCAAGTATTGGATGGATTGAATTGCTGCCTGCGTTGCCGAAGGAATGGCCGACTGGTGCGATTGAGGGAATCCGATGTCGTGGACAGGTCGAGATTCGGAACTTGTCGTGGAGAGGAAAAGAGATTACCGTTACATTGAGGTCAGGCATCAAACAGAGCATTCAATTAAGAACGCCGGACGGAATCCGTGCCATCAAGGTAACGGACGGCAGGGGTTTAGTTGTTCCTGTCGCGACGGGAGAAGCCAGTAGGATTGTTTCGTTGCCAGCGGGGAAGGATGTAACATTTGTTATCGAGTCTGGTCGCGCGCCGTCGAAAGAGAGCTTCACTTCCGGCAGGGTTCCGGATGAAGTCAGGAACGAATTCAACCTGGATCAATTTTATCAGAAGTATGCGGCAGTTGCGGGATTTCCGATTCTAGCATCGTCAAATGTCACGGATTATGCAATGAGCGAAGCCGCTTGGTTGATTCGTAATATGATGGATGGCAGGGATGACATACTTAGCGTCATGGCAAGCAACCGAATTATGGTTGCGGTGATGGCTTGCGATGAATATACAACCGATCTGCCGCAACAGCGCGAGATGCAGCCGCGTGTTTACTGGGACCGCCGTGCCCGCGGGCTGGGCGGTGCTCTGGTGAGTTGCGGAGAAGAGAATCTCCTGGACTATCCAGGTGACGTTTATTACATGGAAAGTATCCTGATTCATGAGTTTGCCCATGCTGTTTACGAACAGGGAATGAGGATTCTTGATCCGACCTTTGATATCCGTCTGAAGGCGGCCTATGAAAGCGCCATGAAGAAGGGGCTGTGGAAGGGAACGTATTCGGCTACTAATCCCACCGAATACTGGGCGGCAGGGACTCAGAACTGGTTTGATCGTGATCGCCAGAATGATGCTTTAAGCAACCACGTTAACACACGTGAAGAGATGAAGGAGTACGATCCGGAGCTTTCAAAGTTGTGCCTTGAAATATACGGTGACAGAAAGTGGCGTTACCGGAAACAGCGTAACCGTGTGTCTGCGGATATGATTCATCTGGACGGCTACGATTCTAAAAAATCCCCGCATTTCCGCTGGAGAGATGAGTCAGTTCCGGAAAGGCCTCTCGTTAGGATACAGACAGAACTTGGTGATATTGAGGTCGAGTTGTTCACGAAACAGGCACCGGTTACTGTGACCAACTTCCTGTATTACGTTCATAAGGGGTTATATGCGGACGGCTCGTTCTTCCGGACAGTTACAATGTCAAACCAGCCGGACAATAAGGTTAAAATCCAGGTGGTTCAGATTGAGGCAAACCAGGATAAGGAAAAGGAGTTTCTGCCACCGATTCCGATTGAGCGCACCCGTGATACTGGCCTGCATCATCTTGATGGATCGTTGTCAATGGCACGCTCAGGGCCCGAGAGCGCCCAGGACAGCTTTTCTATATGTATCGGCGATCAGCCGGAACTAGATTTCGGCGGGAAGCGGAATCCGGACGGACAGGGTTTTGCAGTGTTTGGCAAGGTGACGAAAGGGATGGATCTGGTCAGAAAGATCCAGTCTTTGCCGGCGGAGGGTCAGAAACTCAAGCCGCCACTCGGGATTCAGCGTGCAATAAGACTTAATTGAGGTTTTGTCTGGACAGCGGGATGAAGGAAGTTTAGACAAGAGCGATGTTGTAAAGAGTTAAAAAAACAGGAGAAGGTCAATGAAACAGTTAACAGGGTTTCTTTCGGTAATAGTGTCTTTAACCACCATGGTGATGGCGGAGCAAAGCACGGTTAAACAGTTTCGTCCGCCGGCTGTACCCTTGGTGGCTTGCGACCCGTATTTCAGTATCTGGTCACAGGGTGACAAACTTAATGATGTCAATACAACTCACTGGACCGGCAAGCCGCACCGGCTCTCAAGTACAATTACAATTGATGGAAAGCAATACCGCGCCATGGGTGGCAACAGTGTTTCCGGCGAGGTCTTGACTCAGAAAAGCCTGTCGGTTCTGCCGACCCGTACAATCTATTCTTTTGAAGATGCCGGCGTGGCTGTTACGCTAACTTTTATGACGCCAGCTCTGCCGGAGGATATCGATATTCTCTCGCGTCCAGTTACGTATCTTACGTACGAATTCCAAGCGACAGACGGCAAGTCGCACGAAGTTAAATTCACTTTTGACGCGTCAGCCGAGATTGCTGTGAACACGCCCAGCCAGGAAGTCGTTTGTGCCAAAGAGACAATCGGCAATCTGACTGCCCTTAAAATAGGATCAAAGGAACAGAATGTTCTTGGAAAACAGGGGGATGATATCCGCATTGACTGGGGGTATTTTTATGTTGCAGCACAGGCTTCGGAATTGACATCGGCGGAAATCAAGGGTGCAGTTTCACAAGGCGATTCGGCAACGCCTGCTACAGATGTGGCAGCATCGCTTGTTCTCAATGTCGGGCAAGTCTCCAAGAAGCCCGTTTCGCGCTGTCTGTTGCTTGCGTATGACGATCTTTATTCCATCCAGTACATGAACGTGAACCTGCGGCCATACTGGCGACGCAATGGCTGGGAAGCCGCTGATTTGTTGAAGGCCTCGGCAATGGATTACAAATCGCTGGTCCGTAGGTGCACTGCGTTTGATGAGAAGCTGACGGCTGATTTGATAAAAGCCGGCGGCGAGAAATATGCGAAGATCTGCGCGTTGGCCTACCGGCAGTGTTTTGCGGCCGGAAAATTTGTGGCCGATGCCAAGGGTCGGCCGATTTCCTTCTGCAAAGAGAATCACTCGAACGGCTGCATTGCAACATCGGATGTTTTCTATCCGATGGCGCCGCAGTTCCTGTTCTTCGGGCCGACGCTGGCAAAGTCGTTTATCGTGCCGTTTATGAATTATGCTGCCTCAGCCCGTTGGAAGTTTCCGTTTGCCCCTCATGATCTTGGCCAGTATCCAAAGGCCAACGGCCAGGTTTATGGAGGCGGCGAACGCAATGAAGAGAACCAAATGCCTGTCGAAGAAAGCGGGAACCTTCTCCTGCTTTTCGGCGCACTTGCACAGATGGAAGGCAATGCAAACTTTGCTGAAATCTACTGGTCGCAGCTGGAGCGCTGGGCTGAGTACCTGAAGGCAAAGGGGTTTGATCCTGAGAACCAGCTGTGCACGGACGACTTTGCCGGACACCTTGCCCATAATGTCAATCTCAGTGCCAAGGCTATATGCGGGCTGGGTGCCTTTGCAAAGCTGTGTGACATGCGCGGCGACAAGATCAAGGCTGGAGAGTATTGGAAACTTGCAAAAGAATTTGCTTCAAAATGGGTGAAAGAAGCCGATGAAGGCGATCATTTCCGCCTGGCCTATGACAGGGATAATACCTGGAGCCAGAAGTACAACCTGGTCTGGGACCGAGTTCTTGGCCTTAATCTTTTCCCTGCCGAGGTGTTCCAGAAAGAAATGGATTATTATAAGAAGATCCAGAATAGATACGGGCTTCCGCTGGACAATCGGAGGGATTACACCAAGCTTGACTGGACGCTGTGGACTGCCACCCTCACTCAAAATCGTTCTGACTTTGAGGCAATAGTTGATCCTGTATATCTATTCATCAATGAGACCCCCGATCGTTCACCACTGACTGACTGGTACGACACAAAGTCGGGGAGGAAAGTCGGTTTCACGGCCCGCCCGGTGATTGGCGGGGTTTTCATGCAGATGCTCTACGAGAAGAAGGCCTGGAAGAAATATGCCGGGCGCGATGAAACTAGGGCAAGGGAGTGGGCCCCGATTCCTGGCCAGGCCCCTGCAGCTGCCGGTGCAGCTAGGTAGATTTGTCTTACTTTCTGCGAATGGGCGCAGGTTATTTCAGAAAAATTAAGCCTTATTGAAGAAAGAGAAAGAAAAGAAGGCATGAGACAAATTGTTGAATTTTTAGCGACCCCTGAACCCCTCTCTGGCGGGCCAGCAAGCATGAATCGACGGACGGTTACGATTATTCTCGGCATCCTGTTGACAGTTTTGCCAGACATGCTCTGTGCTGCTGACAAGCCAGATGTGGAGGCCGCTGTTGTCAAGACAGAGGCTCTGATACCTTTGCAGTTCGCGATGCCGCCCATCGCCAAGGTTCCTGTTTTACAGACCAAAGTCATTTTTACAGGACTGGTGTTTGGTTCGCGGGCGGCTGAGTCGCTCGAGAAAAAGCCCAACATCATTTTTTTTCTCACGGACGATATGGGGTGGGGGGATCCCTCCTGCTATGGTAACACCGTGGTGAAGACGCCCAATATTGACCGGCTCGCCGCGGAAGGAGTACGGTTTAGCCAGTTTTACTGTGCATCGCCCATTTGTTCGCCGTCGCGGACTGGATTTACGACCGGCATGTTTCCAGCTCGCTGGAATATCACTGATTACTTGCACAACCGCGACGGCAACCGCTCGAGCGAGTGCGCCGACTGGCTGGATACCCAAGCACCTAGCTTGGCGCGCACGCTCCAGCAGGCAGGCTATGCCACAGCGCATATTGGCAAGTGGCACATGGGTGGCGGTCGCGATGTCACCAACGCACCGTGGCCGAAAGCGTATGGGTTCGATGAGAGTTGGACAACGTGGGAAGGCATGGGGCCGTCGATTGAGGCAGATTTTCCCAACATCAAGGCGTATCAGCGCACGGAGAAGTTTGTGAACAAGGCGAAGGATTTTATCACGCGCCACAAGGATAAACCGTTTTACGTCAACATCTGGCCCAATGAAGTTCACGATCCGCATATTCCTGATCCGGAATTCAAATCGAAATGGGAACATTCGTTGCCTGGTGAGGCCCAATTTAATGCTGTGCTCGATAAATACGACGCCCAGTTGGGCCGATTGCTTGATTTTCTCAAGGCGGAAAAATTAGCCGACAACACGATCATTATCTTTTCGAGCGATAACGGCCCCAACCCGACCTTCAAGGACCACCGGCGCACCGGTGGCCTGCGCGGCATGAAATGGAGCTTGTACGAAGGCGGTACCCGCATGCCCTTTATTGTTCGCTGGCCAGGCAAGATTCCGGCGGGAACCGTTGACACCACAACGATCTGTGGCGCCGTGGACCTGTTACCAACCGTCTGTGCGCTGGCCGGAGCCGCTCTTCCTAAAGATGCCACGTTTGACGGTGAAGACCTGAGCGCCTCCTGGCGCGGCACGCCAGTGATGCGCCGAAAACCGTTGTTCTGGGAATACGGACGTAATCAAAAATTTCTCCAACCAAGCAAGGAAGACCGCAGTCCCAATGTTGCCATCCGTGACGGCAAATGGAAACTGCTCATCAACGATGATGGCACCCGAATGGAATTGTACGACCTCGAAGTCGACGCGAAAGAGACGACCAACCTCGCGGAGAAGCAATCTGACATTGCGAAGAAAATGAGCGAACACGCGTTATCCTGGCGGAAATCATTGCCCAGACTGGTGCCTTAACAAGTAGCGCCATTTGCCAAGCAGATCACGCTGTTGCGAAATGCGCCGGATGCCTGGACCTCCTTCAACGGCTAGCTCGGTGATGTGTTTTTATACAGGGTCGCATTTACCGACACGGATCGCCAGCAATTGGAGGCATTGATTGCTAGGACGCTAACGAAATAATGAGCAGCGAATCATGAGGGGGGAGAAGGGGTGTTTTCCAAGTTGCTAAAAATGCAATGTAAGTTGCTAAAAGTACAATTGCCATTTCGAACCAAAAAGAATAAGCTAATTATGTGAGCACGAGATGTGTAATGTGGTGTTCACAGTATGGATGCATAAGGTAGGAGGAGTAGTTATGAATTCAAAAGTGATGACTCAAGTGGCGTTTGGAATCTTGCTGGCCGGAGCGCTGGCGTTTCCGGCGCGGTCGGAGCCGATCACGTACGGTTTCGACGATGGCACGCTACAGGGCTGGACCACGGTGTCGAGTGACCCCGGGAACAGTCCGGATCCGGAGAGATATGTCTCGGCTAAACCTGACACTGCACAGGAAGGCACGATGGCCGCCTATTGTACCCCCTTTAACTACCGCGATAACGCGCACAAGCCCCTCTGGATCCGCTCGCCAGAGTTTGTCATCAACCAATCCGGCAACCTGACGCTGTGGCTTTTGGGAGGGGCGGGACTGGCAGGTTATCCTGGCACGACGGGAACGCTCCCGACCCATGAATCCCAGATTCCCCTTGGCGTGGACTCCACCCTCAGTGGCGTGATGGGCGTGGCCCTGCGCGACGTGGCCACCGGCGACTTTGTCCTCACGGGTCAGCGGAGTACGTCAGCCGGAGGTACAAACTGGATACAGATTGCCTGGGATGTCAGCGCCTATCTCAACGACGGCAAGCGTTACACGGTTGAATTGTTCGACTACCACAGCGGCAACGGTTATTCACAGCTTGCGATGGATAGCGTCTCGATTCCAGGCACGCTGATTCCTGCGGCGTTCGTTGATATCACGAATGTGACGGGGTTGCTTTCGGTTGTTGGGGTTACGGATTACACCCTCGAAGGGACCAACAATAGTTATACGGTTGGTAATCTCTGGTGGACCAACACTCTTAATGGTGCGTCAGGGACGACAACCGCTTCGGAAAGTGGCTGGAGTTTTTCCGTGCCGATCTCAACTGGCGCGAACCTCATTACCCTGTTCGGAACGAACACGTCTGGTTCGGTTGTCTACGATTCAGTCGTGATTGCAAAGGTACAACCACCTGTGATCACCAACGAAGCACCGACAAATGTCGGTGTCTCTTTTGCAAAGGCTTGCGGTTACCTGACAAAGACAAACTACGCCCCCTCGCAAGTGATCCTCTATTACGGCATGACGGACGGCGGAACCGACCCCAACCAGTGGTCGACAGCCGTTGATCTCGGTATTCGACCAGAGGGGGCGCTCGCCTATCTTATTACAAACATGACAGGAGTGGTTTATTACCGTTATTGCGCGACGAATATTGCAGGTCTCGCCTGGTGTCCTGTGACGACGGCGATCACACCTGCGACACCCTTTGACCCGACAGGGTACAGGATGTACGTGACAATAGACTTCACCGGATATACCGGCACGGAGACGTTGTTCAACTTCCCGGCTCTGGTGAAGCTCGGCACTCATATTACCGGCTTCTCCTACAGCGACCTGCGCTCGGGCAGTAACGATGTTCGAATCGTGGATCCGAAGGGGCTGGAACTTAGCTACGAAATCGACACCTGGAACACGGAAGGGACCTCGCTCTTATGGGTCAAAATACCACTCTTCACGGCAGGCACCCAGCTCAAGGTCTATTATAGCAAGGCCGGCGTGGAGGCGCCCGCCTATCGGACGGATGGCTCGACGTGGTCGGAAGGATACGTGGCGACCTGGCACATGAAAAACAAGTGGCTGACCGACGCCTCCGGCAACGGAAACGACGCGGAAGAAGTACGGGAATGGTCACCCATCACGCCGGTGGCAGGGCAGATCGGTGACGCCTTGAGTTTCCCCCTGAACGATGGTGTGGGCGGCGGCACGATCATCACCAAGAATATCAAGCTGACCCGGCAGACGCTCTCGGCCTGGGTATGGTCCGCGGATCTCAATGACCGCTGGAGCACCATCATGGGCAAAGGGGATATGTGGTTCATGGCGAACGTGGGGACGACCTATCGCTTTGAGACAGCCCCGTTTGGCAATGATTATCAACCCCAAATACCCAGTGCAGGAGCCTGGCACTATGTGGTCGTCACGGCCTCGGGCGATGGAGCGTATGAAGGGCGCTATCAGGCCATCTATGTGGACGGCGAACTGAAGGGGACGTGGACCAAGAGTGCGATCCCGGAACAGAATGGCGAACGGATTCGCATCGGCGCCTGGTGGCAATGGGACCGTGCGTTCAAGGGTAACCTTGATGAGTTGCGCATGTCGAACACCCCTCGTTCGGCAGACTGGATCAAGGCCGAGTACGACAACCAATCGTCCCCCGCGACCTTCGCGACGTATAGCGCTGCTGATTCCGTCGCGCCGCGCGGAACCGTGATCCTGTTTTTCTAACTTATTTCAACATATAAACACACACCATGGCGGACTGGCCTGAAATAGGACCAGTCCGCCATTTATCTAACGTCATAAGAAATGGAATGTTGTAATATGAGAGGGCACTGATCACTGATTACTCCGTTCCTGGCGGGGTCAGGGCAAACGCATCTTCAGGATATCGCAAAACAGCACCGCCACCTGTTCCGGAGATTGCTAAAAGTACAACGCCTGTTGCAAAAAGTGCAATTGCGGGCCGACCGTAAATTTAGTAACGTTGTTACAGCGAGAACGATAGGGGGGGGACATGATGAAGAGCATTTTAGGAATATGCGCCGTGTTGGTTATTGCTCCCGCTGTTTCTGTCGGGGCCGCTATTCCGGACGTATACGCCTGGGGACAAGCCGTTCACGTATGCGGCATGGCAACCTCGAACATCAATCCCTATCCGAGCCGGGTTGAAAAATAGTACAGGAAAGAGTCGACTATGAAACATACAAAAATCGGACAGCTTTTGATGGTGAGTGTATTGGCATTGGGTGCGCAGGCGGAGGAGACGAAGCCCTGTCCGCCGCCGCCCCTGTTGCCGGGAGACCGTATTGATACGCCCGGAAACTTCAATCCGCTGGTGCCGGGTTACTTCGCAGACCCGACGATTAAAAAGTTCGGCGACATCTATTACCTGTATGCAACGACCGACGGCAACAACGGCGGGCGCGGTCCTGCAACAGTCTGGGTCTCGCGTAACTTTGTGGACTGGTATTGTGTGCCGATGAACTGGCCCCATACTGCTTTCTATTGGGCTCCTGATGTGATCGCCCGTGACGGAAAGTATTACCTCTGTTACAGCCAACCGTGCCAGATATTCGGGGGCGAGGGGACTTCTCCGATTGGCCCCTGGAAAGCCATGAAGGACGGTGACAATGTGTTGATCCCGGACCGGTTCGTCAAGGAGGCCATCACGCTAGACTTTCAGGCGTTTGAGGACAAAGACGGCAAGACCTACAGTTATTTCGGCACCTGGGGAATCTTTGCCAACAGCGGTTGCGGCGTGGCGCTGGTCAATCCGGACATGCGCACGTTTACCAAACTGGGTCTCATTCCCAACACGCAGGCCAAGGCCTTTTTTGAGGCACCTTACATGCTCGAACGTGACGGGGTCTACTACTTCATGTATTCGTCCGACTCCTGCCATACCGAGACGTATAAGGTTCAGTATGCCACGAGTGACAAACCGTTTGGCAGTCCCTTTGTGTTTGGAAAGAACAACCCGATCCTCCAATCCAGCGAAGACCTCACGATCGACGGGCCAGGTCACCACGCCATGCTGAAAGAGGGCAATGAATATTACATGATCTACCATTTGCATGACATTCCCCGCACACCGAACGGCATGCACCGCCAGCTCTGCGCTGACAAGATGGTGTTTGGCGCCGAGAAGGGTGTGATCGAGCAGATCACACCTACGCATAAAGGAATCGGCATGCTCGGTTCCCTGGCAAAGCGCGAGAAGAATCTCCTCTTTTGCAAGCCGGTAAAGGCTTCGAGTTTCTATACAGATGTCACGCGCAAGAACCCTTATGACAATGCGCAGGATAACGTCTACAACCCCGCTTATGCGGTTGATGACAATAACGCGACGCTCTGGCGTCCCGCGTCAAACAAGATGGAAACCGAGTGGCTGATCGTTGACATGGAGAAGCCCGAAACGATCAGGCGTGTCGAGACTCAGTTTGAATACGCCACATGGTACTACCAGTATACAATCGAATATTCAACCGACGGTAAGAAATGGAAGATGTTCGCAGACCGGAGCGCGAATTATCGGTGGGGTTCCCCGATGATTGATGTGCAGGAGAAAGCGGTCACGGTGCGTTACCTGCGTTTGAAGATTCTGAACACCGAATGGCCTGGCTTTTCCGGCGCGGTCTGGAATATCAAGGCTTTTGCCGATGCGCCAAAAAATGCGCTTGCTGAAATGGCTGATAAGGCGTTTGCTGACTTCATCCTTCCAACGTACAAGGACGGGAAGCCCGGGCAGACCGCGCAAGGTTTCCAGGGCGCGCCTTACGTCAAGCCCGTCGGTCTGCTCGTTGACCTCGCCGCAGATGCGTTCGAGGTCGGTGTGAGCGTGGCTGAATGGACGAACAAAGGAAAAGCAGGCGGCTCATTCAAAGCCCAGCTTGCAAACCAACCTACTGTTGAGATGGCCGCAGGGTGCAAGGCTGTCAGGTTTGATGGACAGCAATGGCTCAAGGCAACGTTCACTGCGCCGCGCTCATTGGCTGGATCAAGCAGTTTCACAGCAGCGGCCTGGGTGTGCAATCCGGAGTTTGCGGCTGTGGAATGTGTGTTGCGCTGGGGTGGTCGTGGCGGTCCTGAGGGCAACATGTCGCAACTGAACTATGGAGCCAATGACCGCGTGGGTGCAGTCGGGCACGCTGGCTTTCCAGATATGGGCTTTGGCAGGTTGAAGCCGCAGGCTGGCGTCTGGAATCACATCGCAGCCGTGTATGACGGCGTTGTGGAGAAGATATACGTAAATGGCAAGTTAGCGAATTCCAGCCCGAAGATGTTGCTGGTCACACAGGATCAGCCGCTGTTTGTCGGCGCGTCCGATGCCGGCGCTGACCCGCTGACAGGGTTTATTTCCTCGGTGCAACTCTATGACACGCCGCTGAAGGCAGAAGAGATCGCCCGCCTTGCGGCTCAAAAACTATTACCGGAAGTGGCCTGCAATGTCAATGCCGCCAAGCTCTCCGCGGGGACAATCGAAAGCTGGACATCCGACGGTTACCTAGGCGGCGCGCTAAAGGGCAAAGACGGCAAACCGTTGGAAGTCGCCATCATCAACGGACGCATGGCTGTGCGCTATACTGGAGCGGCTATTGAAAAAGACATGCCGGAGATCAAGAACATACCGGCCTGCACAAAAATCAGCACACTAAACCTCGGCACAGCAGAGAAATCGAAATGGTTTCTGCGTATTGCAAGAACCGGGATAGCTCCGCGACTTTATGATAGCAACGGTGCAATTTCTGAAGAGCAGGCAAAGACTGATGCTGAAGCAAAGAAGCTGCTCGACGAGCCAGGCGATGCTGATACAGCGTGGTGCTCGGAACTGTCATTCTTCAACAGAAAACTATCTGACGTGGAAATCGATGCCCTCTACGCGGGCTGGAAGAGTCGATGGATTCGTCCTGAACCTCCGACATTTGCAGAGGCGCCTCGTGCCGTGCTCTCTTCCTTCGTTGTGATGCGCGCTGAACAGGGCAAGTCGCCCTACGGTGCGGTTGAGTATCTGATCGAGGAGACAACAGGCACTGCCGGCAAGCAGTCAAGGGGCTGGACAAAACAGCAGGACTTTCTCTGCAACGGGCTTGAAGCCAATAAAACGTATGCTTATGCGATCCGGCTACGCGACAAGTACGGCAATGTCAGCGAGCTGTCAAAAACAGTTGAGGTCTCGACCGCGATTGGGAAGATAAGCACGTGTGCGATGAACTTCGCACAAGACCGTGACTTCCTGAAAGATGGCGCGCAGGGCACGCAGTGGGACGGAACGCTCGCCGACTCAGTGCGCAATCCGGAAGTCATGGCGATTAAAGACGGGAAGCTGCGTCTGCAATCCAAGAACACCAAGTGGGACGGTGATGCCCCTAACGGAATCTTCATCTACAAGAATGTCCAGGGAGACTTTATCGCCATTGCCGAAGTCGCGGCGTATCCGGGCTGGCGCGGGAACGGGAGTATCCTTGGCAACAACGATGCGGGACTGATGGTACGCGTGCCTGAGCTGGAGGATGCAGACAAGGGCGAAGACTTTCTCCAGTTGGATATGTTCCTGGCCTGGGGCATCGGAAATATATGGACGAGCTTTAATGCGGATCATGGACGGCCGCAGGAAGGGAACCGGACAGGGGACAAGGCCAACGGCTTCCTGATGATCGAGCGTCGGGGTGAAAAGTTCTACATGCGCACCAGCCCTGACGGCAAGGCCTGGGCGGATATGCCGCGTCTGCCGATTGTGCGTGCGGATATTGGGAAAGTATCGACCTTGCAAGTTGGCTTCGCGCATGCCAGTTATGGTGATCAATCCTCGTGGATCGAGTTCAAGAGTCTTGAGATAATAACGTCTGAAAAACCGGGTAAGGAATAAAGCAATATGAATAATAAAGCCAAGATCCTCTTTTGTACGCTGTGGGTCGCCTCGTGCGCCCTAGCGACCGAGTCGGTTACCTCCACTCTGATTGACTCGCCGCCTCCGCCGCCCGCCAATGCCTTTGTGCCATGGCCGAGTCAGGTACCGCTGGATTGCCCGTATCCGAAGTCCGATACTATTGTCGGGGCGGCTTTCACCGGCCGCCACGCCGAGTACACGGGCGCGGACACGTGGTATCCTTCGTGGGCTGCGGACGGCAACCTCTATTCGCCGTGGACCGATGGCAACGTCAACGGCCTCGGCTCCGGTTCCGGGGGCGACGGCGCCACCACGGGGCATGCCACCATTCTGGGCGATGATCCGCTTAAGTTGTCCGTCACGAATCAGGGTGTTTTCAAGTCCAGTCCGCGACCTTATGAGGGGCGATATCCGTGCGGCAGTCTGGTATACGACGGCGTCTGGTACTACGGCACGTATTGCCTGCACCCGAGTGGCGGTATCCGGCGAGATGACGGCATTCTTTACAACTGGCCATGGCTCGGGCCGTTCGTCGGCTTTCGCACGTCGAAGGACTTTGGCAAGACGTGGACACAGACGCCCTGCACACCCGAGAAGCCGCTCTTTGGCGAGCATGCGCTGAAGGGCGAGCCAGTCAAGATCGGCGCGCCGCACTTCGTCGACTTCGGCAAGGCGATGCAACACTCGCCCGATGGCAAGGCCTACCTCGTCGCGCAGGGCTCCAGTGACGGCAAGGACCGGCGTTTCGCCTACAACAGTTGGATCACTGCTGACCAAGCCTATCTGACACGCGTGACGCCCAGCATCGAGAACATGAATGATGTCTTGAAGTATGAGTTCTTCGCCGGCAACCAGGCGAATGGCGAGGCCAGCTGGACCCGCGACTTTGCGAAAATTAAGCCGATTGCCGAGTGGCGCGATCATGCGGGCTGCGTCACCATGACCTACAACGCGCCACTCAAGAAGTATCTGATGTGCGTGACGGACGGAGGTAATACGGTCTCGCGCTACGACACCTATCTGCTGGAGTCGGATCACATCACAGGCCCGTGGAAGCTGGCTGCATACCTCAACCACTTCGGCGAGCAGGCCTACTTCGTGAACATCCCGTCCAAGTTCATCGTCGGCGACGGCCGCACGGTCTGGCTTTGCTACTCTGCTAACTTCAGCTCCGGCTGGGGCGGCACCACCTTTGAATCCCGGCCGGCCGGCAGCCGCTACACGATGTGCCTGCAGGAGGTGCGTCTGCTAGCCCCGACAGATCCAGTCCCTGTTCCCAGCCAGCTTTCCTCTGCCGACAATATCGCGCCGAGGGCTACGGTCACCATGAGTTCGATGCATCCCGACTACTCGCCCGCCGGCTTGACCGACGGCGCGGTCGACGGATTTCCCCGCGATATCCGTCGCGAATGGTGCACGAAAGGCGAACGCGACACTGCCACTGTGCGGCTGACCTGGTCGACGGAGCAGACTATCGACCGCGTCTGGCTCTTCGACCGTCCCAACAACCTCGACCAAATTTGTTCTGGAATGCTATTCTTCAGTGACGGCACTTCCATTAAGGTTGACACGTTGCCAGACGATGCACGCAAGGGGCTGGAAATAAAATTTTCTGCAAAGAAAGTGAAGTGGCTGATCTTCGCGATAAACGAGGTTAAGCCCAGCTCACAGAACATCGGCCTGGCCGAAATCGCCGTCTTCCGGCAAAAATGAATGGAACACCAACACGTATACTAAAGATTAGGCTCTCCATGGTTTGCAGCAAATTTCAGCGCAAAGATGCGCGTGCATCTGGATGTGTCAATTTTGACTTGGGACTGTTTTGCCTCCCCCTTGATATTAATCATGAATGCCGAACTTGTATGAATCTGCACATCGACACACACAAACAAGAGGATCACTATTAAAATGGAAACAAAACCCGTTGCAACCCTTCCCGTCAATACCCATCTAATTATGTTAGTTGCTGCGCTGACAGCCCTGCCCGCCTTTGCGGACGTGCGCTTGCCGAAGATTTTTACCGACAATATGATGTTGCAGCGCGACCTGCCCGTGCGCGTCTGGGGGTGGGCCGATGCCGGCGAGCAGGTGAGCGCGACCCTGTCAGGCAAATCTGCCACGACCCAGGCGGACAGCAATGGCCAGTGGAGCTGACCCTGCCGGCCCTCAAGAGCGGCGACAACCTGGAGCTGCTCATCAAGGGCAAGAACAGCTTGACGCTCAAGAATGTCATCATGGGTGACCTCTGGGTGTGCAGCGGCCAATCCAACATGGAGATGGACTTGAATGGGTGCCTGGGCCGTGACGACGACCTCAAGACAGCAGACTTGCCTAAAATCCGCCGCATCAAGATCAATCACGAGCAGGCCGCCCAGCCGCAACTGGACGCCCCGGCTGCCACATCGTGGCAGGTCTGTTCACCGGACACGGCGCGTGGATTTTCAGCAGTGGGTTTCTATTTCGCCCGTGAAATCCTCGCAAAGACCGGCGTACCCATTGGAATCGTGGATGACAACTGGGGAGGGACTCCGATTGAGCCTTGGGTGGCAACCGAAGGGCTTGAGAGGGTCGCCGAACTGAAGCCGGTGTTCATTGCTCGGCAGGAAGCGATCAAGTCCTTTCGAGCCCAGTTACCCAAGTCGTTGACCCAGATGGAAGGCTGGATCGCCAAGACCCGGAAGGATCTGGACACTGGCTCCGAGACCACCCCGATGCCGGCCATCACCACCCATCCAGGTGGCAACGGCTGGAGCGGCATGTATAACGCTATGATTCATCCTTTCGTGCGTCTTCCGATCAAGGGTGCCTTGTGGTATCAGGGCGAATCCAACGGCGGTGAAGGCGAAACGTATTATAACAAGATGCGGGCCTTGATCGGCGGCTGGCGCCAGCAATGGAACCAGGGGGATTTCCCGTTCTATTTCGTCCAGCTTGCCAATTTCCAGGCAGCGGCACAAAACCCTGCCGGAGGCGATGGCTGGGCCAAACTCCGCGAGGCGCAAACCAAGTCGCTCTCCATTCCGAATACCGGCATGGCCGTCATCATTGATACCGTGCCACTCGCCGAAAAGGACGACATTCACCCGAAAAACAAGTACGATGTCGGAATGCGCCTCGCCCAGTGGGCGCTCAATCGCGACTATGGACAGAAGCAACTGGAGGTTTCCGGGCCGCTGTTCACGGCGCTCACGATTGAGGGCAGCAAGGCGCGTCTGGCATTCGACCATGTTGGAACCGGCCTGATGGTGGGCAAGAAGGAGGGTCGCAACCCGACGCTTGAGGACAAGGGCGGCAAACTCGCTCGTTTCTCGATTGCTGGCGAGGATAAGAAATGGGTCTGGGCGGATGCTGTGATCGAAGGCAAGACCGTGGTTGTTTCCAGCCCTGCGGTGACCCAGCCGGTGGCTGTGAGATATGCCTTCACGATGAACCCCGATGGCTGCAATTTGTATAACAAAGAAGGCCTGCCCGCCTCACCGTTCCGAACGGATACGTGGTAGCTTCTCGCCGCTGAAGAGCCGAGACGGCTCTTCAGTCTTACAGCAAGGTGGTAACGGCGTCTCGCCGTTGGGTAATACTCGTTTCAACCGTGTTGAACCCGAACGCTGCAAAGCTTTCACCTATGAAGAATTGATTAGATAACTACTCTGGAAAACAATGTCTGTGACCAACTCCGAAAGATATGTGATTAACAAAGACAAGGGCGCGTTTCGCCGAAACCGCCGCACATGTATGCCCGCGCGCCTTTCACGGTGCGGCCGTACCTTGGCCCAGCGACATTTTGCCACGTGCGGGGGCTTTTTTCATGTGAGCAAATTGTACTCGTACTTGAGCACTTCGTGCATTTACTTTCAAAGAGGTCATGTTACGTTTCCTGCATAAACAAATTAAATGGGGGAGGTTCGATGAAGCACAAGAGGTACATCAGATGTTTTATAAAGAAGAGTCTTTTCTTCGCCTTGGTTTTCGTAGCAGCAGGAATGCACCTGTTGGCTATGGGGCAGGAAATGCCCTTGAATTTAACACCAGCAGCAAAACTGGAGACCTCCTTCTGCGTGGCGTTTGACAAGCTGGATGCCATTGTTCAGGAGTACACGCCG
>CAIZQW010000232.1 GCA_903935195.1 uncultured bacterium
CAGTTGGCAGTAGCAGTTGGGCAGTAGCAGTTGGCAGTAGCAGTTGGCAATGGGCAAAACACGTAGCACCGACCTACGTGACAGGGGTACTACGGAACTGCGGTACTACGGCACTGAGTAGAGAGTGCCATGGCAAATTAATAAGGCTCGTTGGAGCGAAGCGTAAACCATTCGGCGAATGCCGAAAGCGAAGCGGTAATAAGGCAATGAGGCAATAAGGCAATAAGGCAATTCTAGTTTAGAGCCAATCAATGACCACATCAAACATACTGCTTGTTTCCGTCAATGCGCGTTACAGCCACGCCTCATACGCCATACGAAGCTTGCGTGCGAATCTGGGAACGTTTGCAGCGTCCACCTCCTTCCTCGAAACGGATTTGGATGTCACCCCGATTCAGCTTGCCGAACAGATTGCACAACGAAAACCGCGCCTCGTCGGGTTTTCTGTCTACCTCTGGAATCGGCTCCTAGTCGAAGCTACGGTGCGTATTCTCCGCGTCGGTCATCCAGAAATGATCTGCGTCGCAGGCGGACCGGAACTCGTCGAAAACAGTGAGACACCCGGTATAAAACTCTGGGATGTGATGATCTTCGGTGAGGGGGAAAGCACGTTTCTAAAAGTCTGCAAAGCCGTTTTTGCGAACGACCCCCTGATTCCGGAGCCTGAGACCTTGCAGTACTTCCATGCTATTCCCGAAGACCTCACACAACTCGCCTTGCCTTACGATGAATACAGCGACACTGACATCGCGCAACGGACGATCTATGCCGAGACCTCCCGGGGATGCCCCTACTCCTGCTCGTATTGCACCTCGAATGGAACGAAGCTGAGGCTCTTTCCTCTGGAAAAATTATTGCCGGCGTTTGACAAGCTCTGGCAGCGGGGTGTGCGGAAGTTCAAGTTTCTGGACCGCACGTTCAATGCACCGGTCGAACATGCGTGTGCGATCCTGGATTTCTTTCTTCCCCGGGTCACACCCGGCACCTGCCTCCATTTTGAATTCAATCCCGACCATTTACATCAAGACATCTTCACGCGTATGGCCGCCTTCCCCAAAGGTGCATTGCACCTTGAGGTCGGACTTCAGACCCTCAACCCCGAAGTTGCAAAACGAATCAACAGAAGCGAGAACACGGGACACGCGCTTGAAAATCTCCGCAGGCTCTGCCATGAGACAGGCGCGATCGTACATGCAGACTTGATCTTCGGTCTTCCAGGAGAGGATGAAGTTTCTTTTGCAAAGGGATTCAACACGCTGGTCACAACCTGCGGTGCCCCGGAAGTGCAGGTCAACTGGCTGAAGGGATTGCCAGGGACGCGAATGAATCAGGATTCGAAAGATCTTCGGATCGCCTTCAATCCGGAACCCCCGTACGAACTTATCCACTCCGATCTGCTGGACTTTGACGCCCTCTGTCGCATGCAACGCTTCGCCCGTTGCTGGGAGCTGGTACACAATCGCGGGAAATTCCAGCAAGAGGTCAAAGCGCTTCACGCCGCGATTGCGCCGGATTACTATCAGGGTTATATGGCACTAACAGAACGTATTTATTCAAGCGAAGGCAAGTTCTACGCGATCAAACCTGCGAAGCTGCAAAGTTATTTGCAGGAACATCTGGCGTGTCTGTAACTTCATTTTCTGATAGGTTTTTTAGGATTTTATTTAACCACAAAGAACACAAAGATCGCAAAGATCAATTCCAAAATGCTTTGTAATCTGAGCTAAACTGCTTTCTCTGTGTTCTCTGCGTTCTTTGCGGTAATAATTCTTAATCCTATCAAAAGCTACTGTTTTTGCTTGGGAAGTGCGAATGCGTAGAGCTTTTTATAGGTCGAGACGTAGAGGGTGCCATTGGCGGCCACAGGTGTGGCACTGATGGCACTGTCGAGCATGTTGGTTGAGATCACCTGTTTCTCCTTGCTGGCAGCGAAGATAATGAACTCTCTCTTCTGTGTGCCCACATATACCTTGCCGTCCGCGACAAGTGGAGAGGACCAGACCTCGCCTTGAACATCGTGCGTCCAGTAGGGCTTGCCGGTCGCAGCATCCACACAATGAATTTTCTGTCCTGAATCCGCGGCAAAGACCAGTCCATTCCAAACTGCTGGCGTTGAGAGGGTATGGCGGTTGAGCGGATAGGACCACTTTTCGGCTACCGTTGTCACATCACCCGTCAAGGTTGCATCGATGCATTTCAACCATGCCTGGCGCTTACCCCACCAGATATCGCCTCCGCCGGCCACATAGAGACGGCCATCGACAAAGACAGGCATCGCATGAATCGTGCTGGCGCTCTCCTTGCGATTACCCATATAGCGGTGGATATCCGTTTTAGGGGCAGTCGGATCAAAATCAAACCACCAGATCTTCTTCAGCTTCTGCACCTCGGGCTTCACCTCTGTAATAGGTTCAAAGCCATAAACAACACCATTGGGTCCTGCATAGAAAATCAGTTTGCGTCCATTGACAACCCCCAGTGAAGGAGACGACCATGTGCAATGAACAATGTTTGATCCGATACGCTCATTGTCTGTTGCCACCAGCTTTCCTGTCACTTTGTCGAGCACGATTAAACATGGCGCATGTGGCGACGCGATATGGCGGTGCGTATCATCCACACCGTTGGACGTATTGAGATAGAGGAAGCGTCCATCAACTAAGATCGAGGCTTCCGCAGAATCATGCTGTCGGATGCCCAGCTCTTTAATCGTGTCAAACAGCCAGAGGATATCCGCATCTTTTGGTCCGACCTCAACGACCGACATCCCTTCGGGTGTACTATGCCGAGATTCATCTGTATAGGGTCCCTGATTGCCATTGGCCATGCCTTCGGGGTCCAGGCACACCACCTCACCACGACTGCTGACCCCATAGACGAGATTACTCTCAACGGTCACGGATGAACAGATGCCTGCCCCTATCCAGTCCCAATAGACACTGGTGGTGATTTTCGGGACCACTAATTGCCAGAGAAATTTTCCTGTCTGCTCATCAAAACAC
>CAIZQW010000233.1 GCA_903935195.1 uncultured bacterium
CGGTAAAATTACTGGAAACAATCGTTTCAAGATTGCCGGCGATCTTAATGACGCCGTTTTCCAGAAGTTGGGTGCGTCCCTTGATTTCCTGGCGTTGATTGTAGATCTGGATCCCAAGGACCAGCGCTAAAATGCTCAACACCAACAGAATCGAGACGATGACACGCATTAAAATGGACATCTGCGCTCCCCGCTTCGTGTTCCTAGAGAATGAATGGGCGTATCATGTTATGAAACAATGCCACTGTCAACCGCAAAAAAGCTTTTTTTAGGGCAAGTGCAGGTACCTCCTGACCCACCCGGCCGGGGGAAAATTTCGCGACTCCGATGCATGGGGAGCTGCGGGATGAAAATATTACGCGAGAAACTCCGAATTCAACTCGGCAAAAAAAAGATGGAACCAAGGGCAAAACCTGCTGGAATGGAGTTGCTTAATAACCACCAGAAGGGAGTTACACCTTGGTTCCGATTCCATACTACGACATGATCCGTTCTTCTGACCATACTTATTCGACGCGCCTGGCCATGGTTCTGCATGCCCAACAGCATGGCATTCGGGCCACCACCCGCGCCCTGCAGTGTTCCCGTAACACGGTGCGGACCTGGTTGCGTCGCTTCCAAGCGGGTGGCCGATCCGCTTTAAAAGTCCAGTCTAGTGCTCCCCACCATTGTCCGCACAAAACCCCGGAGGCGATAGAAAAACCGGTGATTTCTTGCCGGCGCCGAACCCCTTGTTTTGGGCCGCGACGCCTCAAGGATTTATGCCAGCTTAAACCGTCCTATGGCGCCATCGCACGCATTCTTCGGGCCCATGGCTTAGCCCAGCCCCGGCGCCGGAAGCGCCTGCGAAAAAACGATTTGCGGGCCATAAAAGCCCAATATGCCTGTGGTCAACGCCTGCAAGCGGATACCAAGCCGCTGTTTGATATCCCTCACTATTGGACCGCTATGACCACCCACACGCTCCCGCGTCATGAATAGACTCTACGAGACGTCAAAAGCGGTGCGGTGTTCGTCGATTATGCGAATGAACTCTCGGCCACCTATGCGGCGCTCTCGGTCAAACGGGTCTTGCTTCACCTCCGCGATCAGGGCTTCCCCTTGGATCGCCTCACCGTGTCGACCGATAACGGCGCTGAATTTGGCGGCCAGGAAAAATCTGAACGCCTCTCGGGCTTCCCGGCGATCATTCGCTCCACGGGCGCATCCCATCGCTTCATTCCCCCGGCCACCCCCAATGCCCATGCCGATGTCGAAAGCTTTCACAGCTTCATCGAATCGGAATTCTTGGACCTGGAAACCTTTCACTCCCGTCGTGACTTCTTTACCAAGGTCACCACCTATCAACGGTGGTGGAACTTTGGCCGCCCCAATTATTCGAAAGGCAAAATCACTCCCGCAGAATTTTTACGGGCCGAAGGCTTTGATCCCGCGGCCTTGCTGCTCGATCCCCTTGACCTCGACGCCCATTTCCGTACTATCTCTTCCGCCCCGCCTTCCCCCAGCCGGGTGGGTCAGGAGGTACCTGCCTTGCCCGAATTATTTTGGGCAGGCGATTTCAAGGGGTGAGGGCGGACTCTGATTAAATCGCGACCACCTCAATGCCCAACGGCTGTCTTTCGCGGAGGAGCCGCATCCGATTTTTAGGCCTCTTTAGTTTTGTCCTTTTATGGCTCTCCGGATTGCGTTATTCTCATTCGATGACAACACCGCATTTGATTCATGATATCGCGGCCGAGTTCACCGACTATCTCCGCGATGAGTCCC
>CAIZQW010000234.1 GCA_903935195.1 uncultured bacterium
CCAGCTCTTCATCTTTCTTGAGTTCGAAGGGTGCTTCCACCTTCCCGACTTTCAGCAGCTTGCTGTCGCCAACAATAGCAATCCTCAAGCCGTTCTTGCCCTCCTTGTCACAAAGAACATCCAGTCCGAACTCCGTTGCAACCGGCGCCTTGACGGTCACTTCGAGTTCAAGCGCATCACCGTTGACCTCCTTGAGCGTATAAGTAGCATCGCTCTTCACCGTGATGCCCTTCTCCTGTTTCTTGCCGTAGCGCAGCTCTTCCAGCTCCTTCAGCGGCCTTATCCTCAAGGCTCCGTCTTTCGGAAGCTCAAGCTCGCGGGGCAGTGACTGAACGCCAGTCGGGCTGATGGGCAGGCCCATGATCCACGCCCACATCACGCGGCGACCATCTTTGGTCAGGACGGATTCTGGCGCAAAGAAATTGTTGCCGTTCCAGCTCATCATCCCATGGAAATCAGGCAGATACTTCTCGTCCTTGAAATCACCGAGATAGTAGCGGCAACCCCGTCCGTGGTTGATACAAAGCAGCATCCATTTATTCCCGATCTTGAACATATTGCCGCAGGAGATGTCGTCACCTTTCTTCGTATCGAGGTTTGCTGGAAAATCCTTATGGAAAAGTTCTCCGATATAATCCCATTTCTGCAAATCTTTCGACTTCATCAGGGGCGGATTGCTCCCGCCTGAAATCGTATAGTATGTATCTCCGTTCAGCCAGCAGTCAGGATCCCAGTACCGCATCTCCGGAAGTTTACCGTTAATCGGTTCAGGCATGACCGGTTGCGGTTTTGTCCATTTTTCCAAATTGTCATCCAGCGCAAATGCCATCTGATTCTTTCCTGACCACCACCCATGATAAATGATAGCAGGTTTGCCCTCCTTGGTGATGAACCCGGTGCCGCTGAACATGCCGTGCCCGGTGGACTTAGGCGTCAGCGTTGTCGGATGCCACTTCCAATGCACCATATCGGTGCTGGAAACATGGGCGAAAGCCGGCCCGCCATCCTGTCCATAGATGTAGAACAAATGATACCGCCCCTTCCAGTAGAAGGCACAGTTCGGATCACCGGGCTCGGCTCTGCCGGGACCGGGATGGATCAGGTGATAGGTCAACCAGTTCGCGGGCGGATTCTCCGGCATACCTGGAGTGACCAGACCATCCGGTGACACGGTATGGGCTGCTTTCCCTGCGGCAATCAGCGTGGCGCCATCTGACGCAAGAAAAAGTCGCCCGCCTTCTATTTTAGCGCCGCCGCTGAGCGTGTTGACCGGGAAGCGTCCCATCCTGTCGGTTTCCTTGCCCGTCTCAAACGTCCACCACGCATAAGGCTTGATCGCGGATTCCGTGTTGGGTTCCAGCTTCTTAATTTCATCCGCCGTCAGAGCCTGCTCATAAATCCTCGCCTCTTCAATCGAACCCTTCAGCGTCTGGGTAGGCCCTGCCCCTTCATGCCGCAGACCAAAGACGGCTTGATTCTGGGCTTTCAGCAACTCTACATTGCTTGCTTCGTATGACGCATACGGTTCGCCATTGCGGTAGATGGCGATCTGGCTGCCTTTGTAGACAATGGCCATCTGGACCAGGGTCTTGTCATCGGCTTTCTCAACAGCGTTTGCCTGCTGGTCGCCCTGAGTGCGGGCGAAGCCTTCGCTGCCGGCCATCCATTTGCCGGCCACTCTTTCGCCAAAGACGATCCCGTCAAAGTGATCGCCTGACTGGATTGTGAGCGCGCTGCCGCCCTGCTGTGTCGTGTTTGCGAGACACACCCAGGAGACCAGCGTCTTGTCCGTCGCCAAGGCCGGCCCGGCCACTGCGACACCTGCCAGCAGAACCGCAAGTGATAGAAACTTTGCTGTTACTCTCATTGATTGTCCTCTTTCTTTGTTACTAACGCGGGCTGACTCACGCAACCCTGTCAAGCCGGGGTCAGCCACATCGAAATAATCATTCCTGTCGTCATATAAAAAGTCCCTTCGTTCAATTTCTTCACTCCAAGTCCGAGTGCTTCAAGCCCTCGAAAAAGCAATCCACCTGGCCGAATGGCACTTTCGTCGTCTCGTCGTATTCTACGTTGGTATAGAAAGCGATGACGTTGGTGCCCTTTTTCAAATGTGCGACCTCACCGGGACCCAGGGGCCAAGGCGCATAATGGGGTTTGTTCTGCCACCATCCGTAGCCCACGATCGGGTGCCCGTTGAGGTAAACCTTGAAGCCTTGTGGGTTCAGTATGCTCAGACGGTAGGAATCGTAGTCGAGTTTGTCCACCTCGAAGGTCGTGCGCGCGACGATAAACTCTCCTTTGCCCCATTCGGATTGGTTGGTAAAAGAGATATCGCCCGCTTTGTAGACACCCTTACCGATGGGCGCGCGTCCCGAATTCCACGTGCTGTCGTCATACTCGGGTTTGAACCAGTCTTTCAAATCATCGGTCAACTGGATATTGCGGAAACGTGTCTTCTCGCGGGTTGGGACTCGGTCTTTTTCCACGAGGGGATCGAAGGACTTGAAGCGCCAGACAAGCTCTGACTTTGGCACCTTGCCAATCGGTTTCCAACCGGCTTTGGGATTCCGGAGTTTCGCGAGGTCGATGATGGTACTCACGATACCCGGCCTATGGGCTTCCTCTGCATAGTCCTTGGCTTTGAGCCGCTTGGCGATTTCCGGGCGGTAAACCGTGAAGAGGATGTCTTCGAGCTCCTTACGCTGCCTGGAATCCAGTTTTTCCAGAATGGCGAAAAATCCGAATGGCTGTCCGGCTGGATTTGCGCCTGGAGCTGCCACGATGCCGACGAGATCACCGGTTTTCAATTGGCTGAATCGCAGTTGCAGGGC
>CAIZQW010000235.1 GCA_903935195.1 uncultured bacterium
AGCAGGATGTGTGGCCACTATATGCCACATGACAAATTTTAAAAAAAATGATAAAGTATCTCGAAAATAAAAAAGGGACTAAAGAATGAAATTGCAATGGATGGACTGGGCAATCGTTGCCGCTACAATTCTGATCTGTTTCGTGCCGGCGTTGTTTTATGGGAAGCGTTCCAGGAAAGACACGACGGAATTCTTTGCCTCGGGCCGGTCGGTGCCGTGGTGGCTGGCGGGGTTGTCCATGGTGGCAACCACCTTCAGCAGCGATACCCCGAACTGGGTGACCGAACAGGTTCGCCGTTACGGTGTGGCTGGTAACTGGCAGTGGTGGGCGTTTGTCTTGACCGGTGTGGCGACGGTTTTCTTCTTTGCGCGTCTGTGGCGCCGGTCGGGCGTAATGACGGACTTGGAGTTCTACGAACACCGGTATTCAGGCAAGTCGGCATCGGTGGTCCGTGGGTTCCGCGCAGTCTACCTGGGGTTGTTCTTCAATTGCTTTATCATGGGTATGGTCACCTTGGCCGCCTGCAAGATCGCCAATATTCTGTTCGGGATGCCGCCGTGGCAGACGATTCTGATTTGCGGCGTGCTGAATGTGGTGTTTGCAGCGCATTCGGGTTTGTGGGGCGTGTTGATCATTGACATGACCCAGTTTTTCATCAAAATGACAGCAGTGGTCGCGGCAGCCTATTATTCATTGGTGGCCGTGGCCACGCAGACCGGCGTGGGCACAACGGCGGTTTCCGGATTACATGAACTGGTCAGCCGGCTCGGCAAATTGCAGGTTGTTTCGACGGGTAATGCACAACCGGTCATATCGCCGATCGACGGCACCGGTCAGCCGATTCTGGATATGTTGCCGAACTTCGACATGTGGCAGTTGGCGTTGATGATTTTTATCATGCCGATGGCGATCAGCTGGTGGGCGAACTGGTATCCAGGCGCGGAGCCGGGTGGCGGCAGCTACATCGCGCAACGGATGCTTGCCTCGAAGTCAGAGAAGGATTCACTCGGTGGCACGCTGTTCTTCAATGTGGCGCATTACGTCTTGCGCCCGTGGCCATGGATCATCACGGCGCTCTGTTCGATCATCATCTTCCCGGATCTGGCGTCGATCAAAGCGGCGTTCCCAGGCGCTGATCCGAATCTGATTGGTCACGACAGTGCATTCCCTGCAATGTTGAAGTTTTTGCCAGTTGGCTTTGTCGGGTTGATGGTGGGTGGCCTGATCGCCGCAAACTCATCCACGATTCTAACGCACCTCAATTGGGGCGCCTCCTACCTCGTGCACGACTTTTACAAACGTTTTGTAAGGAAAGGGCAGACCGAGACCCATTACGTCAATGCGGGACGCCTTTGCACGATCGGGCTTTATGTCTTCGCTGCTCTCTTGAGCACAACGATGTCCTCATCACAACAGGCCTTTCAAATTCTGCTTTCGATCGGTGCTGGCACGGGTTTGCTGTATGTCGTGCGCTGGTTCTGGTGGCGCGTGACGGCGTGGTGTGAAGTCACTGCGATGATCGTGTCGCTGGTGACGGCGGTCGGGTTCCCGCTGCTGTTTCCGGCGTTGTCGTTTGCGCAGTCAACTCTTCTCCAGGTAGCGGTCACGACCATCTGCTGGCTCATCCCGGCCTTTATCGGTCCGCAAACGGATCGGGCCAAGCTTATTGAGTTCTATAAGAAAGTGCATCCAGCCGGACCTGGCTGGACGACGATCCGCTTGGAAGCGGGGGAAACAGAGGACCACGCCGCATTGCATGGCGATCATATGGGCATGGCTACGGCTGGTTGGATTTCGGGGTGCCTGGTCATCTGGTCTGCGCTTTTTGCCATTGGCAATTTCCTCTATGGACGCATGACGGCCGCATGGCTCCTGACTGCTTTGTTTGTGGTAAGCGGCTTCGTCCTGCTCTATGCGATCAACCATCTCTGGGACAAGAAAGCCGCTCCGATTAAACCGGAATAACTTTTTCGGCTATTCATCAACTATGAAAATCAAACACAACGTCGGGCTGGTCGCCAGCCACTTCCAAATCTACGGTGCTTTTCAGGAAGCTGCGCCTTACGGCAGTGGACACATCAACGACACGTACTGCGCCATCGTTGATCAGGCAGGCACGCGGGTGCGCTACATTTTTCAGCGTATCAACCACAACATCTTCAAAAACCCAGTGGCGCTCATGGAGAACATTCAGCGCGTCACCGAGCATCAGGCGGGCAAGACGAACAGTGATATGGATTTCAGCCGACGCGCGTTGACGTTGGTGTCCACGCGGACGGGCGAAGCCTATCATTGTGATGACGAGGGTAACTATTGGCGCTGTTACCTCTTCATCGAGAGGGCCACGACGTATGACGCCGTCGAATCCACGCAGCAGGCATTTCAGGCGGCCAGGGCTTTTGGCCAATTCCAAAAAATGCTGGCCGACCTGCCGTTGCCCCGGTTGCACGACACGATCCCGGATTTTCATCACACGCCCAAGCGCTTTGCGAAGCTGGAAAAGGCTATTAGGGAAGACAAAGCCAACCGGGTGACGCTGGCAAAAGCAGAAATTGATTTTGCAAGGAAGCGGCAAGCGATCTGTAGCGTGCTACTCGATGCGAAACTCCCCGAGCGCGTGACGCACAATGATACCAAGCTCAACAACGTCATGCTGGACAACGCCACAGGCGAAGGCCTTTGCGTGATCGACCTAGACACGGTGATGCCAGGCCTGGCGCTCTATGATTTCGGCGACATGGTGCGCACGACCACCAGTCCGGCGAAAGAGGACGAACGGGATCTCTCCAAGGTCACGATGCAGTTCCCGATGTTCGAGGCGTTGGTTCGCGGCTATTTGAGTTCCGCCGGGGAATTTCTGACGCCGGAGGAAAAAAAGTTGCTGGCGTTCTCCGGCAAGCTCATTACGTTTGAAATTGGCCTGCGCTTCCTGACGGATTATCTGGAAGGCGACACCTATTTCAAGGTGCATCGCGACGGTCACAACCTGGACCGCTGCCGGACACAGTTCAAACTGGTCGAGTCCATCGAGCAGCAGGAAAACGAGATGAACAGATTAGTTGAAAGCATTTGATCTCAACTCATCTGACCTGATGCCTTTATACCTCGGCTACGACTTCTTCCGGGAGCTTGGTTGGCGCGAACGCGGTGGCTCGATCCGACGGTACTCGGGAGGGTTTTTACGTATGTCACGCGGAGTGCAACCGTAGCGCTTCTTGAAGTCCCGCGAGAATTCCTGCACGCGCGCATAGCCGATCCGGAAGGCGACATCCGTGATCGGTCGTTCGGAATAGTGCAGGAGGCTGTGGGCATACGACAGGCGCAATTCCCGCAGCCGCTGGATCGGAGGCATGCCTGTCGCGGCCTTGCAGGCGCGGATGGTGGTGCGAACGCTCAGACCGGCCAGCCGTGCGATGGTTTGCAGGTCAGCCGGCTCGTCCAGGTGCTCGCGCAGTTTTTTCTCCGCGCGCCACCACAGGTCGATTGCATTTTGCGGGTACACGCGTGCGGTGATCGGTGTTTCGCCCAGGGGCATAAAGTCCAGCA
>CAIZQW010000236.1 GCA_903935195.1 uncultured bacterium
GCATAAGATTTTTTATATTACCATTTTAAATCTCGTTTGTCATGTGACAAAAAGTGGCCACAGAGAGAAGTGCGTTAGTGCATTAGTGCGTTAGTGCATTAGTGATGGGAAAAGAGGAAAGAGGAAAGAGCAGTTCTAAAGTGCTAAAATTCTAAATTACAATACCTTGGGTCCTGCCGTCCTTGTGTCCTGCTGTCACGTGCTAAAGGTCGCAGTCGACAAGGCGGGGCAAACATCTCTCCTCGCCGTCGTGGTGACGTAGGCGGGTGCAGCACATTTCTCCTGCTGTTCGTTATTTTGATCCATTGCGTTGCCGGGTGGCAGGGCTGCTTTTGAAGAGCCGCTCGACGATTTCCTCAACCTTGCCGCCCTTGCTCTGGCGATCGCGTGTAAAGATTCCGTACGGACTGGTCTCAACCTTATAAGCCCCTTTCGGCCAGGGATGATCAGCCCAACACCAGATCGCGGCACCGCACACATACGGCGCATTGAACGCGTCGAACTCCGCTTCGATGGCGCGGCCCTGCATCTGCGGACCCGCATCGCCGTCCACCGTCTCCTGCATCGCCCGGCCAGTCGGATACCCGAATTCGGTCACCAGGATGGGCTTGTCGGGATAACGCCGGTGGATTTCCTCCAACGCCTGTTCCCAATACTTCCGCGACTCCTGAAAATCATAGTCCGGCTTCTTCCCCCAGATCCGTGCGAGTTCGGACGGGTAACCGTTGAGGCAGATGACGTCGTCATACGTGAACAACGGATGGTTGGCCGGGTTGGCCCAGCGCCCGCGTTCGGACACGTGCACCGCCAACCGCGTTGGGTCGAGGCTCTTCGCCAACTGCACGTTCCTGTCGTTCCACTCCACCACCTTCCGTTTCTGCTCATCGGTCTCGTTGCTGACCGACCAGAAGATCACGGAGGGATGGTTACGGTCCCGCGCGATCAACTTCGCCAGAAATTTCCCCGCATGTTCACTACCCGATCCCACCGGCATCTCCGCCATGACCAGAATTCCGAGTTCGTCGCAGAAGTCGAGCGTGCCAACATCGTGCGGATAGTGGATGCGCAGAAAATTGGCGCCCATACTCTTCATCTTCTGTAGATCAGCGCGCGCCGCAGCCAAATTGCGAGCCTGCCCCGTGGCCACAGTGTCCTCGTGCCGGTTGAAGCCGAGGATCCGCAGCG
The DNA here is from genome assembly GCA_903935195.1 of uncultured bacterium. Classification (GTDB taxonomy): domain Bacteria; phylum Verrucomicrobiota; class Kiritimatiellia; order RFP12; family UBA1067; genus CAIZQW01. The sequence goes on from CAIZQW010000236.1 coordinate 1,186, forward strand.
GCTTGCCGTTCAGCAGAAGCTGCGTTCCCTTCGTGGCGATCGTCCGAAAGCCGAACCGTGTGGAGGTAGTATCCACCACCCGGCCATCAATCGTGACCGTCGTCCTGGCCAGATACAGGAACGGCTTTTCGGGCGACCAAGCCACGGTGTCAGGTGCCGCCACCGCCAGCGACAGCCCGGACGACTTCTTTGCTCCCAGTTCGATGCTGCCGGCGGTGGAGGCGATCCTCTTTCCACTCGCGGCTTCGGCAATCTGCACCTGGACGTTCGCGCGAGTGGCCTGCGACAACTCGTTCATCACAACCACCTTGACCGTGGCACCTTTACCCGGTGTCGCCACCACGGCCACATCATCCAGATGGATCACGCCCGAGGTTTCCACGCGGACACCCCCCAGGATGCCACCATCGTGGTACCAGCCGCCCGTGTATGGAGTTCCTGTTGGCGACGGCCGGTTATCGGCGCGAACCACCAACAGGTTCGTCTGCCCGTAGCGCAGGACGGAGGTGATATCCAGCCGGAACGGCAGGAAGGCGTATTCCGACTGGCCTACCTGCTGATTGTTCAGCCAGACGCTCGCGGTATTGTTCACGGCCTCGAACACCAGGCAGACGCGCTGTCCTTTCCAGGATGCCGGCGCCGTGAATTGCTTTTGATACCAGCCGGCGCCGGAGTACTTGTCCGTGCCCGGGACACATTGGCCGAAGCCGCAAGGAACCGTGACCTCCCGCCAGCCCCGGACATCATGCGCCTCCGCCATGAACCCCTCTTTCTCGCCCCGGTCCTGCGGGTCCACGCAAAACAACCACGCTCCCGAGAGGCTCAACGCCTCCCGTTCCAAGGCAATGGGCTGTGCAGAGCGCGGGAGTTCCGCCCTGGCGATTCCCATCCAGGACAGGAGTGCCAGACTCATGGCTACCCAATAGGCATGCATGACCAAGCCAGTCATTTTAATCAGGCTCTTCTCGGTTTTATTCATGGCTTGTCTCTAACTTCGTTAATTTTAGATTTTAGATTTGGGATTTTAGATTTTCGGCATGGCTCCGCCGTCAAATAGAAAAATAAATCCTGTTCATCCTGTCAAAAATCTCCTCTGCGCCTCAGTGCCCTCTGTGGTTCAAATCCACAAAAGCACGAAGACTCTCATTTTTCTCCCATTCGTGTGGTTCGTGCCATTCGGATGCTTGCTTCTTATTCCCAACTTACTGGCACTTACTGACACTTCTTAGACTTACTGACACTTACTGACACTTCTTAAACTTACTGACACTCACTGCCGACTGCTACTGCCCCTCCCCGGGCGGCGGGCTCAGGTCGATCAACCGAGTTGAACGACATCCCAGCCGCTGAGCCGTCCGAAAGCTGAGAGGGACTCCGCCTGCGCACCCAAGACCAGCGCCCCGTGATGCGTCCCTCCCGCGCGGGAGTAGGCTTCAAGGAAGGGTGCCACCTTGCCCTGCGGCCGCACCCAGAGGCGGATCACATCGCGCATCGCGGGCTGCACGGAGTCATCCTCGGCGACGACCTCGACCGGCGCGACCAGCAACGTGAAGGTGTCACGGGGACCGGGTGCCAGATTCACGAGCACGGCAGGACCGGGCTTTGCAGCGCAGGTCAGCACAGCCGGGTCGAGCGAGCCGCCCATGAAGAAGGGCTTGGAAATCACGCGCGGTTTGCCTTCCGCCAAAGAGGTGCTGATCTCTCCCATGTGCGAGAGGAAGAGTCGCTCACCCGCCCAGTCGGCGCAGAAGATTTCCGTAAAGGAGACGGCCTCATACGCCCTGCCCAAGGCGCCGACAAAGGCGGCGGTGAGCACATCTCCCTCCCCCGCATACCCGAGTCCTCGGCCCATGGCTTTGGATATTTCCAGGAAGGGCATGGTGTTGGCGGGCCTGTCTGCCCGGTCAAACGCCTGAAAATTCACACTGAAGGCCGGGTGGCCGCCCTCCTCCAGCAGGCGCCGCAGCCCCAGCCCCACACGGACAGAACGTTCATGCGCCTCAGATGGAAGTTCGCAGAGAAAACGTTCGCGATCCAGCGCTACCTCAGAAGCGACCTCCGCATCCGTGACCTTCAGAATGGCCTTGTCCAGAACCTCCAGTCCGACCTCGCGCACCTGCACGCCGAGCTTCGCGGAGAGGACCGCCTCCTCCACTGCGAAGTCGCCCATGCCCGCAAAGGTCGGTCCCACGCGCAGCACCGTGGTGCCGCGCAACGCTGTTGCCGCGACACTGGCCCTCGCATACCCGGCCACGCGGTCCAGCACCTGCGGATCAGCGAGATGGCCGGCCACAATCTCATACGCCCGTTCGCGTCGGCGCAGCAGGGAGGCCAGATCCATGACCCCGTGGACGCCATGGTTGTACATGATCCGGTCCACCGCCACATCCAAGCCGAACTGTTCATCCATCGTCGTGTCCAGCAAGATAAGCGGCAATGCGGTGTTGCAGAGCGCGTCAATGGCCTCCAGCGAGGGCGAATAAGCCAGGTGCAAGCAGACGATGGCGTTCACCCCCTGCCGTTCAAAGCATTCCGTGGCGTCCTTGATTTCCGGCGCGACCCTGCAGATCGGGGCCCGGACAACCGTGACTCCCCGTGCCTCAAGGTTCTCGACGACGTCCTGCTGGAAGGCCTCAAAGCCCTTCCGCAAATCCGGCAGCAGGTCGTCATAAAGTTTTAAATAAAGGGGCATCAGCCCCACTGTTGGTCGTCCGCGTTTATCCATAGCTTCTCTCCTTCAATTACCTTGTCTATAAATTCGTTGATTTTAGATTTGTGATTTGTGATTTTAGATTTGCGGCATGGCTCCGCCGGCATCTTGAAAAACAAATCCTATAATTTCTCCTCGCCGAAGCGAAGCTGTCGGAAATCCTGTTCATCCTGTCAAAAATCTCCTCTGCGCCTCAGCGCCTCTGCGGGATAAAGTTACTACTCTTGTTTGTTCCCGGTACCCCGGGCGGGGCGCTTACCTATAACTTCACTGGAATACTGGAATACTGGAATGTTGGAATGATGGGAAACAATGGTTGCAACCTTGGTGTGCAGGCGTCCTCGCCTGCACAGGTACGGGCGGGGACGCCCGTACA
>CAIZQW010000237.1 GCA_903935195.1 uncultured bacterium
CCGCCGCCGCGGTCGCCACGTCCGCCGTGTTCGTGAGTGACAGCAGATCCTTGCAGACCAGCGCCGGAACCGCCGCATCAACCCAGGCGGCCTGCCCCGGGGTCATCGCATCCTTCTTGAACCATTCGCGAGCAGCAATTTTCACGTCGAAAGGCATGGCCTGCCACTGCGGCGACGCGAAAAGCGCCTGCATCAGCTTGACCTGTTCCGCGTTATTTTCAGGGAACTGCACATTGATCCAAGCCATCGTCAGCCACGGCTCGATCTTTCCCTGCGCCAACCGTTCCGCCACGGCCACGCGCAGCACAGGCTCTAAAGGATGCGGAGCATAGAAATCCTTTTTGTTCTGCTTCATCCAATCCATGCCGTTGTGGAGTGGGGCCAAGCGCTGGATCCAGGGAGAATACGCCCAGTGAGGAATACCGCGCACCCTGCCGTCACGCTCAAGCACCCCCTTGGCATCCTCCAGCCCGCCCGCTATCGCATCGCGCACCATTCTCTGCACTTCGGGATTCGGATCCTTGAGAAGTTCCGGCACGAGTTCTGGTGTGAATTTCAGGATGGCCGCGGCCCGGGGCTTTGCGTACGGAATCTTCGGCTGGGCCGACTTGTAGTCCGCCCACAAATTCCGGAACGCCGCGAGGCGCTTGTCTGCCGGGTCTTCCTTCTTCGCATCGCCGGCTGCGAATGAAGCGGTTACAGCATTTAACTTGCCTATCCCCTGATCCCTCCCCAACGGACTCGCCGGCCTTCCACAGTGGTGCCAGAGCATGTCACCCCATGAATGGTTCAGCTCATTCGGGCCGAGACGCCAGACCTCGGGACCTAATAATGCGGCTATGACCTTGTCGTAATTATTACTGCCAGCCGCGATCGCGCGTACGAGCGACACCTGGGGATTGGCGATCTGCGCCAGCTTCTCTGCCGAAGTCTTCGCCTCGTCCGCGGAGAGCTGGTTCCATGCCCGCGGAAGAATGACCACGCCATTCCGGAGTTTCCACAGTTCAGGCGTTTCTCTCACATACTTGCGCACCGAACTGAGCTCAAGAACGCCCGGACTGCCGACATAGCCGCCATACGCCGCGGTATTCAGGAATTCCGCCGCTTCGTCGGGAGTCAGCTTGGCCAAGGCCACTAGGATCGGCGCCATCTTGGCCTCAGTCTCGTGCGGCCAGTATTTCTTGAAATCACCCCGGTAATGGGGACCATTCCCGCCGCCGGCCCAACCCGTCATCACCGCCATCACAGCGCGGGGATACTTCTCAAGAAGCGCAGTTGCTTCAGCGATCGGCGGAACAGCATCGTCGCCAAGCTCCAGTTTCTTTTCTTCCACAACCTGAGCTGCAGCGGCCTTTGCATCTGCCACCTTCTTCACCGCATCCGTCTTGGACGGATTCTTGCCGGTGTTGCCTACAGAGGGAGGAATCATGATCCCTTTGGGTTTCGCACCTGGACGCTTGACCGCTTTCGTCGTAGCCTTGTCGCCCAGCTTCGCCTGGTGATAAGCCATGACGGAGATTGTCCAGTCGAGTTTGAGCTTCAGTTCCTCGTCAAACGTCATCACCGATGTCAGCTTCCTGACCGCATCGTAAGCCTCCTGGGTTACCCGCACGGTATGATCGCAGTACCACTCATACTTCGACAGTAGCCAGCGAAAGTACTGGCTATAACGCACAACCAGCAGGTCGTTTGGCACCCCCCCCTCGATACAAGCCTGCAGGCGTTGCGCCACGGCAGTCGGGTCGTCGCGCCGCACCGACTCATCCAGAAACCAGGCGTCAAATTGCTTCGCACGCGGGCAGACCAGCAACCGGCCCCCGTCGTTACGGCCAAAGGCATAGGCACCGTTTTCATCCTTGAGCCGCTCGAGCAGGAGCACATATGTGGCGTACACGGCCTCATCCGCCGTTGCAGATTTAAGATCCGCGTTAACAAGGTACTGCTGATAGAGAGCGACAGCGCCCTTCCAGTCACCGCTGATTTCCGCAGCACGGCCGGCACTGTAGAGAAGCGTTGAATTCGTCGGCTGATTGTTCCTCAACCACTTCTGGACCTCGGCGACAGCAGGCGTCGCCTTGCCTTCGTCAAGGCCGGCCTTCAGCAGCGCCATCATCACGGTCTCTGGCTGCGTGGCCAAAGACGCTGAGGCAGCCTTACGCTGCTCATCAAAAGTGGCCGCGCCTGAGGACACGGCAAGAAGCAAGAGCGCGCATCCAAGCGCTCTCTTACTGCCCACTGCTACTGCCCACTGTCTACTCATTTAGCCTCCATTGCCGCGAGTTTTTTCTGTGCATCACTAATATGCTTGCTCGACGGATAATCAAAGACCAGCTGACGGAGCTTGGCTTTGGCCATTTCTGCATCGCCCATCTTGTAGGCGACCTTGGCCCAGAGCATGAGCATCTCGTCCAGATAGGCTGCATCAGGATAGTTCGAAAAGGCATTCTCCAACAAGGCCGAAGCCTGCGCAAAGTCCTCGGTGTCCACATAGTGACGCACCACGCGGCCCAACGCCTCAGCTGCAAAAGAACTCTCCGGATAGGTCTCGAAGGTCTTCCGGTACGATGCGATCGCACCCCCCATCCGATTCTGCAAGGAGGTCGCCGCGCTCAAACCGCCCTTGCCCCACTTGCTGTTGGTTTCGTCTGCCGCGGCGGAGGCTGCCTCAGCCTCTTTCTGAAGCGTCTCGCCAATGCGGAATTGCGCCTCGGCTGCCGAGATCGGGTTCTGAAGCTGGAGCACGCGTCCATAGACATCCACCGCCTCCTGATACTGGCCCTTTTGAGCAAGGGTGCGTCCCAGGGTCATGAGGGCTTGGTCTGCCAAGACTGATTCCGGGTAAAGACGGTTAAAGGCGAGGCAGGTTGCGGTAGCAGCCCCGAAATTATCCTGCAACAATTCGCTCTCCCACTTAAGCTTGAAAGCGCGCTCAACGATTTCACCGGGAAGTTTACTGCGGTCCACAATAATCGGATCTACCTTGCGAAGCGCCTCTGATGCGCGCTGGGCAGCACGGCTCTCAAGTCCCATATCTTTATAAATGGCACCTAAGCCGACGAGCGCTTCAGCTTCCACCGACTCCTTGCGCGCCTTCAGAAGGGTTTCAAAGACCACAAACTGATCTGCGGTCACGCCAGAATTGACGGAACCCGAAACCTTAATGCGTGCAACGCTTTCGCGGGGGTCTTCGCCATAAATATGCACTTTGTCCGTATACGAGACTGAGAGTTCATCCAGCTCATCGCAGTGGAGCACATCATCGGTCGCCGAGATGGTTGCGTTCGAGGAGACCGGAACAAGCTTAATTTTGCCGATAAAGCTTCCGGAACGGACTTCTGTGTTCGTGCCCTGTTCCACCAGGGTGAGCGTGATGCTGTCGCGCTCCTTCCATTGAGCCTTCTCATCGTCCTTCACCGCAAAGATGTCAATGGCCGCCGCACCTGACGTCGCCTCTTCAGCCTTGATTTTTTGAAGGGACTTCACAACGACTTGTACCTTCTCTGCCGCTGGGGAGAGATCCAAGTCAGCATCCCTCAAGACCAACGCTTGAGGCTGCCCGGGAAAGGCGATATAGGCGGGTGTCGCGTAATCGCCTAGGAAGAAACCAACGGTTCCCGTGCTCACAGCCCGTACCGTGCCAGTCCGAGGCACGCCCTTCTTTCCATCCAGCGTACTGTCATCCAAGTAGGTCACGGTCACTGTACACCCACCCACCACTTCCAGCACTCCATTGTTCGGCTTGGCTAACCCAATCACGGTCGGCGCAGAAATCAGAAGTTCATCCTTCTTGCCCGCGACCGGCACGCCTTCCAAAAGTTCCACGTCGCCATTACTCACCTTGACCTCGGCCTTGACCGACTGTCCCAGCTTCCGTAGCACCGGCACGTCAGCGTCTGTGATCTTCGCATAGAAGCGCTGGCCGATCTCAATACGGCCCAGTTGTTCGCCAGAGTCCTCGACTTCCGTACCGACCAACGAGAGCGAATCAATCGCCTTGTTCCAGTTCTTCAAATTATAGTGGCTCATGCCGATATAGAAGTAGGCCATGTTCGCCCATTTACTCTTGCCCGCCACCTCGGTCAATTGCCGGAATAAGGGGAACGCAGCACCATACTGGCCAGCCTGATATTGACTGAACCCCGCCTGGAAGAGCGACTCATGATAGAGCTCCGTGATCTCCTCTGCTGGTTTCTCGGTCGGGACTGGAGCCAAGACGCGCGTAAGAAGCATAAAATAATTGAGCGCCTCTTTCGGCTTATTCTGGTTGAGATAATATTTTCCCATGGCCATGTTGGCGCGGTGGGCGAGAATGGTCCCTTGATTGTCGCGGACAATGGCGTTCAACATCGCCAGGCCGCGCTCATATTGCTTATACTCCATCAACTCCATGGCCTTCTCAAACAGGAGTTTCGACTGGCGGTCCACATCCGCGGAGAGCCGCGCACGGTCAGCCTTCTTTCCCTCGCCCTGTTCAGCCGCCTTCGGAGCCGCAGCCGCTTTGTTGTTCTCCTGGGGTGCAGCCCCTGCACACGGGACCAGAAGCATCAACGCCCCCAACAACAACATGCTCCGAATTCCAACCTTGCCTAAATCATTCATACTCATTCTCCTGTCCTCTCGCCAAAAACGAATGAAGTCAGTCACTGCGCTGTAGCCGCCCCGGTATCCCTGAGCTTGGATCTGGGCAAACAAAGCCCTGCCACTTCGCCGTGCATGTTTGGCCCTGTGCGCATCCGCCCGCAAGGCTTGTTCAAGCACGAGCTCAAACGGCGTGAGCTTGCCATTAGCCTTTTTGCGTTGGTACTTGGGGGTTATGTCGCCGGGAGCCTTGAGCCATTTCTTGACCGTGTTCCTGGCCAGTCCCGTTCGCCTGCAAATCTCTCCGTCAGAGAGTTGGTCGCGCAATTTCATGCGCCTAACTTTACCAATCATGTCCATGGTGATCACCTTTTACATCCCTGCTGAAATTTTCAGCAGGACAGTTGAACACCCCTGTCAATTTTGGATCGGAACTCTCGCTTTTAGACTGTCAATTTTCGGTCGGCGTCAACACCCTTACGCCGCTGGCAGTTCGATGCGCTTGGCATGGAGTGCCGCCAACTTGATGATGCCCCCACCGTGAGCGCAGC
>CAIZQW010000238.1 GCA_903935195.1 uncultured bacterium
AGTGAACGCCCGACGCGCCGGCTACCGTGATCTGGAGCTGGATCATCGTAGCGGAACTGCCAGCCTTCGTCATCGAAACAATCCAGGTATTGGCACCCACATCGTCTTCTCCGGGCGTACCCGAGACCTGACCGTCCGACTGGATCGTCAACCAGCCCGGACCTGTTCGGCTGGCAAAGACAGCGCCCTTCGGCAAGCTTCCGGAGTACGCCTTGCCCGCCTTTGCGCCCGAGAGGACCAGCGGCGCCCCCATGTCCGGTGCCTCCATGACCAGGACCCAATCCTGGGGTGAAGGTACATTGGGTGTTTTCCATGACGTGGACGTGGGAGTCACGATGCCCTTGTCAAAACGCCGCCCGGTGGCGGGGTCAAAAAAGAAGGTGGCATACGGCACGCCGGGGATGAGGTTGTTCACCGTAAATCCGCTCCAGTCGTAGATGCCCTTTCGCGGACGGTAGATAAAGCGCGTCCCGCCGGGAATGCCGGCGGCAAAGCAGCCCGGTGTCCACTCTGGGTGTGGCTCGAACTTCTGCCACGGGTACTGCGCGAGCAGTTTCTTGGCCAGTCCGAGTTGGGTGGCGCCGGGATAGTTCATCCCTTCCTTCCAGGTCGTATAGTCGTAGGGCTGACGAGCCCATGCGCCCCAGTTCCCGTGATCGCCTTCAACGCCGGCATGCCAGATCCCGGCTGCGCCGTAGGTGTGGCCGGCGGCACCGCTCAGGATGCTCTGCCAGAAGATCCGCCGCTGTGTATCGCCAAAACCCTGCTGCATGTGCCCCTCGTAACAGGTCTCGCAAATCAGCACCGGCATGGGCGGCTTGGTCGCGTAGGCCAAGGAAACAACCGCCGCGGTTTGCTTATGCTCTTCGTGGCCACCCCCGCCGACCATGTCGAAGTCGATCACCGGGATGTCGTCCTTGGCAAGTTTCCGCGCATCACCCGTGTGGCAGGCGAGCGGGTGATGGTAAGGATCGATGCTCCGGAGATAGGTCGCCACTTCGGCCCAGGGACCATGCCCCGCCTCTGTTTCTTCCGGAATCTCACCCGCCAAGATCCAGATCACCGGATACGCGCCATAGCGCGCAATCAAGTAACGCCAGTGCCGTTTGATGCTGGCAGCCCCGAATTTCTGCATGCTGTTGCAGTCGCCGCGTCCCCAGGCTCCGACAATGGCTGGCACAATGCCAGCGTCCGCCAGATGCTTGAACCGCCGATCCGCATAGTCAAAGTACTTCGGATTGACCACGCTCATGTCCTGCGCCAGATACGGCTGTCCGCCCTCATTCTCCAGGCTTGGCGCGAAGAAATTTTCGTCGGGATACGGACCGCAGACGATCTGCACCACGGAGAAGCCCTTGGCCTTGCGGTCGGCTGTGAGTTCCTGAAACCCGTCCCAGGTCATCCGCTTGCAGAGGTTCTTCCACCAGGTGTCGGCCAGCCAGAAGAACGGCGTGCCGTCGGCATGCTCGAAGAAGGTCTTGCCAGGTGTCACCTTCACAAACCCATGCTTCAGCAGCGGGTTGTCGCCCTTGTAGGCCGCGACAGAAAGCGTCTGTTCCTTCCCATTGAGACCGGAGTTGGCCTTGTCAGTGCATTCAATCCGGTAGGTGTAATTCCCTTGCACAGGCGGCGCGAACCGAACCGTCCACTTCTTGTCGCCTGCCCAGAAGGCCGGGACCTTCCATTGCTTCTCGCCCTGCTTGAAGACGACATCGACCTCCACCTCCGTGAACGCATTCGAGTACGCTTTCTTGCTCTCGTAGGAGGTTTCGAACACCTCCCATTGGCCAACCTCGGCTCCATACGACACAGCCTGCAGCAGCACGCATAATCCCGACAGGACAGATAATTTGTTTCTCATAAACTTTTGTTCCTTCTCGTTACTTCATTTTTCCCAAAACCAGTCCTGCCGCCGCTGGAGCGGTGATGAGGGCGCCCAGCAATAGGGCGCCCTCGATTAGCTTTACAGACGTGTTCACATTCTTAAAAGAAACTGATGAACGTGCCGCGCATGACGACTTGGTACGTGATGATCACACTGCCGGAGCCGCCATTGCCGCAGATACCGTTTCCATCGCCGCCCCCGCCGCCGCCACCGCCGGTA
>CAIZQW010000239.1 GCA_903935195.1 uncultured bacterium
CGCAAGACTTCATCAACTGTCGTATAGCCGTCAAGGACGTTACGGATCGCATCCTCGCGCATGGTCCGCATCCCGAGTTCGCGGGCGCGTTCACGGATAAAGAGGGTAGGGCGACGTTCGTTGATCAGATCGCGGATGGGATCTGTCACGCGCAGATACTCAAAGACACCTTTACGACCTTTGTACCCCGTGCCATTGCAGGTCTTACAGCCCTTGCCATAATAAAACGTCCGATCACCCACAACATCTCGCTTCAGTCCGAGACGAGCAATCGTCTCATCATCTGGCTTGAAGCCTTCCTTGCAGTTTTGGCAGATGGTTCGCACGAGACGTTGGCCCAGCACAGCCTCCAGCGTCGAAGCAATCAGATAGGGTTCCACATTCATATCAATCAGACGAGTCACCGCACCTGCCGAGTCATTCGTATGGAGCGTACTGAAGACCAAGTGACCCGTGAGGGAGGCCTGCACCGCAATCTGCGCCGTCTCTAAGTCACGAATTTCACCAATCATCATAATGTCTGGATCTTGACGCAAGAAGGCGCGCAACACTTTGGGGAAGGTGTTGCCAGTCGACGGGTTAATCTGAACCTGAACAATCCCGTCAATATCATATTCGACTGGCTCTTCAGCGGTGAGGAGCTTGGTGTCAATTTTGTTGATCCGCCCCAAGCACGAATAGAGCGACGTTGTCTTTCCTGAACCCGTTGGCCCAGTCACAATGATAATCCCGTTCGGCTTCTCAATATCCATGTTCAGCTCTTCATAGATATCCTCTGGTAGACCAATATTTTCCAGATCGAGAGAGACCACGCTACGATCCAAGACGCGAAGCACCACGCTCTCTCCAAACGAGGTCGGCAGACAGGAGACGCGCAAGTCGATCTGGCGGCCGGCGACAGTCAAGGCAATACGGCCATCCTGTGGAATGCGGCGCTCAGCAATGTTGAGTCCAGACATCACCTTCACGCGAGAGATGATTGGGAGCGCCAGACGGCGAGGCGGAGGTGCCATTTCATACAGTGCACCGTCCACACGGTAACGGATCTTAAAATCCTTTTCAAAGGGCTCGAAATGAATGTCTGAGGCGCGATCTGTCACCGCCTGATACAGCACGAGGTTCACAAAGCGGATCACGGGTGCGGCAGAGGCCGCTGACGCAATGCTGTTCTCGTCGCTCTCATCCGCAGCCAACGCGACATTGTTGGCCATGTCGGAGTCAAGGCTGTTAATCATGTCCGCAACCGAGGCACTCTCATCGCCATAATACTCAGAAACCCGTTCGCGCACATCCTTCTCTGGAGCAAAAACAAAGTGAATATCCTTGGTCAGCACAAACATCAGTTCGTCCATCACTCGGGGATCGACCAGATCGCTGATGGCCAACGTAATCGTCCCCGGTGTCGAAGCGACCGGCACGACCGAATACATGCGCGCAATGTTCCCGGGAACGCTCTCGATGATATCAGGATTGAGGGTCGCCGTCGCAAGATCTACCACCTCGCAGCCCTGATAAGAGGCCATCATGTTCAACAGATCCTCTTCGCTCACATACCCTGTTGTGACCAACAAGGAACGGATAGGCTTACCACTCCGAACGTGCTCTTCTCTCAATTCGTCGGCCTGCTCTTCGTCAATGATGCCATTGCTGGTCATCAAGTCCAAGAGCGGATCATAAGCAGTGACGGGGGCTGCAGTGAGTTCTTCAGACATAACGATTACCCTCTTCCTCTGACTTGGAGTTCCGTTTTAAGCTTCTGAACCAGTGTGTCTGGATCTTGGGACTTGGTGACGAGATCGTCATACGAGATTAGGTTGGACATATAGAGTTCAAGCAGATGCGCATCCAGCGAAATCATGCCGAACTTCGTCCCCGTCTGGATATCCGAGGTGATCTGGAAGGTCTTATTGTCGCGGATTTTGGAACGGATACCCCCTGTTGAAATCATAATCTCAAAGGCGGCGACCCGTCCTGGCTTATCCACACGAGCCAACAGTAGCTGGGATATTACGGCCACAAGCCCGACCGAAAGCTGGGTACGAACTTGTTCCTGCTGATCCGTCGGGAAGGCGTCCACAATACGATCCACGGTTGCAGCTGCGCCTGTGGTGTGCAAGGTTGCAAAGACCAAATGGCCGGTTTCCGCAGCCGTGATGGCGGCTTGCATGGTTTCAAGATCGCGCATTTCACCGACGAGAATCACGTCGGGGTCCTGACGAAGGGCGCGACGAATAGCTTCAGCGAACGAAGGAACATCTGAGCCGATTTCACGTTGCGTGACAACCGACTTCTTATGCGGATGGTAATATTCAATCGGGTCTTCGACCGTGATAATGTGCACATCGCGCTCTTGGTTAATGATGTTCAACATACTGGCCAATGTCGTTGTCTTACCAGAACCTGTCGGGCCGGTCACGAGAATGAGTCCGCGCGGCTTGAAGAGCAACTCCTTCACTTGGTCAGGCAGGCCGATCTGTTCCAAGGTCAGGAGCTTGCTCGGAATCTGACGCAAGACGAGCGAATAGTTGCCGCGCTCCTTAAAGGCACTCACACGGAAACGTGCGACATCGCCGAAGGGAAGCGCATAGTCGGCACCGCCATTACGTTCGATCTCTTGAAGCTTGTCTTCCGGCGTGATGGATTTGACAAGCTCATACGTATCTTCCCGTGTGAGCGGGGGCGTGTCGAGCGGCGTCAAGGACCCGTGCACGCGTAACATCGGAGGTATACCCACGCGAATATGAAGATCTGAACACCCTTCATCCACGGTGGCCTGCAACAAATCCATCATGTTCATTTCGAGGCTCATTAGTCTGCATCTCCCATGGTTGCGCGTAGGACTTCCTCAAGTGAGGTCATACCCGACGCAATTTTTAATACGCCATCTTCACGTAAGGTGCGCATGCCCATTTCACGTGCGCGTGCGCGTAAACTCGTTGCCGGCGCATGATCAAAAATCAAACGCTGAATCGTGTCGTCCACCAAAAAGATCTCAAAAAGCCCTTTGCGCCCTTTGTAACCTGCGTTGCTACAACTTGGGCAGCCTGTTCCCTTGTACATCTTAGAGGCGGAGACCGTCTTGCCGAGAACCCCCAACATCTTGATCTCGCGGTCGGTGGGCGTGTATTCGGCCTTGCAGTGGGTACAGATCGCCCGCACCAGTCGCTGCGCCATGGCGGCACGAAGTGCAGAGGCCACTAAGAAGGGCTTCACGCCGATATCCAACAGACGCGTGACCGCGCTGGGGGCATCGTTCGTATGAAGGGTGCTGAAGACCAAGTGTCCCGTGAGTGCGGCTTCCATCGCGATGTCTGCGGTCTCATGGTCACGAATTTCACCGATCATCACGATGTTGGGTGCCTGACGCAAGATCGACCGGAGTGCTGTAGAGAAATCGAGACCCACATCACGATTCACACCGACCTGATTGATGCCAGACATCACATATTCGACCGGATCTTCAACTGTGATGATTTTACGGTCAGGGAGGTTGATTTGGCCTAAGCACGCATAGAGTGTCGTGGTTTTGCCGGAACCCGTTGGCCCCGTCACCAGAAGCACACCGTCTGGCAGAGTGATCAACCGTTCAAACTTGTTCTGGTCGTCCGAAAGGAAGCCGAGTTGCGGCAACCCCAACGAGAGATTCGTTTTATCCAAAATACGCATGACGATACTCTCGCCATGGTTGGTCGGCACCGAGGAGACACGCAAGTCCAAGTCGCGTCCTTGAACTTTGATTTGAATACGTCCGTCCTGCGGTATGCGCTTTTCGGAAATCTTCATGTTCGACATGATCTTCACGCGACTGAGAATGGCGGCCTGAAGGCGCTTGTTCGGACTATCCATCTCGCGCAGCGCACCGTCAACGCGATACCGAACGCGAAACGTGCGCTCCATCGGCTCCAGATGAATATCCGAAGCGCGCATCTTGACTGCCTCTGTAATAATAAGACTCACCAAGCGGATGATCGGCGCATCAGAGTCTTTAGCATCTGAGGAGACTTCGGCCTTTGTCTTCTCGGAGACGTCCACATTGGGGTCGTCCTTGTCGAAAATATTCTCGAAGTCAGCCGGATAGAGCTTGTCGACGGCTGCCTTCACCTCCAGGCGGGGCGCGATCACAGCATCCACATCGCGGTTGAGTACATAATGGAGGCTGTCCACCGTGTCATACGCCATGGGATCGCTGAGTGCAACCGTAACCGAAGTCTCTGTAGCATACACAGGAACAACGCCATATTTGCGAGCGAGATCCTTCGTGATAATATCTTTGACGCTCGGATCAATCGCATCGGCATTGACATGGACGTACTGCATGCCAAACTGGGTTGCAATCATCCCAAGGACAATATCCTCGGTGAGCGCGCCCGTCTGAAGCAGGATATCGAGCGTCGTTTCACCCTCTTGCTTGAGCGAGTTCATGACCGCAGTCACTTGTTCGGGCGATACATACCCCTGCTCCTGCAAGAGTTGCAACACATAATCATCATTTGAAGTCACAGTGCTTCTCCCCTCTTCTCACGGTCGCCATCGCACAGTCATGTGTCACACACAAACACCCATGACTTTACCCAAAGTGCTATTAACTTACCCTTTTCCGTACCTTCAGACAAGGCTATTATTGCTCTAAAGCGCGGGCAACTAGCTCACCGACCAGCTTCGGGTCGGCCTTGCCTTTACTGAGCTTCATCACCTGTCCAACAAAATACCCTGCCGCAGCCTTCTTGCCCGCCTTGTAGTCCTCGACGGATTTCGGATTGGAAGCAATGGCCTGCTGGACAAAAGCCTCCAGTGCGGTGGTGTCGCTGACCTGTCCGAGACCGCGTGCCTCGACCAAAGTCTTGGGCATGCCCCCCTTCTCGAAGAGCTCAGGGAGTAGCTCCTTTGCGGTTGGCCCGTTAATCACGCGCTGATCTGCCAGCGTAACCAGCTCCGCCAACGCTGCTGGGGTCAAGGCGCAGGCGCCAATCGCCTTCCCTGTCTCAGAGAGCAACCGCATGACCTCAACCATAAACCAGTTGGAGACGATCTTGCCCAGTTGCTTGTCGCAGAGGCGGGCGGTCGCCTCAAAGAAATCAGCGTTCTCGCGGGCATCCGCAAGGACCCCGGCGTCATACTCGGGGATGCCATACTCCTCCATCATACGGATACGGCGGGCAGAGGGAAGTTCCGGCAGGGAACTGCGCCACTCGGCGATCTGTTCATCGCTCAGCGCGATGGGCACCAGATCAGGCTCTGGGAAATAGCGATAGTCATGCGCGTTTTCCTTGGAACGCATGGACTGGGTCTCGTTGGCATCAGGGTCCCAACGCCGCGTCTCTTGCACGAGAACCTTGCCATGCGTCAGCGCATAGGTCTGGCGGGCGATCTCATACGTCGCGGCGGCGTAAATGCCCTTGAAGGTGTTCATGTTCTTGATCTCAACCTTGGTGCCCAACGTCGTCTGTCCCTCAGGACGGATACTGACGTTGACGTCCGAGCGCATGTTGCCCTCTTCAAGGTTGCAGTCGCTGACACCCGTATAAACCAAGATCTGCTTTAACGCTTGCAGATACGCCATGGCTTCATCCTGCGAGGAGAGGTCCGGCTCTGAGACAATCTCCATGAGCGGCGTGCCGCCACGGTTGTAATCTACGCCACTGAACTGTCCATAGTGGTTAATCTTCGCGGCGTCTTCTTCCAGATGAATGTGATTGATGCGGATCAGCTTGGGGCCATTCGGAGTCTGGATCGTCACACCGCCACCCAGGCAGAGTGGATGCGTGTTCTGGGTGATCTGGTAATCCTTGGCCATGTCGGGATAAAAGTAGTTCTTCCGGTCAAAGGTACTGTGCTTGTTGATAGTACACCCCAGCATCAGGCCTGAGAGGACTGTCAGCTTGATCGCTTCGCGGTTGGCAAGCGGCAGAGCGCCTGGATAACCCAGACAGACCGGGCAGATGTTGGTGTTGGGCTCTTCGCCAAACTTCAAACTGCAGCTGCAAAACATCTTTGTCGCTGTCTTCAACTGCACATGCGTCTCAAGTCCTATGGTGGTCAAGTATTTCATGATCTAAAACTTCACTGGAATGTTGGAATATGGGAATGATGGAATCATGTATTTGGAGGGCCACGCTTCGTCGTGGCCGGACGCGACAGAGCGCGTCCCTCCAGACTGCTTGCCATGGCCTCTTCTGCTATTCCAGTATTCCAACATTCCACTCTTCCTAACCTAATCTACGTTAAATTCAATCCAGCACACTTAAACACGCAAGCGCTCGTAAGCCGCGCCAACACGAAGCAACATGGTCTCGCCAAAGGCGGGTCCGAGGATCTGGAGGCCCACGGGCAGGCGGTCATGGGTCATGCCGCAGGGGACGGAGAGTGCGCACAGGCCCCCGAGGTTGGCCGGAACAGTAAAGATATCGCCCAGATACATCTTGAGCGGATCATCCGTCGCCTCGCCCCGCTTATAGGCTGCTGTGGGCGCCACTGGCGTCAAGAGCACATCGCACTGCTTGAAGGCATTGGTAAAATCCTGACGGATCAGGGTTCGCGCCTTCTGTGCACGTCCGTAATACGCATCATAGTAGCCGCTGCTCAGCACATAGGTCCCGAGAATGATGCGACGCTTGACCTCGGTACCAAATCCTTCAGCGCGACTCTTGGCATAGAGGTCAAAGACCGACTCTGGCGCTGCAGTGCGGTGTCCATATCGGACGCCATCAAAGCGCGCCAGATTGGCAGAAGCCTCTGCTGTAGCAATGATATAATAGACCGCTGTCGCATACTCGGTGTGAGGCAAGGAGATATCAACGATTTCCGCGCCAGCCTTTGCGCAATCATCAATCGCCTTGCGAATATGGACCATCACCTCTGGATCAGTCCCTTCAATGAAATATTCCTTTGGTAAGCCGATCCGTAAACCTTTGAGCCCCCCTGCCAGCGCGGCACGGTAATCAGGAACCTCGACCGGTGAGGTCGTTCCATCATGAGCATCCACCCCCGCCAGCGCCTGCAACAGAATCGCGGCATCCTCGACGGTTTTGGTCATGGGGCCAACCTGGTCCAACGAGGAGGCGTAAGCCGTCACGCCATAACGCGAGACGCGTCCGTAAGAGGGCTTGAGTCCGACACAACCGCAAAAGGAGGCTGGCTGACGGATCGAGCCGCCGGTGTCTGTACCTAAGGCCGCCAGGGCTGTTCCCGCCGCGACTGCCGCAGCCGAACCGCCACTCGAACCGCCCGGCACCCGCGAGAGATCATGAGGATTACAGGTCTGCTTGAACGCTGAATTTTCGGTCGAGGAGCCCATGGCAAACTCGTCCATGTTGGTCCGGCCTGCAAAGACCGCGCCTGCGGAACGGAGCCGCGCCGCGACCGTCGCGTCATAGGGCGAGACATACCCCTCCAACATCTTGGAGGCGCACGTGCACGGCTGTCCTTCGACATTGATAATATCCTTGATGGCGATGGGGATGCCTAGCAGGTCGTTGTCCAGGCCCGCGGACCTCGCCGCATCGGCTGCAGCAGCCTGTTTTAAGGCGCCTTCGGCATCCACGGTCAGGTAGGCATTGATCGGACCATCCTTCTGTTGAATGGCATCCAAAATACCTTGGGTCAACTCAACAGAGGAGAACGCGCGTTTCCGCAAACCTTCCGCCGCCGTGCAAATGGTCAAATTCTCAATATTCATGCAATATCCATGGTAAAAAACAAGGTTTAAACCTTAACATAGCCGCATCAGGAAGTCAACGCCGCAACAGGGGCAGTTGGCAGTGGCAGTTGGCAGTTGGCAGTGGTTCGGAGTTCCGCCTTTAGGCGGCGTCCTTCTGTCCTTGAGTCCCCCACTGCCGAGCTTCCCGAGCTTTCCGAGCTCCCCGAGCTTCCCGCCCCATTCTCGCATTCGCGCACTTCCCTCACATTATAAAAACCGCCTTGAAGTTCCCTCGCCAACATGGCATCATAAAGCCTTTGTTACTGAAGGAGAAAATAATGAACATTGCAGGGACGAACGTAGATGGCGGATTGCTGCTTGTAGGGGTGGTGGTCGGTGGTATCATTCTTTCAATCGCCACATACTATATCATTCGCTTTATGCGGGGAAGCATCAAGCTCTCGCTCCCGAAGACGATCTTCAATCCGGGCGACGCGATCTCGGGCAGTTTTGAACTCCAGACCAAGAAGGATATCGAGGGAAACAAACTGCTCGTCAGCCTCATCGGTGTGGAGATCACCAAGTCCTACCATAACGGCAAGCAACGGACGCAGTCCCATGAAATCTACAGGGATTCAGTCGTTGTGGAGGAGGCGCGCCCCTATCCATCCGGTTATCTTGCGAATTACACCTTTTCGATTCCGACTCCCGACTCTAAGGCTCCTGAGTCTGAGCTCCTCAATTCGACGATCGGGAAGACCCTGACAGCTGCCTTCCAGCTTCTCGGCAACAGATCATCGTCGCAGATCAAATGGAAAATAGAGGCCCGGCTCGATGCCAAGGGCGTTGATCTCGCCACGTCAAAACCCATCTCGATCAACTCCAAGCAAATCTTTTAGAAGCCGTCACGCATTACCGTGACGTGACTGGCTCGCAAAGCGCCTTCAGATTTTCAGGAGGCGTGCCTGGAGGGATTTCGCAGCCCGCCATGACTAGATGGGGATTTCCTAAATTTTTATAGCCCTCCAGAACCCCGGTCCGAATGGCTGCAGGTGTTGAATTCAAGACATCGCTCACAGGATCCAGCCGCCCGGCGATCGCCATCTTCGGTCCAACAATTTTCCGTACCGCCACGGGGTCGTTCATGTGGTCCAAATCCAGCACATCAATCGGCAATTCAGCGAGATGGGGCAAGAGATGGGTGATGTCGCCGCAGATGTGCAGTTTGACAAGTCCATTCGCTGCATGAATCGCCTCAAAGAGCTGCTTCTCAAAGGGCCAGACACATTCGCGATAGAGCGCAGGCGGGAGCTGACTGCAAATGGCATCCCCCACACCAATGGTGTCCGCGCCCTCGGCAATCTGCGCCTGTGCAAAGCGAATCGCGGTCTGTGTGCACCGTTCCATCAAGGCGACACATGCATCTGGCTCCAGCATCAGATCCATCAAAAAATTCTCAACGCCGTGTAGGTCCGCCGCCTCAGCAGCAGGCCCTTCCACCCAACCCAGGATAGAACACTCGCCACCGACACGGCTCTTGAATTCGCGGACCGCCAGTAGCCGATCCAACATACGTTCGCATTGATAGGGATCGGGATTGTCAGGCAGACTAGAGATATCCGTAATCTCTGGAACAACAATCTGCTCGCATACCGGCGGATGATGCTGTTCGTAGCGAATCTTACCGCCGAAGCCCTGGGTCTCGCGATAGGGATCAGAGATCACACTCACCTGATCAAAGCCAAAAGCCTCGCGACAACGGAGATTCGCCTCCACAAGGACTTTGTAATCCGAGGCAAAGGCCGCATAGTTCGAACCGATGTACTCTGCCGCAAACTGCATCAAGATCGGAACCCGTGGCAAAAAGTCAACCTTCTCACCCTTGAGTGTTTTTAAGTAACGCTCTAATGAATTCATGTGTATCTCCAAAGAAGTGTCAGTAAGTCTAAAGAGTGTCAATAAGTGTCAGTAAGTCTAGAAAGTGTCAATAAGTGTCAGTAGGTCGAAAGAGCAGTGTCACTAAGTCACTTGAGTCCTTAGGCCCTTGCGTCAGGTCTGAGTCTTGAGTCCCAAGTCTTGGGTCCAGCAACCTGTTGACCCAAGACGCCTGACCCAGGACCCAGGGTTGACATTGTGACTTATTGACACTTACTGGCACTTCCAGACTTATTGACACTTCTTCCTGCCTACATCTCCCAGCCGGCACGGCGGGAGCACTTGATCCATTGGTTGGCCTTATCAATGTTCGTCACCTTCATGGAAGCTTCATCCCAGACGAGGCGCGTATCAGCACGCTTTGCGATGTTGCCCAGCAGAGCAAACTCCGTGAGCCGCGCAGAGTAGTCAAACCCGGCACATGCCTGACGTCCTTCAACAATGGCATTCAACCAGTCGCCTTCGATACCGCCCTTCGGACGCACCAGCGTCTTTTCCGGACGCTTGAAGCTCTTCATGCGCTCTTCTGGTATGATGCGAGGGCTGTCCGCATAGACGCCGGCCACAATCTTACCCTCGGTACCGTTCAGGATAATGCCGCCGTCTTCGGGCAGCTTCTGGTCATCCGGCAGCTCGACAGGGCGAGGCGCGCGTGTGCCCTCGTACCAGGTCACCTTAAGATCAGGCTTGGCAAAGGTAAAGGTGATGACCGCGGAGAGCGGATGGGTGTCTGGGTTGTTTCCGCAGGAGGTCGAATCAATGGCCACGGGCATTTTGCGTCCCAGCAGTTCAAAAACGACATCCAGCGTGTGCGCACCGCGGTCGCCCATCATGCCATTGCCAAAGTCCCACCAAGCGCGCCAAGCTCCTGGATGATAAGCACGGTGATAGTCGCGCATCTCGGCTGGACCGATAAACTTATCCCAGTCGAGCCCCTCCGGGAGAGGCATCTTCTCCTTGGGCTTGACCCCGACGACAGGTGACCAGTACGCGCGGCCCCAGGGATAGTAGGAGAGACTGCACCACGCATCAACACTGGTGATGGTGCCGATCGCCCCTGCAGCAACCCACTCGCGGATGAGGTAATGTCCGGGCTGGGTATGACCTTGGATACCCATCTGGGTGACAACTTTATTCTCCTTTGCCAAGCGCATGAGTTCGCGACACTCGAAAACATCATGGCAGAGGGGCTTCTGGACAAAGGCATGCTTGCCAGCTTTCATCGCGGCAGCGGCGATCACCGCATGGGTATGATCGGGGGTGGCGATCATGACACCGTCGATAGACTTCTCCTGCGCCAGCATCTCGCGATAATCCGCATAGAACTTGGCATCCGGATATTTCTCGCGTGTTCCTTTGGAATATCGGGGATCAATATCGCACAGCGCAAAGATTTTATGCCCAGTGTTGGCGATGTTATTCAGATTGTTAGCGCCCATGCCGCCGACGCCGATACCGGCGATATTGAGCTTGCTGTTGGCACCCACAACATTTGCAGAGGGCGCCTGCTGCGCCTTGAGAATCCCGGGCAACGCCGAGAACGTCGCACCCGCTGTCATGGTTTTTAAGAAATGATTTCTGGTGATCGTGACCATTGGTCCCTCCCTTTGTAATAATTACTGAATAGCGTATCACATCCCTTGAAAATAGTCCTTGTAGAATTTTATCAAAAATTTGTAAAATCTTATCACCTTCTCCTTGCCTTCCGCTCTTACTATTCGTTAAACTAGAGCGTGTTAATTAAATGTGCAGTTCCTCATCCGGCAGCTGCCGGACACAGAGGGCACAGAGAAATATGAATGATAAAGACCTTCTGTGTTGCCCTGTTCCATAGATGATTGATACTTCAACTGGCTTCCTCCGTGAACTCTGTGGGCTCTGTGAGAAAAAAATGGCTACCCTTTTTAAGGAGATACTCAAAAAGAGATGAAACAACTCGACCTTCAAGAAGCTTTTCTCAATCAGATCGGCGATCTGCATATCCTGCATCAATTGTTCGATGTTCTGCCGGATGTCGCGTTTTTTATTAAGGATAGCCGAGGACGCTTTATCATGCAAAATCGGCGATCCCAGGACTATTCAGGGGTCTCCTCCGAGCTGGAGGTGATCGGCAAGACCGATCATGAGCTTTTCTCCAAAGACCGCGCTGATATTTACCGGGCGAGCGACCAACAGGTCATCAAAAGCGGGAAACCGACGCTGAACACCATTGAACCCGCACCGGAAAACTCTGACCGTTTGATTGTCGGCAGTAAATTCCCGATCAAGGACAAAAAGGGGCGGGTAATCGGGGTGGCAGGTGTCCACCGTATCATTGGAGGTATGCGTGATACGCCCGAGTGGTATGGCCACATTTCCAAGGTCCTCAATTATCTGCATCAGAACTATGCACTTCCGATCACGCTGGGTGACTTGGTCAAACGCTCCCGGCTCTCGCAAGCGCACTTTGAGCGGAGGTTTTCAAAAATCCTGGGGTGCAGTCCGATTGAATACCTGCTGCGGGTCCGCATCCGAGCCGCACGCGAATTGTTAGAACAGACCGACCGGACCATCACCGACATCGCCCTCGCGATAGGCTTCTATGACCACAGCCACTTCACCAAGACCTTTAAACAGCTGATGTCCTGCACCCCCTTCGCCTATCGCAAACGCCATCAGCACGAGGTCTAGCTGAGTCGTTTTCCCATCATCACACGCACGAACTTCTTCAACTACTATAGTACGCACGGTCGAGGCGCGGGAAGGCAGAAAAGAGCAGGACCAGCGTCACCGCCGGCAGGATTCCTGCGGTTCCGCAGGCGACACAGAACGCGGCCTGAACCAGCAGCAGATTGCGAATATGCCCGCCAATAATCAGCGGCATCTCTTGAAGACGATAGAGTGGGCCCCCCAGTAGCCAGGCGCGCATCACTGCCATGCAAAAGATAAAGACAAAGACTGTGGGAGCCAAGCCCGTCGTCAGCCCGATTGCCGTAACCATGATCAGGAGGCAGGGAAGCCCAACAAGCAGAACGGTCATGGGCATCCAGCGCAGAGCCCCCATCGGCTTTTCGCGCTCCATCTCGCGTCTTGCCAGCGCCGTAAGGGCGGCCACATAAAGGGACAAGACGAGCGGTGCAAGCATTGAAGGCCAGATTATACAGGTGGAGGGGAACGACAAAAACCACTCCGGACGTGCGGCGGCCACCCCGAGGAGTAAGCTCAGGCCTCGGCAACACCCCATGGTCAACGCCCCTAAAACTGGCACATGTTTCAGCTTTCCGTTGTAGAGCAGAATGGCGACTGCAAGAATGCCCGAAACGATCAGGGCGGGGGTTCCAGCACAAAGCGCGATGTTCAACCCTGACAGTGCTGCAGCAAAGGCAGCCATGCGCGCCTGAGGCAACGTGATCTCACCTGCGGGTAGCGGACGATCTGGGCGTTCGGTCCGATCAATCTCCACATCAACCATATCGTTCACGAGGAGACCAAAAACGTAGAAACAGAGCGCTGCCGCCATGACAGACAAGAGGGGAAGCATCTGAATACGCTCCATCTGTCCTAAGGTCGCCAACATAAAGCCAGCGATCGGGTCCCCGGGTACCGTCAAGAGATTCGGAAGTCTAAAAAGTCGAAACCATGGGCGAAGTGTCTTCATTTGATATCCAATCGAACCGACAGGACGGCGTTAGAGAACAGAATAGTCTCCGGCAGGAAAGCGACATTCCAAACGGAATCGTCCAAATGACGAAACTCCAGATCCATGCCCAGCGGATCACTCCTCTTGATGGCCCTAAAACCAAAGAGTGTCTGGTTCAGCTCATGAGTCACGAGCGCTGCGACCTCGCGCCGGCGATCCACGGCAAAACAGCGATAGCGTCCGGCCAGTGTCTCTGGCAGTTCAATGTAGTACCGCGTGGGCATGGCGAGCGGACGATACAAGACCGCGTTTGTATAGGTGATGCCATTAAAGGTGTAAAAGACACGCGGCGAGTCGCTCTTCAGGAGCGGTGGTTTCAGTAGAATGGCCACCGCAAGCGAAACGAGCAACAACGCGACAACACCCTTGATGGCATCTGGTAAAAAGCGACGGAGTAAAATCTTCACAACACGCTACTCTTTCTTACTTTTGACCTTCTGGGGCGTGACGAGCTTCATGAGCTCCTTGCGTGTCTTTTGTGGAAGTCCCAAGGTGTCGCCTAGCATCGTGACGGTTGCTTCGGGGCGGGTGTCCAGCATCTCCTGCATCAGTTTAAAGATGAACTTCTTCTCGATGACTGAGAGCGTATCAAAGTTATCCGAATAGGATCTAAACGCCAACGCGCAGGACTCGAAACGCATTCTGGCAGCGACCTGTTCCTCCGTGGTGGCTTGTCCGCTGTAGGGGTAGATGTTGTCCGACTGCCATTGTTGGAGCATTTCGACGGTCAACGCCTCGCGACGTTCACGGAAGTGGCTGCGCAACGTCTCACGTGTCGCATCTAAGAAGGCCTTGACCTCGGGGTGCAACTCTTCGAGAACCAAGAGATTCTCTTCGTGCAAGGGGACAAAGCGGTCTGAGACCAGATAAGCTGTATAGTTAAAGCCACTTCCCGTACGCACGGCAGCGTCAACCTCATGGAGGGCAAAGCCATTTCCATTACAAAAAACGATCTTGCTCCGGCTCTGGCGAGTCTTCCATTCGATCACCTGCAACTCCGCGCGGGAACCATCAGAGGCCTTGAGGTGATAGGTATTGTTGGCACGTTGAACAATGATTGGGTTGACCAGAAGGCCCTGAAAGTAGATACGGACATTCGGATAGGCCTTTAGATAGAGGGCAAAGTTAGAGGCCAATTGTTGGACAACCCACGTGGCATCCAAGAGCGAGGCGATCGGATTATCAATATGCGCCACAATGATCTCGGTTCCCGTGGCAGGCCCAGGCACGGCGACATCCGTTAAGGTAAAGTGTCCGGGATTTTCAGCCTCCCCTGCGAGCGTAAAGGAGCGGAGACCCGAGGCTGTCTGCATGGTTGTCCGCCATTCGACATGATTTCCGAGCGAAAAAGCTTTAAAACGGCCACGCCCCTTGCGTCCATGTAAAACACGTCCAGAAATCAAGGTTTTGGTCGCATCCCGCTTCCAGGATCCACCGAGGTTACCAAAAGCGCTATCCGCCTCCAAGGCATTGATGCCTGTGCCATCATCTGAGACACGGATCGCGTCAATACCGCCCAGAGGGTTTTGGATGACATCCACCTTCACATCGAACGCATCCGCATCCAGCGCGTTCCAAATAAGTTCCGAGAGCGCCTGAATCGGGGAAGCCGTGCAGAGAGATAAAATATGATCTTTTTGAGCTTGAACAAAGATTTCTTTCATGCGGTGCGACTCCTCATGGGTTATAATGCCTGTAAAGTATAGCAAATAGCCCCCCGACGGGACAGGATAAAGTTCGAGCATGTCCTGCGAAGGCAGGTTTCGGTGCTTCTCGCGCCGTTCCACTGCCTACTGATGCCGCTAACTTACTACTGTCAAAGGCCTTACGCTACAATGTTGATCAGACGGCCGGGGACGCAGATGACTTTGCGGACAGGCTTGCCGGCAAGGGCGGCCTGGACAGCCTCTTGCTTGAGCGCGATCTCTTGCATCAAAGCTTCGCTGGCATCAACCGGCATCATGACGCGTGCCTTGGGCTTGCCCAGAACCTGCACGAGTACTTCGACTTCGGAGACCTTGATGAACTCTTCGTTAAAGGTCGGCCAGGGCTCGTAAGCGAGTGTATTCGTCTTGCACAGGATCTCCCAGAGCTCTTCGCAGAGATGCGGCGCGAACGGTGCGAGCAGCAGCACATATTTTTCAGCTGCTTCGCGTGGCAGGGGCTTGTTGCCGCTGAACTCGTTCGTGAAAATCATCATCTGACTAATCGCGGTGTTGAAGCTCATAGTCTCCAAGTCTTCCGTGACCTTCTTGATGGTCGCATGCAACAGCCGCTTCTGATCGGCATTCATCGGATCATCCGTAAGCGTTTGTTCGGCGATCATGCGGAAGGAACGCTTGAGGAAGCGATAAACGCCCTCAACACCCTGCGTGTTCCAGGGCTTGGTCGCTTCGAGCGGACCCATGAACATCTCGTAGAGGCGCATGGAGTCCGCGCCATATTCACCGATAACATCTTCGGGATTAACCACGTTCTTGAGGGACTTGGACATCTTCGCGGCAAACTCGACCAGCTTCTCGCCGGTCTCTTTGTGAACCGCTCCATCTGTCCGATGCTCGACCAGTTCCATGGGCACCAGTGCACCACGGCTGTCCTTGTGGGAGATGCCGAGAATCATGCCCTGGTTGACGAGTTTCTGGAAGGGCTCCTTGGTCGAAACATAACCGAGATCAAAGAGAACCTTGTGCCAGAAGCGCGCGTAAAGCAGATGCAACACCGCGTGTTCCGCACCGCCAACATAGAGGTCAACCGGCATCCAATACTTTTCCTTGGCCGGATCAATCACCATCTTGTCGTTGTCTGGATCAATGTACCGCAGATAGTACCAGCAGGAACCCGCCCACTGGGGCATGGTGTTGGTTTCACGGACACCCTTCATGCCTGTCTTGGGATCCACGTAGCTGATCCACTCTTTGGCCTTGGCAAGTGGCGGTTCGCCTGTGCCTGTGGGCTTAAAATCTTCCATGGGCGGCAGGAGCACCGGCAGGTCGTTTTCGTCCACCAGCTTCATGGTGCCATCTTCCATGTGGATCACCGGGAACGGTTCACCCCAGTAGCGCTGACGGCTAAAAAGCCAGTCACGCAGTTTGTATTTGACCGCGCTCTTGCCGACTCCCCGCGCCGCAAGCCACTCGATGGTCGCGCGTTTGGAGTCCTGGACCTCCATGCCATTGATATTGAGCCCCTGCTCGTTCGCGGAACGGATCATCTTGCCGTTCCCGGTCCAGCAGGCCTTGCCTGCCAAGACATCCGCCACAGCCACCTTCTCGGCCGCAGCCTCCTGCGCATCTGGTTCAATGATGCAAACAATCGGGATGTTAAATTTCTGCGCAAACTCAAAGTCGCGTGTATCATGCGCCGGCACAGCCATGATGGCTCCTGTGCCGTAACTGATGAGCACATAGTCGGCTATCCAGATCGGAAGCTTGTTCCCTGTGACCGGATTGACCGCATATGCGCCGGTGAAGACACCCGTCTTCTCCGTCGCCAGTTCCGTGCGGTCCATATCACTCTTACGGGAAGAAGCTTCCTGATACTGCTTCACCGCTTCGCGCTGCGCCTCGGTCGTGATCTGATCCACGAGCGGATGCTCCGGTGACAAAACCATGTAGGTTGCGCCAAAGAGCGTGTCGGGACGCGTGGTATATACGGTCACGCGGGGAAGCGCTTTGTTATCGGATGCTATCTCGAAATCAACTTCTGCGCCTTCGGACTTGCCGATCCAGTTGCGCTGCATCTCCTTGATGCCTTCGGACCAGTCGAGCGTCTCGAGATCGGCCAGCAGACGTTCTGCATATTCGGTGATCTTGAGCATCCATTGGCGCATGGGCTTGCGGATGACTGGATGGTTGCCACGTTCGCTCTTGCCGTCAATAACCTCTTCGTTCGCCAGGACCGTCCCCAGAGCCGGACACCAGTTCACAGCCACCTCGGCGATATAGGCCAACCC
>CAIZQW010000240.1 GCA_903935195.1 uncultured bacterium
CGACTGTCACATCTTGAAGATTCAAATTCTCAACCAACAGCTCCTTCAGTCGTTGCCGAATCTCTGCTAATTTAGTCTCACGTGCATCCATCATGGTACGTTTCCTTGTTTTAAGACTGCAAAT
Organism: uncultured bacterium; assembly: GCA_903935195.1. Taxonomy (GTDB): domain Bacteria; phylum Verrucomicrobiota; class Kiritimatiellia; order RFP12; family UBA1067; genus CAIZQW01. The sequence continues at coordinate 125 of CAIZQW010000240.1, forward strand.
GTTCTGCTGTAAAACCACTCAACTCGGGGCCAAGTCATCCTTTTGTAGAAAAGGTCTGCACATTATCCTTTTTTTACCCCCTAAAGTCAAGAATCAGCACCCGATAGGCGTGATTTTGTTCACCTGGTGGATATACGCCATTCCCATTGGCATCATCTGATGTCATCGGCAAGCCCACGCGAGGTCTGGCTAACCGCGCAGGATGGAAACACAAACTCATCCCCGTGAATGATATTTATGCCTGCCGGTTTAAACGGTAGCCTGTCGTCCTAAACTACAACCCGCGAGATAAAGTGGAGCGTGAAGAAGACCATGATCTTTCTGATTAGTGCCTTGTCCTGAGAAAAGAATAGCGGTTTCGGGAGTATACTTTTCCCGATAAACCTTCATACTTTTCGCCTTGGTATTAATCCCCGCCTTCACCTCGATCGGGATAACTTGCTCGCCGGAGCAGAGCAGAAATTCAATTTCAGACGTTCCACTTCGCCAGGTAAAAACAGTGTCTGCCCCGGCATTCACTAATTCAGAGAGAACAACCGTCTCAGCCAAGTATCCTTTGAATTGTCCAAAGTCATACTGGTGGATAATCGAAGGTTCAAGCTTCAACATGGCCCCGAGCAATCCGACATCAAAGAGGTAGAGCATAAATGCATTCTTCTCCGCATAAGCAGTAAGAGGTTGCTGGATCGTACGGCAGATGGGGATCCTATGAATAAGGCCGGCTCTCAACAGCCACTCGATGGGACCTTCAAGTTCGTCGTACGTGGAACGTCCCGGCAGAACATCCTTGAAGAGGAACTTTCGGCTACCCGTAACCTCTTTGGCAAGTTGCTGGGGAATATTCTTAAGGACTGATGCGATACGAATCGCCTTCAGAGCTCCAGAATGTTTGGAAATGTCATCCAAATAGGAGTCCAGAAGGTCACGTTGGAGACGACGGACAGCATCAAAGGCTGCCACACGGGTTTCCCGGCGATCGAGATAACAACGGATGACTTCCGGCATGCCTCCTGTGATCAGATATTCTTTAAAAAGATTGAAGGTCTTTATATGAATGGCTGGTGAGATCGCCGTCGTCATGCGAGCAGCCTCAGAGAGTGACTCGCACAGGGAGAACTCCCCGAGCGCCTGGAGAAACTCAAAGAAGGACATGGGCCTCAGCCATTCGCGTTGGACTTTACCTACCGGAAAGTTTTGTTCTGACAGGCCAAGCCCCAGCAAGGAGCCCGAGGCGCATATCCACGCAGTTGGGAATGCTTCATAGAAATACTTCAGCGAGGTCAGAGCCTCTGGGCAGAGCTGAACCTCATCAAAAATGAGTAACGTTTTTTCCAGCTTGATATCCTGATTCAAATAGACGCCAAGATCCGTCAGGATTCGTTCCGGCTTGAGATTAGGAGTAAAGAGCCCGCACAGATCCTTATTCTCGGCAAAGTCCAACAAGATGCAATTTTCGAATTCTTGCCGTCCGAACTCCCTTAAAATCCACGTCTTACCCACCTGCCGGGCACCTTGCACCAGAAGCGGCTTGCGCTCAGGAGCTGCCTTCCATGCCATCAAAGTATTCCAAAAAGTCCTTTTCATGCCAATATCATACCCTAAAAAAAGACCCTCTCGCAATATTATTCGTGTGAAAAAAAGAATATTCAGGACTTTTTTTCATATAAATAAAAGAGTAACCGTCAAACAGGGCGAGGTCTCGTGCTCATAAACAAGGGGTCTACGACTGGACGCCGAGGAGGGTTTCGAGGATCGTATAGGCCGCCCGCGGTTGCGCCAATTGTTTCATCCGTTCCCTCATTTCACTCAGGCGATGGGGATCTTGTAACAGCACGTCCACCTTGTACGGAAGAGTGACAACATCAATAGGGCTCACGGCCACCCCTTCTTCGAGCATACTGGCGGCATTGATCTCTTCCTGCCCCGGGATCGGATTAAGAAGGATCATAGGCAAGGCACTCGCCATCGTCTCTGAAATCGTAAGTCCACCCGGTTTTCCGATAAAGAGGTCGGCGATTGCCATCCATTCATGCATCTCCTCAGTGTAAGAAATCGCCTTGAACGTCAGATGCGCCGGTGCATCTTTCGTCGTTTGCACGATTTCGGTAAGAAGTTCCTCGTTCCTTCCGCAGAGGGCCACGATTTGCGCGGGCCTTTCCATTTGCATGAGGGCGCGAATGGCCACGATGCTCGATTCCATGCCGAAAGTTCCCGCAGAGAGAAGAACAACAGGCACGGAGGGGGCGACCTCGAGTTTTCTCTTAAGGGCATCTTGATCCATGCTCTCTGAAAACAGTGGATGAATCGGAATGCCCGTCACCGTGACGCGATCGTCCGGGAACCCAATCTGTCGCAGGTAATAAGCCGATTCATCCGTGGGGACAAAATAGTGTTCAAACTGATGGCACAACCACATGGCATGAACATGTAAATCGGTCACGACTACGGCATGCCGCGTGGAGAGCTGCTCGTGTTGAAGCATATAAGAGACAATATCGGAGGCCAGAAAGTGCGTGCAGATCGTAATGTCGGGGTCCTCGGCTTTTAGGCACTCCATGAGTGGCTTCATCTGGAAACGTTCTATGGCAACACGAAACGTTTCCCCTTTCCAAGGTGTATCGCTTTTGTCATACCACCATCCCCAAAGGGAAGGTGTTTTACTAACCATCTGCTTATAAAGATCAGAATAGACTTCTCCGAGCAAGGCGGAACCATACTCCAGCACATCGATGTGCCGAACCGAAGCGATGCCAGGAAAGTTCTTCGCAGCAACCTCCAGCGCTTCGCCTGCACGTGTGTGCCCGCTTCCGGAACTGGCCGAGAGAATTAGAACTTTGGCACCTCGGGTCGGGGGTGTCATTGTTAAGGCATCGGGCGTTGAAGCCTGTTGCTGAGTTGTGTCACTGTTCATACGTGCTTCCTTTCAAATGTTTAGTTTCCTCTACTCCAAAGATCGTTGTCATGGCTTCGGGCGCATATTCCTCGACAATCTCTTTCGTTAACGCATTCTTCTGCGCGATTTCCGAGTATAGATACGCACTGCGGCGGGGAGCGCGGACGAGATCTGGATCATTGTGTTGAACGGCGATAAGACCGAACCGCTTCGAAAAACCTTCCCGCCACTCAAAATTATCCAAAAATGACCAGTGAAAGTACCCGAGTATCGGAATACCTTCCTGAAGGGCCCGATGAACCTGCGCGAGATGTTCGACAATGTAACACGGTCGCTGTTTATCCGTATCATCCGCAATGCCATTTTCGGTGATCAGGATCGGCTTTCCAAAGCGTTTCCATACAGAGCAAATCGTTCGATATAACCCCTCAGGATAGATCTGCCAACCCATTTGGGTTATCTTTACTCCCTCAGGTGCTTGGCTGTTATCAATCCAGTACTGGCTACGTTTGCGCCGATCAACCTTCAGGGACGCTCGCGTGTAATAATTAATGCCACAATAGTCGTAGGAGTTTTGGATGCCGGCAATAGCGGGACCACCATGAATCCAGTGTGGCTTACCAGTTTGAATCGTATAATCCCACCCTTCTGAAGAGAGGCGCCGAGCGATGAAGGCAGCGAAGTGCTCATACCACCCTGCGAGCCCTCTTGAATTCCAGGCCTCGATCCAAGGATATGCCATGGCTACACCCACCTTTGATTGGGTATTGTCGGGTGCCAACGGATGTAGCGTGTGGATCAACTGATAGGCTCCTGCATGGGCTCTTAGCAAGGACCTCGATACGGTGCGAAAGGCCCAGATGGAGTGACGTTGCGGCGGAAAGTGCCCCAAAAGATTACCCATGACCGCTGGCACCATTGGCTCGTTCAATGTCACCCAGTAATCGGGGAAATCCCCCAGCTCGTCGATTACGAACTTCACGTACCGCAGGAATTGGCTCACCGTATCCGGATTCAGCCAGTCGCCTTGCTCAGCAACCCAGTGCGGGATCACCCAGTGGTGCAAGGTGAGGCAAATCTTAAATCCGTGTTGACGAAGCGACTGAAGCATGCGGCGATAATGTTCAATTGCCTCACGATCGAAATGATCTTTCTGTGGTTCGATGCGCGCCCATTCAATGCCCAGACGGAACCCTTTGTAAGCTAATTTCGCCATGAGGTCGTGATCCTCTTCGTGGCGGTTCCAATAGTCCATGGCACGTCCCGAGACCGTCCGATCTTCGATGAAGCCCTTCTGCTCCCAAGCCCACCAGTCAGAATAGGTATTGCCACCCTCGACCTGGTGGCCGCCGGTTGATGTGCCCCAGATGAAATTATCTGGGAAATCTAGTCTGTCTTTAGGCAACGTACGTCCTCCTGTGAAACTTCAAACTGGAAGTTGATAATAGATTACTGCGCGAAGCGTCTCTTCGCTATGGGGTGTAACCCTGCGGTAACATAGGCCTCCCGAACGTCAATGTAGGGTTTGACCCCATCGTGTATCAACAGGACTTTGAAGTAATATGTGTCACTACCTTATGTCACCGAATAGAAAACATCGTCTGAGGTTGCGGCGGATCGATCGTTCCGCCAGTGGGTGTGGCTTTATCCCAGGCAACCGGATCACTTTGTTGCAAAACGGAGAAGCCTATTTCCCTGCCATCGAAACAGCCATCGACCAAGCGCAGTATGAAATATTTCTTGAAACGTATATCTACGAGGACGACGCTATCGGGCAACGGATTGCTAGCGCATTGGAACGAGCTGCGCGACGCGGCGTGACGGCCCATCTGCTGATTGATGGTTATGGCTCCCAAGATCTGGCGCAAAGCATGCAGAACCGCTTACGAGCGAGTGGCGTGAATGCGCTTATTTTTCGCCCCAAAGTTTCGCCCTGGACGTTTCGGCGCAGGCGTCTGCGCCGCATGCACAGAAAAATCGTAGTGGTGGACCGAAAGATCGCCTTTGTGGGAGGGATCAATATTATCGCCGATCGTACGACACCTGACATGCCTCCCCGCTACGACTTCGCCGTGGCGGTGGAAGGACCCCTAGTCGACGTGATCCGCCATTCCTCTCAGCGACTCTGGTCAGCGGTGTCGTGGCGGCATTGTCGCAAAAGAGGGATCAGCGCAAAGACACTGCCGGCTTCGACATTCACAGGAGGGGAGATGCGCGCCGCTTTCCTCATGCGAGACAATTTTCATCATCGCCGGGGCATTGAGGCAGAATATTTGCAGGCGATCGAAGAGGCTAAAGATGAAATCATTCTTGCCCATGCCTATTTTTTGCCGGGGCGTCATTTCCGTCACGCGCTGAAGCGTGCGGCCGAGCGTGGCGTGCGAGTGGTTTTGCTGTTGCAAGGCAAGATGGAATATCTGCTCGAGTATTATGCATCACGGGCGCTCTACGGCAATCTGCTCACTGCGGGAATCGAGATTTATGAGTATCGCACAACTTTTCTCCACGCCAAAGTGGCCGTGATTGACGGACATTGGGCTACAGTGGGATCTTCGAATATCGATCCCTTTAGCCTGTTGCTTTCCAATGAGGCGAATGTGGTCATTGAAGACGAAACATTCGGTGCGGCCTTATCGGAGAGTCTCAAAGGAATAATGGCGACGGATGGATATCGGATCATGCCAGACAGTTGGAAAAAGCACCCCCTGAGATTAAGGTTTTTCAGTTGGCTCTGTTACAGTTTGCTGCGATGGATGCAGGGAATCAGTGGGTATGCCCCCAGCGCGGACAGACGAGTTGAAAACGAATAAGCTCCTAATCAATCATGTCGCAGGGTTATTCAAAATATAAGGAATTCCGTCCCAAATAGAGGGAGAAGGGTCTCAATTAGACATGGGGTACTCGCATCCTTTCGGTTTTTAAATTCTCTAGCTCAGGCTATTAACCGCTTATTGTCTTATGTCAAATTACGACTCTTTGCGTTTCGGATATAGCATTAGCGCACTATGGCAGGGTCATAGCAAGGCGGAAGCCGAAAAAGTCGTTCCGTTCATCTGGAGTGTAGTCGCTCCAATGCGCTGAATAACAGCTTTGCGCGCTGCTACCCCAAAACCCGCCCCGAATCACACGATATCTCCCCTCAAATCCAGGATAATTATACCAGTCGAGGCACCACTCCCAGACGTTGCCGTGCATATCATACAACCCCCAGGCATTAGGCAAATAAGAACCGGCTTTTGCCGTACCTTCCAAAATATACGCAGATTGATCAGAGTCGTATATTTCAGGAACGTTATACCAGTACCGTCCAGCCAAGTCCAAGCAAGAGTCACTTTGCGTATTTGTAAGATTATACCCCGTGTTCAACGCCGTAGTGGTACCCGCACGGCAGGCATACTCCCACTGCGAGTCGGTCGGCAAATCGAAGGTCGAAAGACCGGTCTTCGCCCGCAACTTGCCCATAAACGATGCGGCGTTCACAGCGCTGTTGTTAGGCCATTCCACCGCTGGGTCATCGCTATTACTCATCGCATTTTCTCGAATATCGTAATAACTTACATGCTCGACCGGATGGGTGGCGTAGTAACTCGAGTTATTAAAAAAGCTAGGATTATTTCCCATCACAAGCTCCCACTGCCGCTGCGTCACCTCGAAGACCCCCATGTAGAAGTCCTTGGACAGCACACCCGTGGTCAGCCCCGAATCCGAGGCTCCGGGATAATCTGTAGACCTCCTTCCCGCCGTGAAGCTCCCCTTTGGAATTAGGCGTAGAAGGATCTTGTCCGTTTTATAAATGTCGCTGTTAGCGCTACCTGGAACACCCGATTTCGTCGAATAGTATATTACGGGGTAGTTCACCGCGTTCGTGCCGCCCGAGATGTCGACCGACATATAGGGTCCGTCCACAAAGGTTGCAGAATTCGACGTAGCAACCACCCGATAGAACATCGACGGCGCATTTGTCGTCATCGAGTTGGTCACGCTTACTGCTGCCCCGATCCCAACGACAGTCCTCTGCATCGACCATGCCGCCGCCACCAAGGAAGTGGCCGCCTCAACACGATAGTTATGGTGGACCGTCCCGGAATCCGCCGTCCTGAAGACAAGTTCGTCGTTGCCCGGAGTGAACGATATTATCTTCAGTTCTTCCGCGCCCGCAACCAATCCCGTCCCGACAAACAATAAACACAACCTCCATCTCAACATTTTCATGTACTCACTTTCATTCTGAGCTCAATAAGTCTGCAAAATTAATAAAGGCAGAAGGGTCGTAATTAGACATAGGACATTTCTCATCCTTTCTCCTTAAGCGCAAGCATCACCTTGCGGAGGGAACGGCTCAGTTTCTTCTCTTCGGACAGGCGCACGGATATCCGCTGGACGGCTTTTGAGACACCGTGGATGCTCATCCCCGACAGTTCACCGAGTTCGGCGAGCGTCCGTCCTGAACGGGTGCGGGCCACGTAAAGGGCGAGATCGCGTCCCCAGTCACCGCGCCGGTCAGCAAAGTCCTGCCACGGTTCGCCCTTCACCTGCTCGACAGCCTTGACGACTGCGTCAAAGGACAGCAGCTTGCGCCACGCCCTGGCATTCGTCTCCGACCCCGCTTTGAGCGGTACCTTGCGCCTCAGCCCTTCGATGAAGGATGTCCCGCCGATGGCCAAGGCTGCCGTCAGCCGCTCGAAGACTCCTTCCTCCACGCCCTGGCGCAGGTAGTCCTCGATGTAACGGCGGTAGTCCGCTTTCGGGTCGGCGTCCTTCTTCTGCCCTGCGTGCCACCAGAGCCTCTCGCAGTTCAGCCAGTCCGGCTTCGGCGCATACCCCGCATACGCGTGATAGGAACTCCACGGATGGTTGCGCAGTACAGCGAGACGCGCCTTCACCTGTTCCGCCGTCGGACCCTCCTGCATGAATCCCGCCTTTTCCATGGCACGGTCTTCCTTGCCCTGCCCGAGGCTTTGGATGCGCACGGGATTCAGGTGGATATAGATGCTGCAAGTCAGCGCCCACGACCCCTGGTTGTCCACGGGGATGCTCTTGAAGCGCGCCTGAAAGAGCGGCCCGGAGCGTCCATGCTTGGCGTTGAACCAGGCGGCATAGCTCAAATTGAGCCACTGCAGCGCCCGGCTGGCGTTCCCTTCGGGGGTCTCGATCAGCAGATGGTAATGATTGTCCATGAGCACGTAGGCGTGCAGCACGACGCAGTAGCGCTCGACCATCGTGGACAGCAGTTCCACGAAATGCTCCCTGTCACGGTCATTCTCGAAAATGTCCTTTCGGAACATTCCGCGCGTGGTGATGTGATACCAGCCGCCTTCCACATTGTGTCTGAGTTGTCTTGGCATGGTCGCACTATATCAAAATCCGCCTAACTTCGCAACACCTCATTTGTCCTATGTCTAATTACGACCCCTCTGCGTTTTAATTCATCTTTAAACATCAATAGATCAGGGTAATCAGCAGCCAAATTAAGGGTCTGATCGGCTAATTTGTTATCCAGGACATCTTTTGTGATGTCCCCGTGAGTGTCTGCGACAGCCTCGAGAGTCGACCACCATGCAAAGGCTCCTCTCGGTGTCGTACAGAGAAGGAAAGCAACAATATTTAAGGAAAGAATAAACCGTTGCGACAACTTCATTATTTAGCTCCTGTCTCTTCCGTATTACCTTTGACCCATTTCTTTACCATCTTCTTGGTTGCCTCCTCGGCTAATTTCATGTGTTGTTCATAAGGATATTTCCCATAAATGTTATGTAAATACTCTTCCCTGAAGACATCCCTCACTCTATATGTCATTCGTTTCAATTGCTCATCGTCCTCATACGCCAACGTCAGCGGATATTTTGTCTTTGTAGCATTATAAAGTAAACCCCAAATCACTACGCGAGCTTCGTTGAGTGGTTCCCCTTTTCCGTCCGCCACATTGAGGCAGGCCTCAAGGGTCGCCACATGTTTCCTATACTTACTGCTACCCATTACTCCAATATCACGACAAAGCCGTATCTTCTCCGCATCGGAGGTTGTTGGTGAAAGAATGGTATCCACCATATCTTTAACCTTGTTATCAAAGTCGTAGATGTTCACCATAAAATCAATATGCTGAACCAACTCGTTGCCTCCCTTGCCCGGAGCATTGCGCAGATCGAGCAGAGTCTTGAAGCCTTTTTCAGTTCCAAATTGAGCTACACAACTCACAGCGGATAATCTCAAAGTGGACTTTTCGTCTTTCATCAAGATGTCCATGATAAGCTGCTCTGCTTGCGGCACCTTGTCACGCATACTCGAAATAGCCGACAATGCCGCACCTCCTACCCTTTCAGAATACTTGGGATCCAGACAGGCTGTAGACAAAACGCCGAATAGCGCGGGATCGCTTACCTCCCGGATAGCCTTGCACACATATTCGTACTTTACGCCCTCCGCCGTCAAGGATTCTTCGAGAAGTCGGCGCAAGCCAGGAGCACCCTTCTTAGCTAAGGCTGAATGCGCCACCCCGCCACCCCATTCTTTACCCATGTCATTTTTCAGCATATTACCGAGAAATTTCACGGATACGTCGGAATCGTCATCAATCTCCCCCAGCGTCTCCATCGCCACACCGAGTGAAAGCTGAAGCATCACGGACTCCTCCCGTGAGAGCAAGCCACCCTTCAGCCTCCGCTGGGCGGCCTTGGCGGGTTCTTTCGATTCTTCCTCGTGGGATATCGTACCTTCCTGCATCCGATGATTGGCAGATACGATGAATTTCTGAAGCGGCTCGACACTGGACTTGTCCTTCAAACGACCAATGGCCGCGACCGCGAAAAACTGAACCCGTGGGTTTTCATTAGTCCCTAGACGCTCGTAATACTTGGGAAGATTTTTCTTCTCTGGCTTCCAGGATGACTTTGGCTTGGCCTTAGACGTCAGCCGCATCAAATCCGCTTCCTCTCCCTTACGCACCTTTTCGATAGCCGCAGAGATCTCCGGGTCGCCCCAGATATCGCTGTCCGATTCCTGAGCGGCGGATACCTTGCCAGCACAGGTAACAAATGTGGCCAAACAAATCGTCATCATCCATCGTAATTTCTGAGTCATCATTTTTCTCTCCTTTTTTTGTAATCTTACTTGATTTGGAAACTTTTAAGAACAGGCATAGGGGTCGTAATTTGACATTAGACATTTAGCTCTCCATTCTGAATGAGTTTCTTCAGGATCTTCGCGGATACCCTCTGCATTTTCCGGTCGGTCTTCAGTCTTTTAACCATCCGCTCGCAGGCCTTTGCGACACAGGGGACGGTCATTCCTCCCGCCTCTTTGCCCAGTTCCCTCAGCGTCAGTCCGCACTTCAGACGCCCGATATGCAGCGCAAGGTCACGCCCATAATCGCCATGGCGACCGATGAAGTCATCCCAGCGTTCACCCCTGACGGATTCAATCGCCCGAACCACTTCCGCAAATGGGAGCAGCCTGCGCCAGGAACGCGCATTCGTCTCCCCTGCCGCGCGCTTGGGAACCTTCCGGCGCAGGTTCTCGATAAACGTCGTCCCGCCGATGGCCAGAGCCGCCGTCAGGCGCGCGAAGACGCCTTCCTCGACGCCCTGACGCACGTAGTCCTCGAGATAACGCCGGTAATCCGCTTTCGGATCGACCCCCTTCTCCTGCCCGGCGTGCCACCAGAGCCTGTCGCAGGTCAGCCAGTCCGGTTTGGGCGCATAACCCGCATACGCGTGATAGGAACTCCAAAGATGCTTGCGCAACACGGCGAGCCGCGCCTTCACCTGTTCCGCTGTCGGCCCCTCCTGCATGAATCCGGCCTTCTCGCGGGAGCGCTCCTCCTTACCCTGCCCGAGGCTCCGGATGCGTATGGGGTTCAGATGGATATAGATGCTACACGTCAGCGCCCACGACCCCTCTCCGTCCACGGGGATGCTCTTGAAACGTGCTTGGAAGACCGGCCCCGAACGTTCATGCTTGGCGTTGAACCACGCGGCATAGCTCAGGTTTAACCACTGTAGCGCGCGGCTGGCGTTTGCCTCAGGGGTCTCTATCAGCAAGTGGTAATGGTTGTCCATCAGCACATAGGCATGTAGCACCACATCATATCTTTCAACCATTTCCTCCAGCAACTCGACGAAATGTTCACGGTCGCGGTCGGTCTCGAAAATCTCTTTTCGCCACATGCCCCGCGTGGTGATATGGTACCACCCGCCTGCAAAATGATGCCTCAATTGTCTTGCCATGCCGATACAATACCAAAGTTAACTCCGAATATCCAGCCCTAAATGTCTAATGTCAAATTACGACCCCTTTGCCTTTCACATGGTCTATTATGAATGACTGTGGTAGCCAAGTTACAGATGTTTGATGTCAACCATCAGTTCGGTGTTGGCATCCCAGCCGTCAAGTAAGAAGGCGTTCTCTTTGCGATCTGCAATCAGGCGCAAGGCGTAACGGACCTGTTCTTCATAGAGTTCACAAAAAGCCCCTGGCTGGTTCATTCCTCCATTCATCTCGTGCGCTTCAGCCGGACACGGCGAGCCACAGAAATGGCGTACGGCACAGCGACTGCAACCGTCAATATTCTCGACTTTGCGTTGGGTGCACCCTTCAAAGGCACTGCTCTTGAGCGCCTGCTTCAGTTCGCCGTCAAAGAGGTTGCCGCCTTTAAAGGTTGAAACACCGACGAATTCACTGCAGGGGAAGAGGTCGCCACTTGCCGAAACTGCAAAGAATGCCCTCCCTCCGCCACACGGTGAAATATCGCACATCAACTTGCGAGCCGTCGGGGCGACAATGCCAAGAATGATATTCGCAAAATTAGCCACAACGATTTTTCGGCCTGTCTTTTCAAAGAGTTCGTATGTACGATCGAGGGCTTTTAGATAGTGCGGAACCAATTCGTGATCCTTGGGTTTGACATCGCGAGCCCCTTGCCGTGTGCAACGCACAGGGTTTAGCATACAGACAGGCACCTCGTTCGCATGAAAGTAGTCTATGGTCTGCGAGAGGGTCGACATGTTTTTTTGGGTCACGGTTGAGATCACATTGTAGTTCGGATACCCCTTCAGCTTTTGAAGCAGTGCGGAGACCTCGGCAAACACACCCTTGCCATCCCATGTTTTCCGGTTCTGGTCGGCTACAGTCGCGTCCGGACCATCAATGGAGATACCAATGCCGATATTTCGCTCCATCAGGAAGGCCAATGTTTCGTCGTCGAGCAACGTACCGTTTGTCTGGACACCAAACCGAAAATCATTTTTATAGGCCTCAATTCCCGCAAAGACCGCCTCCTTGTTCGTCAGTGGCTCCGCACCATGAAAAATGACCTGCGCTTTACGCCCTTCAGGAAGGGTTTGACCGAAATATTCCTTGAGTATTCCAAGTGCCTCGCAGAGTCGCTCGGGGGTCATGTGAACCCCCTGCTGTCTCATCTCTTCAGGAATATAACAGTAGGTGCAGTTCAGATTACAGCGATCCGTTGGATTGAAATAGACAGCAGAAGGCACAAGGCCGAAACGGAGCTTCTGCATCTCTTTTGCGAAGAGCTCCGCCTTTGAATTAAACTGGGCGAGTAACTTACCGTCGCACAGGGCATCTCCTAGTTTATCCTTCTCAATCAGCGACCAAAATGCCGTGTCCGGCTCTAGGAGCCCGATATACTTCGTGTGCCCAATATCAATGGGCAAAAGAGCTGGCCCAGCGCCTGTATTAAAATGGGATCCCGTGGATGAGAGATTCTTTATTTTGTTCATCTTGTTGTGTTCCTTGACTATAGCTTCAAACTGGCATGATGGAATATGGGAATGTTGGAATGGTGGGTGGAGACGGACTATCGGCCTCGGGAGGGGTACGCGTCTGCGTACCTTGGACGAGCAGACGCTCGTCCCTCCCAATCGCGAATTCTTCCAATATTCCAGTATTCCACCATTCCAACAAAGCCACATCGTGGCGTTATTCATTTTCCATCAGGATAAAGTGTGATAATCCCGTGCCGTCAATGGAACAACACCGCCGATAAGCAATAATGCTTGTTTCTTCGTTCATCTCATCTCTCCTCTTAATACTGAGCACTACTTTTTTAGTGTTTAAAGAGGATGTGCCCTATCCCCTAGAAACAAAAAAACGAAACCCCCTGACACATTTTCATGTGTCAGGGGATTCCGTTTTCAATCCCAAAAGACAAAGCTATAATGTCATGTTCCCTTTCCACGAGGAACATAGCATTTATAACGCGAAAAGCAAGTATTCCGACTTCCAGATCACCCTACTCACTGCGACTTCCCATCCTCTCGGACAGTGTCTCTTGCAGTTTTCGTCCCTGGTTACGGCGGCGGGACCGTGACGGACTTTCACCGTGCTTCCAATACTCTTCGTCTTGGCCGCTAACTTTACACTAATTCTTTAGCTCTTGTCAATTCAGGATTTTTAAAAATCAAAACCGACAATCAAGCGGATCTGATGATCAGCTTCGCCTTCGTCCTGGCTGAGCTGGGTGAGTCCGGCAACCACACCAAAGAAACGGTCATACCGATAGGCCAGATTAGGGCCGGCATAGAAGAGGTGCTTGTCCGTACCCTTCCATTCCGCGAACTCCTGTTCATGCAATGCCTCAAGACCGACGGATAAGCCCGTCGCGCCAAGGGCCGTGCTGATGCCGAGCGAGTTCCCCCAGACACCAGTATTCTCATCCAGCTGCTTCAGATTTTCACCCTCCCACTCGGCTTCAAGGATAAGGTTATAGACCAGTGTGACTGGGCCGATATTTTTCTGAAGCAAGAACTTCCCTTCCAGCTCGACCTTCTCGTCTCCCACCTGGACTTCTCCGTAGAGTGCGCTCCCTAGAAAGAACTCATTAGGATCACTGAGCTGATAGATCAATTCCACGGCTGTATCCCGGTAATCAACCTTATCTTTCGCTTTTTCGATCTTATCATACCGCCAGTCCGCGACATAGAGCGCGATTTGAAAACGGTCTGTCAACCCATATTCAATCTCATGGCGGAATTCATAGCGATTCTTGGTTGAATAAAGCTTCCACGATGCCCATTGTTCACACTCCCACGTGTCGGTGGGTAGCGTTTCGGTGTCATAGAGATAGGCAAAGCGCCGTTCCCCGGCAAACGCCGCAGAAACCATGCTCATGCTCAGGATTATGCTGATCCAAGGTGTTGTCTTCATCGGGTGTATCCTTTCTGTTTCTTATGGAGACCGTGCGCTTCATACCCTTACGAAGGCCCATGCGGTCTTTGAATGGCGCAGTAGCTTGCCAGAAGAATAGGAGGGAGTCAAGAGAAATGTTAGGCTCAACTAACTTGTTAGACAATCGGTACTTTTACAAAACTAACGAAATCAGATGGGGTGAGCTTTTTACACCCAGTTGCTCTGTTTTCGGAAGAGACTCTCACCTTCACGGAGAAGCCTTCGGTAGCCCAGCAAGACTAGGCTTGAGTGCCAAACAGTTTCAAATGGCTACCTGCCCCAGCCCCCTCGGAACGGTCCGGCTCGAATAAGCGCGCATAAAGCTCAATTATTTACAAGTTTCTCGTTGACAAACAGAACCCCGCTTTGATAATGTATGCGCCTCTTATGGGACAACAATTACGCAAACGTCTGAAACGTCAACGCCGCGAGGCGCGCAACAAGCGCGTTCAAGCTCGTTTACGTGCAGGCATGAAGAAATAGCTTTTTAAGGCGCGATGGCCGAATGGTTAGGCAGAGCTCTGCAAAAGCTTGTATAGCGGTTCGATTCCGCTTCGTGCCTCCAATATTGCACCAATGATTTGAACTTCGGTTCAGATCATTGGTTTTTTTATGCTTTCGCTCGCATCACTGGGAGACGTTTGGTACACTATAACTTTTAAACCACTTTTGAAAGTTGCAGATGAAGTGTGAAATTTGCCATCAAGCTGACGCCCAGCAAGCAATCAAAAAAATTGTGGGTAGCGGAGAGCAGGAGCTGTATGTTTGTAAGGCCTGCGCTGTGGCTCAACACCCAAAGAAGGAGAAGGTTGCTGGACACCTCGAACCGCCACCTGAAGTCCTGGAGGTTATCAAGGAGACCTTGCCAGAGCTCATGGGCATGATCCTTGGAGCGACTGTAGAGTTTACAGGACGCATGCCCTCTTTTAAAGAGCTGGTCTGTCCCCTTTGTGGGCTCTCGCGTTCCGAATATAAGAAGGCGGCTCGCCTCGGTTGTGCACAGTGCTACGAAACCTTCATCAAGGATTTAGATGGCGTTGTCGGTGAAATGCATCGCATCCCCCTCCACATAGGAAAGAAACCCAAACAACCACACCCTTCTAAATATGCCGTTTCACTTCTTGAACGACTGCGTGTTGCGGAAGAGGGAAAACGCGTACCCGAAGCAGAGGAGCTACGGTCGCGCATCCGTCAATTGGGATGGGATCCCGAAAAGATGAAGGGACCCCCAGCACCATGAACGATTTAGTCTCCCTGATCCGCAAGCGTCCGAAGCGCTTAAGTATCCCCCGAATCCCAGCCGAAGACGTTCCAATGGGATGTCGTGTTCGAATCGCACGTAACGTACAAGAGCATGTTTTTCCAGACCGGGCAACACCCCTTCAGTCCACAGAGGTGTTAAACGCTGTCATGAACGCGATTGCTAGCTCTCAGCAAAAAATCTTGTTGGCATCCATTAAGGATTTTAGCGAACAAGAACGCCTGAACCTTTTTGAAGCTCGCATCATCAGCAAGGAACTGGCTAACCGTGAAACAGGGGGCGTCGCGATCTCCCTGGACAAGAAGATGGTAGTGATGGTGAATGAAGAAGATCATCTGCGCATTCAAGGCTTTGCACAGGGTATGGATATTGAGAGCGCATGGCAGCGAGCTGACGAGATGGACGCCTTACTGGATGAGAAACTCACCTACGCCTGGACACCCCGCTTTGGTTATCTGACTGCCTGCCCCACCAACCTGGGAACCGGCATGCGCGCCAGCGTCATGCTTCACCTCATGGGACTTCGTATGACGGGTGATCTCGATGCCGTACTCAGAAGCCTTGAACGTTTGCGTCTGCTCGTGAGAGGCCTCTACGGAGAAGGTTCTGAATCCTCCGGCCACATCTATCAAATTTCCAACATGGAGACCTTGGGCATGGATGAAGCAACCATCCTCGCGCGCCTAAGGCGTATCTGTGAAGAGGTCGTGCGACAAGAGTGTCACGCCCGCGCACGCATGATTCAAGACTCGCCACGCGTGGTCCAAGATTTCTTTATGCGCTCGCTCTGCTTATTGCAAAATGTACTCATGATGCCCTCTGGCGAAGCGATCGAACTGCTATCCGCTTTGCGCTTTGGTGTCTCAGTCGGCATGGTCACAGGATTAACAATTGCCGATATCGATGAGTTGATGCTCAAGGTCCAGCCAGGACATCTGATGTTGGAATGCCACGAAGTCCTGACCCCAGAGCAACGTGATGAGTTTAGAGCGATTTACTTAAACCAGCGCCTCGTAAAGGCCAAACTCAAACAGTCTTCTTTTCAAACTAAGCTAGAAATACGCAGATGAAACGACTCGATGAGTACTTGATCATGGACATCACCCAGCGCTCACACTGGAGAGGTTTTAATCACTCCTTTGTGACCACTGAGTGGTCACAAAAAAGGTTTTAAACGATTATGCTATACTGGATTGCACCTTACCTGACAAAAATATGGGGGCCCTTCCGGCTGATGTCATCCCATATCATGTTGTTGGCCATCGGCACCCTGGCTGCTGGTCTGCTCACCTGGCTACTCCTTCCCAAACTATGGAAACTCTTGCCGACAGATAAGGGCAAGATTCTCGCCTCAGACGGAGGACTCAAATCGATTGGCAAACCAACAGGGGCGGGCATGCCCATCGCGTTGTTGCTTCTGCCAATCACGCTTTTGTTTGCACCCTTACGCCTACCCGAATTGGGCGTGGTGGGTTGCCTCTATTTCTGCATGGCCTTTGGTTATTTTGATGATCGTAGTCAGATACCATGGGGTGAACTTAAAAAGGGCATCCTCGACATGGTTGTCGCCGTATTAGCTGCAATCTGCATCTACGCGGCACAAGGCGCGCACCTCTGGATGCCCTTTGTAAAGGATGCCATTGATATTCCGCTCTGGCTGTATTTGCCCTGCGCGGCAATGTTGCTCTGGTTCACCATGAATGCGACTAATTGCTCGGACGGCGTGGATGGCCTTGCTGGCACGTTGACCCTCTTCTCGTTGTTTGCCTTGGTGGCCTTGCTCTACGGTGTTGTCGGCTATTATCCCATTGCGAACTACTTGTTGATCCCCCATAATGCGGCAGGTGCGCGCTGGGCTATTCTGGTGGCCATTCATGCGGGTGCACTCGCGGGTTATTTATGGTTTAATGCGGAACCCAGCCGCGTCTTGATGGGCGATGCGGGATCTCGTCTCCTGGGTATGCTGGTCGGTGTGGCGGTCTTGGTGGCCGGCAACCCCTTTCTCATTTTTGTCGTCTCTCCTGTTGTGCTGGTCAACGGAGGGACAGGACTCTTCAAACTCGTCCTGCTCCGTTCCTTGCGTCGTATCGGTTTTGATGTACGTCCTACCCATACGCTCCATCCAGACGAAGCAACACAACAGCATGTCTTCGTTAAGGCCCTGCATAGCATCCGCTTCCCACTCCACGATCACTGCCGAAAAAATTTAAACTGGAGCAATGCACAGGTCTTGATGCGTTTTGCGCTCTTGCAAGCCTTCCTGATCCCCCTACTCTTTGTGATTCTCATCAAGATCCGTTAATCACGCTATGCACGCTTATCTCTTTATCCTTGGCCCCCGCGACCAGCTCTTAGAGGGAGCCCTCCAAAAACTGGCCAAGGAGGCTGGCATTCCGGAGACCGCCGTCTACGTCATCGACAACCTTGCTGAACGGGCCATGTCGCGTGATCCTGCCCTTGCAAACCTCTTCCCGCTGTCAGAACCCGTTCTCGCAGGCGCCTCGCGTCCGCGCGCAGCACAAGCTCTACTTGCCTCTGCTGGTATTGACGTAACGACAAAACCAATCAGCTGGAGGACCTTGCCTTACAACGAGAAGGCCTTAAAAGATGAGTTTGGCGTGCCGTGGTATCCAACGATCGACCGCTCGCGCTGCACAGGGTGCGGCACCTGTGAAGACTACTGTCTTTTCTCTGTCTACACGCTTGAGCAAGAGCGTCCACTCAACGAGCGTGTACGCGTTTCAGCCCCACTGAACTGCAAGACAGGCTGCCCAGCCTGTTCTCGGCTCTGTCCGACAGGCGCACTGATCTTTCCATTCTGTGCAGAAGACGCGTTGAATGGAAGTATCGAAAACCCTCAACCTCGTGCAGCGGAAGACGTGCTTGCAACCTTGGGCGCTGACCCGCTCAAGGTGCTTGCCGAGCGAAGAAACAAAAAACGCCTGCTCGCTTCTGAGACGTTCCAACAAGCGGAGCAGGATCGCATTCTCTATTCGGGAGTCTTGTGATCAACCCCAAGGAGTAACCATGGACATGAACTTTGATCTCAATCGCTTCATCCAGCAAAAAGTAACACGTCGCACGAAGAGCCTGCTGGCGGATGATTTTGCACGTTATGATACAGAGCTTCGCCTTCGGCTGGAAAACAAGCGAGTACTCGTCATCGGGGGCGCAGGGTCGATTGGCTCACACTATATCAAGGCGCTCTTGCGTTTTAACATTGCCTCGCTCTGCGTTGTTGACATCAATGAGAATGGACTAACCGAATTGGTGCGCGACCTGCGCAGTGCTGAGGGGTATCACATTCCAACCGACTTTATCACCTACCCCATCAGCTTTGGAGATCGTGTCTTTGAAAAGCTCTTTCGTACAAAAGGCCCCTTTGACATCGTCGCCAATTTTGCAGCCCACAAGCATGTGCGAAGCGAGAAAGATGTCTTTTCCATCGAGGCGATGATTGAAAACAATCTCCTGAGGGCACGCGGTCTACTCGATCTGTTGATGGAAAAACCACCGCAACACTTCTTTTGTGTCTCGACGGACAAAGCCGCGAATCCCGTGAACATCATGGGGGCGAGTAAGAAACTCATGGAAGAGCTCATTATGGCCTACGCGGATGCCCTGCCTGTAAAAACTGCGCGCTTCGCAAACGTCGCCTTCTCAAACGGCAGCTTGCCGCTAGGCTTTTTAGAACGCCTGAACAAACGCCAGCCCTGGTCCTGTCCGCTCGGCATCCGGCGCTTCTTTGTCTCGCCGCTCGAATCCGGGGAACTCTGCCTGATGGCGTCGATCATGGGTCAGAGCGGGGACATTGTCTATCCGAAATTGGATGAAGCACGCGACATGATCCCCTTTGACCAGGTGGCCATTGACTTGCTTCATGCGTTGGGTATGGAAGCAGACCCTTGTTCCTCCGAAGAGGAAGCCCGTGAAAAATGCCATGCAATGGAGGGCTCGTCCGCCGCACCTAAAAAATGGCCCGTCTACTTCTTTACCTCCGATACCAGCGGGGAGAAAACCTTTGAAGAGTTCTTCGTGCCCGGCGAGACATTGGATACCACAACCTTTGTTAATCTTGGTGTGATCAAGAATGCGCCACGCCGAAAACGAGCTGAGATTGACACCCTCTTTAGCGCTTTACGTTCCGTCTTTGAAAAGCCTCAGGTTAACAAGGCCGACATTGTCGAGATACTCAAGGACTACCTCCCCTCCTTCTCCCACATCGAGACCGGAAAATCACTCGACCAAAAGATGTAATCGTGGCGTAAGCACCCCCTCCTTCCCTTATTTGATGGTGACACGATTCTTTGCCTAGAACTCAAGCCATCTAATAAGTAACTTCATTATCGACATTCACATGGTGATCATGGTATAAATAAACAGTTTTAGTGTTATGCGCGGATAAATATAAACAGGATTGACGATTGCCAATTCTGGACAACAGTAAGGATTTATCTGATGAAGTGTACAATGTTACTCAGCTCCTGTGTACTCCTGTTGACAGCAGGAGGTGTTCTGGCTCAGCAGAACAGCAAGTCCACGACTAACGCTCCTGCTCCTAAACTAAGCGTGCTGTCCACATCTTCAAGCGCAGGCAAGGGTATTCCTACAGACGAAGAGATTAAAGCGTTTGTATCGGAATACAAAGAAACGGAAAACAGCAAGGAGTCTTTGTCATTAAGCGTCCGTTGTGGTGTCCAAAAGCTCTTGCCCGAACAGCGTAAAAAGTATGAACGCAGCAAAAAAGTGCCTTATCAGCTCCTCGTTGACGTTGTTAAAACAAAAGAACTCAACGGAAAAAAGATATCCACGCGTGAAACAGACGGGAAATGCAATTATGCAATTCTGGATGACAAAGGAAAGGTCACTAAGCAATCCGCTGAAAACCTCATCAAGCTCTGCGCTTCCTGAGGAGGCGGAGGCGGCCTCTTCGGTGAAGTGGCCCAATCAGGAGATTACAAGATCATCGTCTGGATCCGTAAGCCTAAAGGCGTTATTCTAGGCAAGGTTATCGAAACAAAGCTCAGCCTCTAGAACGACTCTTGTACCTTTTAGAAAGTCCTTTCAGAACGCGTTACGTTTTGAAAGGACTTTTTGTTTTCGGTACAAGCCAGGCTACAGCATACAACCGAGAAAAAAAACTGCACTTTAGGGTTGCCGACAAGGATGTTTCTTCGTATGCTATTCAACTTACGAAACTGTAAAAACGAAAAGAGGACTTATGGGCGGATTTTTTGGTGTTGTCTCTAAGCAGGATTGTGTTGCGGATCTCTTTTTTGGAACAGATTATCATTCGCATCTCGGGACCATGCGCGGGGGGTTGGCGGTTTTGTCACCCAAAGGATTTCAACGCGCCATCCATGACATTTCAAACTCTCAATTTCGGACCAAATTCGAGAACGATTTTAAACGTTTTGACGGCAATGCGGGTATCGGCGTCATCAGTGACAATGAAGACCAACCTTTACTCATCGCCTCGCATTTAGGGGTCTATGCCATTGTCACGGTTGGCGTCATCACCAATCTCAACGAACTCGTCCAGGAGATGTTCTCCTCCCACTCCGCCCATTTTTCAGAGATGAGCCAAAGCGGGGTCAATCCGACCGAACTCGTCGCGATGTTAATCAATACGCAGGAGACCTTTGAACAAGGCGTTCAGTATGCCCAATTAAAGATTGCAGGTTCCTGCTCCATGCTGATCCTCACCACGAAAGGCACCCTTTATGCGGTCCGGGATCGTTATGGACGCACACCTATTGTAATTGGCGAGAAAGAGGATGCCTTCGCCTTTGCGATGGAATCCAGCAGTTTTCCGAATCTGGGATACCGATACAGCCGTGACATTGGCCCAGGAGAGATGGTCCGATGCGATGCTGACGGATTGACGACAGTGATTCGTCCAGGCAAAGAGATGGCGATCTGCGCCTTCTTATGGGTCTACTTTGGCTATCCCGCTTCCTCGTATGAAGGAAAGAATGTCGAGCTCTCCCGTTATAACTGCGGTGCCGCCTTGGCGCGAGCTAACCCCGTTGATGCAGACTCCGTTGGCGGAGTCCCTGATTCCGGCGTAGGACATGCATTAGGGTATGCAGCAGAGGCTGGCATCCGCTATGCGAGACCCTTTGTCAAATATACGCCGACCTGGCCCCGCAGCTTCATGCCGCCAGATCAGAAACAACGTGAATTGATTGCACTCATGAAGCTTATTCCTATTCCTGACTTAATTAAAGGCAAGCGTCTGATTTTTTGCGACGATTCGATTGTGAGAGGTACACAACTTCGTGACCAAGTCAAACGGCTTTATGATGACGGTGCCAAGGAGATTCATATGCGGATCGCCTGTCCACCCCTGCTCTATCAATGCAAGTTCCTGAACTTCTCGCGCTCACGAAGCGAAATGGACCTAGCAACCCGCCGTACCATCCGAGAAATCGAAGGCGACCATGCGGATGTATCTTCGTATCGTGATCCTTCTGGCGCGCCCTACCAAGAGATGGTCGGACGCATTCAAAAGCGCCTGGGACTTTCCTCACTTGCCTATCAGAAGCTCGATGATCTGACCCAAGCTATTCAGATGCCCAAGGATCGGCTCTGTACCTATTGTTTCACCGGCGAAGACATCGCCAAGCCTAACGGGTGCCAGCAAGGATGTTCGCGCTGCGCAGCCCCCTGCACCTCCACCGCCACACCCGTCAGAAGCTAGACTATTCTATTACATGGATAAGAAGCAACTAGAGCGCTGCTCTTCCGCCGTAACGCTCTCTGACATGGAGGTATTTGTCTTCCCGGAGCTGATGTACAGCCTCGTCCTGGCGAATATCATGTCGCCTCGACTCTGGCTCTGGCGGGAGGATCCGTGGTTTCATGGGATCCGGAAACTGAAGCCTTATCGCAGACTTCAGCGCTTAAAGCAATACATTATGGAGCACTACGTCTTCAATCTCGATCTCGAGACATGGGGACTCACAAACCAAGCCCGGGAACTTGCCCGCTTTGAAAGTTTTCTCACCCCAGAAGTCATCGCCCAATCGAATGCCCTCTTTGGTTATACTGGAGATGCTTACTACTTTGACATGGATATCCGGACACACTTCGGACTCGACAAGTACACCTCAGATATCATCCCTTATTGGAAAACCGAAACTATCGAAGCGATGGATGCATTCCGACATCGAGAAGGTTTTTCAGCAGGAGCTGGCGAATGTGTCTCCCTTGCAGCACTCTATGCCTCGGCTCTCTTTGTGGTTGCCGGCATCCCGCTTGAAAAGATCTTCCTGATGGCTACCCCGCTCCACTCGCAAAACTTCATTGATGAGGGCGAAGGCATCCTGATCAACAACCGTCGTCTCGTGACGAAGGCTATGTGGTTCAATGGCACTCAAATTTCCGGGCAAGCACGACGCGCCCTTGAGAATGAGCGCGTCACGATTGTTGCCCATCATACGGGATTCATTCACACCCTCTATCCGCGCGCGACCATCCAGCAACACGCGTTTGAACGGTTTGCCAAGCAGTTGCGGTCTTATCTTAAGACAAATCTCACCCCGGAAATTCTTGGTAACTTCCTGCGTCAAAACCCGAAAGTCAGAGATTGTTTTGTCTTGCGTTGGCCCATTAATGGTATCAACCGTTACTTACTTCTTGAGCAGGCTTTCCGTTTCGAGCAGGACAGTACCTACAAGGTGACGGACGAGACGCGCGAGCGACTGATGGAGACAATTCCCATCGAGACCTTCTCTGCTGGCTACCTGCCCTGTAAGGTCGTCCTCAACGACATCGAAGCGTTTGTCAGAACGCGCGATGTCAATCTTGAAAACGCGGAGGACGTGGAGGACCTGAAGCAAGCGATTGGCAATGTATGTATGAGTGCCTCTGAGATCGTCGGTCAATTAAGCCTCTTCTGCCACACCGAACCGAGACTTCCTGATGCCACATCGGCAACCTTTGACACCAGCGAACCCGCGATTCCCCTAACTACCTCCATGACACGTGAAGAGATCATTGCCTGTATTGAAGCGCTGCGCGCGAAAAATATGACCGCAGATATGGCCTTCTATGCGTGGCGTGACTTGTCTCGCACGAGCCTAGAACCCTTTATGCTAGCCGCGTTGGAACGCAACCCTGTTTCACAAAATGGTTCCACCGCGTTAAGCCAGCATGAACTTCTTGCGCTTGTTACGTCCTGGCCGGACGAATCACTCTATGATGGCGAGACGCGGCTCGCACAGCCGGATGAAGTCTGGAACTTTAAGCGCGGTGACGGACTTGAGAAGGCCATCCTCATTGCAGCGCTTCTGCATGCACGAGGTGCGGGCCCATTGCTGGTGGTGCGCAAAGCAGACCAAGCACAGATTGAAAACGCCGAGGGCGTTGTAATCGGTTCCTGGGCCTCCAAGAAAATGCACGAAGGGTTCTCGATAAACATCGAACCGCTTTAGAACCTAACCTTTTTGCAAGGAGCTACCAAAGGGCGGAAGGGCGACCCAGTCGATGGGTTGGTTATTGTGAATCAGCTGGAGATCACGAAGAACCTCTTTCCAGTCTTGATAACGGTTCTCAGGGGCTTTGGCCAGCATTCGCTCCAGCAAAGTCACCACAGACATCTTGATGTGGGGAACAAAGATGCGTGGATCAGGGGCTTGGTTCTGTCCAACATGAGCTCGCATCATGTTCTCGTCATCCAGACCAATAAAGAGCATACGGCCTGTGATCAAGTGATAGAGCGTTGCACCCAGCGAATAGATATCCGAACGGCAATCCAAACGGGTGGTCCCGTAGATTTGCTCTGGCGACATGTAAGCAGGCGTCCCCCAGATATCATCGCTGATCTGGGTTGTCTCCTTCATGCGTGAAAAAGTCTTACAAAGCCCAAGGTCCGTAACCTTCACCGTGCCATCGGAATCCACCATGATATTGTCGGGCTTGATATCACAATGCACCACCTCATGAAAATTCCAAGCGTAATCCAAAGCAACAGCCACACTCTCAGCTATAATGAGCGCATCCTCGACGGGGAGGGTCTTTTTACGCTGGACCAAGTCACCCATCGTGTAGCCTTCAACAAGCTCCATCACAAAATAACAAGAACCGTTTGAAAAATTGGCATCATAGACCTGCACAATATTGGGATGCTTAAGCTGTGCAGCGGTACGGGCCTCCTGTCGGAACTGCTTCATATCCTCTTCAGTTCCGACAAAGGTTGCCGCGAGCACCTTGACAGCGACCATCCGATCAAGGGAGATTTGGCGAGCCTTCCAGACTGCGGCCATGCCGCCCTTTCCCAGCAAACTAATGATCTCAAAATTCGGCAGATTAACACCCGGTTGATTCATTTCACTCATCGTGTTCGAGCCCCTTCACCACGACAATTTGCACACAAGACCTTGCCTTCTCCCTTGCAGTCCGCACAAGGGGAAGCATCCTTCATTTTGCCCAGTCCTTTACAACGGGTACAATCAGCGATACCGACACCCATGCAACGGGTACAGCGTACAGCTTGTCCGCTGCCTGAACAGGTCTTACAAGCAATACTGCCATCGGCATCACATTTCGGACAACGGATCTCCCCGACGCCATTGCAACGGGGGCAGATACTCATGTCCTCGGGTGTGTCATTCAAACGAATTTCTTTACGCGCATTCGTCTGTGACTTCGGCAAATCAATACGTCCGCTCTTGCACCCTGTTCGAGGGCATTTGATCCAACGCTCCCCTCTACAGGTGGTACAGGACATCACACAAAGTCCTTGGCAGGCGTCGCAGGGAGATGAGAACCCGGTCATGAGCAGGGCACGTTGCTGTGCCGTCAATAATTTTTCTAGCTCAGGGGCAACAAAGAGCCGTCCTAAACGGGATTCGCCTGCCAACATCCGTCGTTGCTCAAATTCGGTGCGTCCTCTCAACAGTTCCGCCTTAATCCGCTCCACATCAGCCATGCCGGTAAAAAAGCCGCGTCCATTGCAGGTGGTACAGACTGGCTCAACCAGACGATTCCCTGACTCAAGCTTGGTCTTGTTCACGCCGTCAATGCGAATGGTACTCTGGGATTTCGCCAACTTTCCACGACCTTGACAGATTTTGCATCTGATCTCGCCTCTCTTAAGCTGGGCCATGGTCCGCTCGGTCCCTTTCAAGAGCATCGTATGGGACTCTTTGGAAAAACGTTCATTCTCGAGAAGACGTGATAAGGCCATCGCGTTCTTATAATAACAATAGGCAATCGAAGGATGCCCATTGGTCTCCGCTTTAGTCGCGAGTCGAAAATCTTCCTTTATGCTGGCGACCGTCAACTTTGAGACCTCTCCTGCAACATCCATCGCCGGCAATTCGTTAGTCCCGGTGGGTTCCTTTTTGGGCTTGGGCAATTCAGAACTGCAGCGCGAACAGGCAGTCTCACCAGGCTTGGCTTCACGCCCGCATGAGGTACAGATCACGAGCCCCTGTGCGTAGATGACACAGGCAAGACAGAGCCCGATGAAAGAGACGATCCATGCTTTCATTCCTTGCGCCCCTTCTTGGTTTGTTGCTGACGCACAATCTCATATAAGGCGATTCCACCTGCCACGCCCGCATTTAACGAGGCAATCTTACCCCTCATCGGCAGACAGGCAATAAAGTCGCAGGACTCCCGTACCAGCCTTGAAAGACCAGCGCCCTCGCTCCCCACGACCAAACCAACACGGCCTGTAAAGTCAACGTGGTTATAGGGCTTTGCATCATCACCAAAATCGAGTCCCGTCAGCCACGCACCTGCCTCTTGGATCTCCTTCATCGCTCGCACAAGATTAACAACCTTGGCCACACAAATATGCTCGGAGGCTCCAGCGGAGGCGCGAACCACGCCGGGCGTCACGCCAGAGGCGCGATCTTCAGGAAGGATGACCGCACAGACGCCGGCCGCTTCTGCCGTCCTTAACATCGAACCCACATTCTGAGGATCTTCGATATGATCCAAAAAAAGGACAATGGCATTCGGATCCTCTTTCACAATTGAAAGAACGACCGTCATATCGCTGTAAGGGAAGCCCCCTGTCCTCAACGCAACGCCTTGATGGTTCCCTCCCTCACAAAGCGTATCCAACACATCACGTTCGACTGTCTTGAAGGGGACGCCACGCGTGAGAAGTATCCCTCGAATCTCAGCGACATCTGGAGCATCCCGCCCCTCTGCTGGCAGCACGGCTTCATAAAGATGGCGACGTTCAGCTTTGACCACCTCAAGCACAGGACGCCGCCCATAGATCCATTCACCCCTTTCTGCTAAGGGGATTGAACGCGGAGCGCCTGCCTGGAAATCCTTATAGTGTTTGTTACGCGTTTTCACTTCACGGTCTCCAGTAAGTCATGCATATAGAGCTGAGTGACTGCACGAACATCCAACGTGTGTCCAGCACAGTAGGAGACCACCCGTCCGACAAAGCGTCCCGTATCAATCAGCGCAAGGGCCGCCAAGAGATCCAAGGTCGCACGGTGCCAAACAGGTTCCAACGCCTTCCCGCTTCCCTCTTGCACAAACCGAGGCTCACCATAGAACTTCTTTTTGCCATGAATCAGAATATTGTCGGTCGTATAACCTAGGTTGCGGGTATCGGCAAAGATAAAGCCAAAGGCTTTGACCATCAACATTTGGCGATGCGCTGCATTGGTACGCGCCAAGGCGCCATAACGGAAGGTTTCTGGGGTCACATCAAAGACGATACGTTGCTGACCGATAATCGAATTAAAGTTGATCGCGCAATCGATGCGCAACTTCTTTTCACCATTCTCAGGCGGAAGAAAGGTCAGGAAGTCGCCTCGGTCTCCACCAAAGGTAACAGGCTCCTTGACGGTCACATAGCGGGCCGGCTCATCGAGTTCGATAATCTTCGCTTGATCAATCGCCTCGATCAAATCCATACTGCTCCGATCGAATAGAGGCGGATCACCGGAGTCCACACGCAAGGTCAGATCATCAATCCCCATACCCAGACGCAAAGCGACAATGTGTTCCACCATGCGCAGATAGTTGCGCGGATTACCACTCCGCAAAACAATGTTACGAGCAGAGGTCCAGACATTGCGAATCGACACCAACGTGTCCAACTGCTCTTTCAAATCCGTCCGCTCAATCCACCAACCAGCGGATCCATGTTTCGCTGGGGCAAAGGTCACCGTTCGCTGCTTATGAACATAAAAGGTGCCTGGCCCCGTGACCGATGCTTCGCCTGCGATCCCTGTTCGACGTTCCGAGAACCCCGTCTTTCCTGTACACAGCTTAACATCATCCACGGGTTGGTTATGAAACTTCTCATACCCTCCCCATACCGCATGCTCGCCACCTGATAAAATTTTTCCAACTGGATATCTAAAATCCATAAGTTCCTCACCCCTTCGCGTTATCCTCTGCCTGCCAACCGTTTTGCTAAGCGAGGCAAGTCAGGATCGCGCGCACCAAACGTCACTAAAGCACCTTTTCCTGCATGAGCGGCTTCGCGCATGTGAGACTCCACATCATCCCAAGAAATAAAGTTCAATACTTTAACATGTTTACCCTCCAAACGTGAAGCTAAATCCGTACTTGAAACGCTTCTATCTGCAGTGCCACCCGCATCGTAAACAGGCATCAATAAAAGTTCATCACAGGGACGGCAAACCCGTGCAAACATAAGGGTCAAGTCATCAAACAGCTTTCGTAAAGGTGCGAACCCATGTGGTCGCCAAACAGCACAAATACCTTGAGGGAAAGCAGTTGTAAGTGTCGTCCAAGCTGCGGCCAGCTTTTCAGGATTGTGGGCATAGTCATCGATGACGACCGCCTTCCCGCACGTGCCCAGCTTCTGCAAACGGCGCTCGATGCCGCCAAAACGTGCCAGTGCCTCCGCCACGGATGTTGCCGCAACTCCGAGCGCACGCGCCATCCTGACTGCGTGCCAGGCGTTGTGGATGTTATGGAGCCCTGGCATCGGGACGCAGTACCGGACACCCTCGTAGGTGAAAAAGCCATTCCACCCCTCTTGCAGAACCTCTTGAAGGGAGTCAGGCTCATCCTGTTCATTAATAATAATACCTGGTACCTTACTTCGGAAACTGGCAAAGAGGTCAAGCGTCTCATTCAAACCGAAATGGTCAGCTGAAGCGTTTGTGATAATGGCGTGCTCAGGCGCGAAGGTCATCAGCGAGCGATCCGACTCATCAGCCTCGATCACAGCCCACTCGCCCGTGCCGTTACGGACGGAACCCATCCGCGTCCCTCCTTTATCCCATCCTGTCACAGCTGCACCGTTAACAACAAAGGGATCCAGGCCTGCACCTTCCAAAATCCACCCCAGCATTCCGGTCACCGTACTCTTACCGCAGGTTCCAGTCACAGCAATCAGGCGGCGGCTTTGAAGGAGGTTTGCAAGTTCTGCAGCACGATGAACCACGGGAATTCCCAATGCCTTTGCTCGAACAACCTCCGGGTTGTCGGATTCAATGGCCGTGCTCACCACAAGGCGTTTTGTCGCCTGGGTGACCCCACTGCCATCCTGGGTATAAAGCACAACTCCCTGTTTTTTAAGGCAGGCTAACGTGCCTGTTAAATCACCTGCATCCAGAAGGCGGTCAGATCCTGTCACGGCATAACCGCAATCGAGTAGTGCCTGTGCCAGCGCACTCATGCCGACCCCACCTATTCCAGAAATATGGACCATCTCGTTCATAAGCTCCTCACTTTATTGCTTCGTCTGTTTTCAGCCACGCTAAACCATCTTTCGGCTGGCCCCGCCAATATATCCAGCTCCCCAAAAGTACCAATCCAATCAGCCAGACGAACACCTGCCAGACTGCCCATTTCCCAGTATCAACACCAAGCCCTGGACAGGCTGCTGTCACTTCGGCGGTCTTGACCATGATCGACGTCAAGAAACTCGCTGCGTGATTGAAGGTAATGGCAACCCATTCACTGATATAACTCGTCACCAATCCTAATGTCGCAGCGATGACAATAAGCCCCGAACAGGGAGTGATAATCAGATTTGCCAATAGCCCCCCTGGCGTAAAACGCCCAAAATAATAACCTGTCAGCGGTACAGAAGCAAGCCAAGCAGCAAGGGAAATCGCAATCAAATCCGCAAGGAAACGCAAACCAATCCTGATTTTGCGAACCCACGCTGCTTTTTGTACACAACCTGCGGCAAGCAATAGCTCCTCCTGCCCCCGAAGCCGCTCGCAACCGAAGAGCGTTTGGAAGAACAAGCAGAAGGGACCCATAAAAGCGATCAGGCCCAGGACAACCGTAAAGGAAAGGACACTTCCGATGTTGAACACATAATCGGGACACCACGCGTGAACAATAACGGCGGTGGCCACCAAGGCTGACATGAGCGTCGGTTTACGTCCAGCCAGCGGGGCCAGAAAATAGAAGAACGCCATGAGGCAGGCGCGTATAGCACTGGGGCACGAACCCGTAATACATGTATAGCCGACCAAGAGTGGGCCGATGATAAAAATCCAATAGATCCGATTAATCCCTGTCATTCCGACAAGCAACACCAACAGTCCGGCGACAAAAGCAATGTGCGTACCCGAGACGGCAAAGACATGGATCGTTCCGGAATCTGAGAAGATCTTCCGCATGGCCTTGGGCATTTCGCTATTGTACCCCAGAAGCATCGCTTGATTTAACCCTGGTATGGGCCCCCACCCCTCTAAGCCAAGACCGAGGCGATTTATCGCTTCGCGCCGCATGGAAGCAAGTCGAAGAGGCCAGCCTCCTTCTTGATAATTTTCTAGATGAAAGGAACGTTTCTCGTTCTTGCCCGTGTTCATTGTCAACACCGCAAGCTGACTCCTTCGCGACTGAGCCAGCGTAACACGTCCTCGGAAACGCCACGTCTCTCCAGGCTTTGGAGCGACTGCTTTATCTTCGTCGCTTGCATACCAATTAACCGTCAAGGGGAGATAACGCAAACGGATGTCTCCCTTCACCGTGTGCATGAGCGGGTCGCTTGCCTGAAACGAATAACGCACGCTATGTCCTCGGAAAGGGGTCTCTTTCACATCTGGCCCGACCCGACAGGAGACAGAACAGGTCACCTTCCCGTCATCCGCCATCAGCCAAGTCGCCTCCTGTGCTCGCCCAGCTTGATCCCATGCCGCACGGCCAGTTCCCAAAATAAAAAAGGCAAGGGAGATCAACACTAAATCACAAACCTTAAGCCCCTCATTTTTCCAACTCCTTCTACGGAGGAGCGCAACGACTCCACACAGACAGAACCCAACGAGTAACCCACTACCGTCAAGCGAAGACGTCGTCAGATAACCACAACAAATCCCCAAAATAAAGAATGCCCCTCCAATCAAGAGAGGCTGGCGCTGATGGAAAGTTAATAAACTCTGTCCAAACGTTGAAAACATGGAAGTAGTGTACGTTTTTTAATTCGTGAGTGCAAGCTTAGGAAACACGCGAAAAGGGGGCGTTGTTTTATTGATTAATGTGCCGAAAACCAGTAAACTAATTTCTACTAAAACATAAAAGGGATCTTATGACACAGGATTTGCAACAGCTTTTGGAAAAGATCAACACCGATGGAGTCGAGAAGGCCAAGACCGAAGCAACCAAAATCATCAGTAAAGCGGAAGCCCAGGCAAAGGAAACTATCGAAACAGCCCAGCGCGAGGCCGCTCTGCTCGTTACCCAAGCCAAGCAAGAGGCCACCTCCTACGAACGTCGAGCCGAGGAGAGTATCCGCCAAGCCGCACGTGACACCCTGCTCAACCTTGAAAAATCGATCACAACCCTGCTGACCAACGTGCTTATCAAGGAAGTCAAAGCCACACTCCAAACCGAGGCCGTGGTCACCCAACTCGTTTGCGATGCCGTGCATGCCTATCTCCACAACAAAGGAGGCATGGAGGTCATCGTCTCTCAAACATGGGCCCAGTCGCTACAGGCAAAACTCGCCGCCGAAGCATCCCAAGGTGTGAAAATCATCACCGACGCCCAAACAGGTGCTGGATTTAAGATTCGCCTGGCCAATGGACGGATCGAGCATGATTTTTCAGCGGCAGCCATCGCCGAGGCACTCGCGAAACAGCTTCGTCCACAACTCGCCGCGTTGTTGAAAGGGTAGGTTAAAGAGTCAAAGACTCGCGTTCTCTTTTTAATTTAATTCATGAGCACCTACTACCTCATCTCCTCACTTCCAGTCATAAACCTCGAACAGCGCCCCTCGCTTACACGAGAGGACTATCTTTCGCAGTGCCGCTCGCAACTACGTGCGGCGGATGCAGATGCGAGTGAAGCCTTGCTGTTCGACCTCCCCTCTTCACATCCTTTTGTCGTCGCCTGGCGTGACAAGGAGACGATCCTCAAGAATGCCATTGCATATGCACGTGCGACGAAAGCAAATGCGGATGTGGAACCTTGGATAAGACCTACCCAAGGATGTGATATTTCGTATGAAGTCCTTGTGGATGAGGTTTTCCAACTGACAGATCCCTTGCAACGCGAGCGTGGACTCGACAAGATCCGCTGGATGATTGCCGAATCATTGCAAGCGTATGATCCTATGGATGTGACCGTTGCCCTTGCGTATGCGATCAAACTCAAACTCGCCTTGCGTTGGGCTACCCTGGATGAAGCCAAGGGGCAAGCCACCTTTGAACAACTGACCACCAGTAAATTTTAAACCATTGGATCGGACCGATCAAGCGGAACAGACCGATCACAAGGAGCATCAGCATGACAACAGGAAAAATAGTCGGCGTAAACGGAAATATGATCACCGTCGCTTTTGAAGGCGCAGTGGCTCAAAATGAAGTGGGCTATGCCTGCCTCCACACAGAGGATGGGAAGGTGCAACGCCTCATGAGTGAGATTGTCCGTATCCGTGGCAGAGTCGCTGACTTGCAAGTGTTCGAAGATACCCGTGATCTGCGCGTCCATGACACCGTCGAATTCACCGGCAATATGCTTGCTGCTGAACTTGGACCTGGTTTGCTGAAACAGATCTATGATGGACTCCAAAATCCCCTGCCCCAACTTGCAGCGCAGTGCGGCTTTTTTCTCCAGCGCGGAACCTATCTCGATGCGCTCGACCGCAAGGCGCTATGGGAATTCACCCCAACCGCCAAACTGGGTGACCGCGTCACCGCCGGCGAAAAGCTTGGCACAGTACCGGAAGGTATCTTTCAACACTGGATCATGGTCCCCTTTAACTTCCGGGGCATCTACACGGTCAAGAGTATGGCCGTCGCCGGCAACTATACCGTCGAGCAAGACATCGCCATTCTGACGGATGAAGAGGGCGCGGATCATACTGTGCAGATGATGCAACGCTGGCCCGTGAAGCTTCCCATCACCTGTTTCGCTGAACGCCTGAAGCCTGTGGACACCATGACCACGCGCATCCGCCCTGTGGATACGTTCTTCCCGGTTGCCTTAGGCGGAACGTACTGCATTCCAGGCCCCTTCGGTGCAGGCAAGACCGTCTTGCAGCAGATTACCTCGCGTTACGCAGATGTGGACATTGTGGTTCTCGCAGCGTGCGGTGAACGCGCAGGCGAAGTCGTGGAAACGCTTCGCGAATTTCCTGAGCTTTCAGATCCTCGGACGGGTAAGACGCTGATGGACCGGACCGTCATCATCTGTAACACCTCCTCCATGCCTGTCGCCGCACGTGAAGCTTCGGTCTATACTGCCGTGACCCTGGCCAGTTACTACCGCCAAATGGGGCTGAACGTCCTCTTGCTCGCAGATTCCACCTCACGCTGGGCGCAAGCCCTGCGCGAACTTTCAGGGCGCCTCGAAGAGATCCCTGGCGAAGAGGCCTTCCCTGCCTATCTCGAATCTCTGATTGCAAACTTCTACGAACGTGCAGGACTGGTTCGTTTAAAAGACGGCTCCACGGGTTCCGTGACCATTGGCGGCACTGTCTCTCCCGCCGGCGGAAACTTTGATGAACCGGTGACCCAGGCGACGCTGAAGGTGGTTGGCGCGTTTCATGGTCTCTCCCGAGCCCGTTCGGATGCCCGCCGTTTCCCGGCGATTGACCCGCTCGAAAGCTGGAGTAAATACAAGAGCGTCATTGAAAACGACCGCGTCGAACGTCTACGTAAACTATTGCAAACCGGTAACAACGTCGCCCAGATGATGAAAGTCGTCGGCGAAGAGGGAACAAGCCCAAAGGACTTTCTGATCTACTTGAAAGCTGAACTGCTTGACGCGGTCTATCTGCAGCAAAACGCCTTTAACGAGGTTGATGCCGCCACACCCGCGGATCGCCAACGCGAGATGTTCGGTGTCGTTGAAAACGCCATGCTGGCTGACTACCCCTTCGAAAATAAAGCCTCAGCCCGTAAGTTCTTTCAACAGGTCACCCAAGCTTTCATTGACTGGAATCAGACACCCTCAGACTCACCCGACTTCGCCCCTCGCCGTGATGGCATTCTCAAAATGGTCAGCGACAACACCATTCAAAAGTAACCTATTATGAGCGAAACTACTAAACTCTATGAGGTCAAAAGTGTGATCCGAATCATTCGGAATCAACGTGTCATTCTAGACTCTGACTTGGCTAAGTTATATGGCGTGACGGCAAAGCGCCTGAATGAGGCTGTAAAGCGTAATTTGAAACGTTTTCCCCCTGACTTTATGTTCCAGCTGGCTGCTCAAGAATACGCAAATCAACGCGCACTCCTTACGAACTCAAAAAACCAACATGTTGAAAATGAAGGGGTTACGCCGAACTGGTCGCAAATTGCGACCAGTTCATCCAAGTCTTTAAGGTCGCAAAAAGCGACCTTAAAGACTGACGAAAACGAATCTAAACGAGGAAAGCATCGCAAGTATCTCCCTAATGCATTCACAGAGCATGGCATTATTATGGTAGCTTCTGTGCTCAATAGTGACTGTGCCATTGAAATGAGCGTCTTTATTGCGCGTACCTTTGTCCGCATGCGTGAACAACTCATGGCTAATGTCGCTAATGCCAAACGTTTGGCGGAGATCGAGAAGACACTCTTGACGCATGACTCCGCCATTGTCGACCTCTATGAGCATCTCCAGCCGCTCCTGCTTCCCCCTCCCACACCGGCCCCAAAACGAATCGGTTTCGGAGTCAAGGAGAAGAGCACCCGTTATCGAGTCCGACCGAGCGCCAAAAGAAAGGGAGTCTAAAATGAGCGAAGCCAGCACCCTTTCATTATTCCAGTATTCCATCATCCCATGACTCCACTATTCCACTCTTATCCAGGAGAACCCCATGCATAAAATCTATCATTCGATTGACAAACTCGCCGGAAGCGTCATCACGCTTCGGGCGGATGATGTCCGTTATCGCGAACTCGCGCAGGTGACTTCGCGGACAGGCACGTCGCTCGCACAGGTCATCAAGTTGGATGGCAACAACGTGACACTTCAAGTCTTTGCTGGTGCACGTGGTATTGCCACGGACGCCAAGGTGCATTTCCTAGGCCATCCCATGCGCGTCCCCTTTTCCGATGCCCTGCTCGGGCGTTCCTTCACAGGCAGCGCCCAGCCCCGCGATAAGGGGCCTCTGCTAACCGACAACCTGATTGATATCGGTACGCCCTCGGTTAATCCCTCCAAGCGTATCATGCCTCGCAACATGGTCCGCACCAACATCCCGATGATTGATGTCTTTAACTCGCTCGTCGAATCGCAGAAGCTACCGATCTTTGCCCGTGCCGGCGAACCCTACAACGTGCTCCTCGCACGCATTGCTCTCCAGGCGGAAGTGGACATCATCATCCTGGGTGGCATGGGGCTTAAATATGATGACTACCTCTATTTCCGTGACACACTCGATGAATCAGGTGCACTCTCGCGTACCGTCATGTTTGTCCACACCGCCTCTGACCCAATCGTCGAGTGCATGCTCGTACCGGACATCGCCCTGGCGACTGCCGAGCAATTTGCCTTGCAGGGCAAGAAGGTGCTTGTTCTTCTGACCGACATGACCAGCTTTGCTGACGCCATGAAGGAGATCGCGATCACCATGGAACAGATTCCCTCGAACCGCGGCTATCCAGGCGACCTCTACTCCCAGTTGGCCTCACGCTATGAGAAGGCCGTTGACTTCGAAGGCGCAGGCTCCATTACCATCCTCGCGGTGACCACGATGCCCGGTGATGACGTGACCCATCCAGTGCCTGACAATACGGGGTATATCACCGAAGGCCAATTCTACCTGCGCAATGGCCGCATCGAACCCTTCGGCTCACTGAGCCGTTTGAAACAGCAAGTCAACAAAGACACCCGTGATGATCATCGCACCATCATGGACGCTATGATCAAGCTCTATGCTTCATTCAAAGAGACACAAGAAAAGCAATCCATGGGCTTCCGCATGAGCGAATGGGATGGCAAGCTCCTCAAGTACGGCGTACGTTTCGAACAGGAGATGATGGAACTCTCTGTCAATATCCCCTTGGAAAAAGCCTTGGACCTCGGGTGGCAAATTTTAGCAGACTGCTTCAGCCCCGACGAAGCAGGGATCCCGACCAAACTCATCAGCAAGTATTGGCCCAAGTAAACTTAGTTGCAGTAGGCAGTAGCAGTTGGCAGTGAAAACTCAGGGACAAAAGAATGAACAACTGTAACGCACAAAGCCACAAGGCCACAAAGAAGAAAATCATTTTTAATTTCTTGAATTCCTTTGTGGCGTCGTGGCTTTGTGCGATACATATTGGAATAGCTATAAACAAACCCCGTTCCTAAATATGAAAAAACAATCTCTTCATAATGCCTTCGTTTGTTTACTCGTGATCGGCTTCATCTTCACGGCCTCTGCCCAAACAGCCCAACCCGCTGACGAGAAACTGCTTCAAAAGGAGAAGGACGAAAATCTCTTTTCGTTTGAATGCTATGTAGACCTCTACTCAGCCTACGTCTGGCGAGGACTCGTCCTCACAGAAAACCCTGTATGGCAACCCAATGCAAATCTCGGCCTGAATCTTGATGAGTACGGAAAACTCTACACAGCATTCTTTGCAAATTTCAACACCTCAACACGTCCTGGGCACAATCACTGCGGGGGTCTCGATGAAATCGACTATACCCTTGGCTACGAATTCGACGTCAGCTTTCTGAAACTCGGCATTGCTCACACGTGGTGGACCTACCCCAGCGTGACAGACAGTGCCTACGAAGCGAGTACACGCGATATCAATCTGAACGCAGAGATTGACAATGACTATGTGATTCCCTTTGTCGAAGTGGACATCGACTATGCACGAGCCGATGGCATCTACGGACTTATGGGACTCCGCAAGGAAGTGCAGATTGTGGATCAGTTGATGGTAGGTGCAGAGGCGACCTTAGGTGCAGGAACAAACCCCTACACCGACTATTACTTTGGCAACAACAGTAAGAGCGGCCTTGTGGACGGCAACCTTGCACTCTACAGCCAGTTCGACATCACCGACCATATTTATCTTGGGGCAAAGATCGTTTACACCGCTGTTCTCGACAACGACATTCAGGGTGTCTATCCTGAATATGCCAACAACCCCAAGGATCATATGATCTGGGGAGGCATCACCTTTGGCGTGACCTTCTAATGGACACCTTCATACCCCAATGTCCCACGTGCGCATCGACAACCCCCTGCCCCCGACTGCCACAGCGGAAGAGGTGCAGCAAGCTGTCACTGCACTCAGTCCATACTCATTATCCATTTTTGAGAGTATACTTATTTTGGTGTTCCGTTTAATCGCTAAAAAGCGCTTACACCAGATCTTTCGTCCTCCAGCCTTCGCGGGCCTCGACATTGATCAGCTTGGCCGCTTCTGGGTTGTTGTCGATCTGCATCTTCTCCGCGTTCCATTTGACGGTCTTGCCGGTGCGGATGGCCAGCGTGCCCAGCAGGATCGCCTCGGTCAGCGGGCCGGAGTAGGCGAAGTCGGAACAGGCCTTCTTGCCATTCTTGATCGACTCGACCCAATCGAGGCGGATGCCGCGCGGACGGGGGATCGTCTTCGGCACGCGCTGGGCCCCGGGAGCGCGATAGTCCTCCCACCTGGCCTTGGGATAGAGCATGGGGCTGTCGGGGCGCATGCCCTTGTAGCAGATGCCACCCTTCTCGCCGATCATGATCATACCGCCTTCGGCATCGAGCGGACCGTAATCGTAGCCCTCAGGCACCGGAGGCATGCTGGGACCTTCGTACCACTTGATTTTAACGGGTGGCTGCTTGGCACGCGCCGGGAAGTTGAAGGTGACAACTGAACCATTCGGCGTGTGGATCGGGTTGACCGGCTCCTTCAGCTCCACCTCTACACTCTCGGGTGCGCCGAGGTCCAGCGCATAGAAGGGCGTGTCGATCGTATGGCAGCCGATATCACCCAGGCCTCCGCAACCGAACGCCCACCACGGCCGCCAGGTCGTGGGATGGAAGGCACGGTTGAAACCGACCTTCTCCGAACACGGCCCCAGCCAGAGATCCCAGTCCATGCCCGGCCGCGGCTCCTCAGGCGTGGGATATTCCGTCTTCACATTGCCATTGAAGCCCCAGCCTCCTTTAGGCCGGTCCGTCCAGGTGATGACCTCCCTGACCTCGCCGATCAAGCCGGCCTGATACCACTCCTTCACCAGGTATGCGCCTTCAAACGCATGGCCCTGGTTTCCCATCTGCGTGACCAAATTTTTCTTCACCGCCAGCTGCTGCAACGTGCGCGCCTCCCACAGGGAGTGAACCAGCGGCTTCTCAACGAAGACATGCTTGCCCATGCTCATGGCCAGGTAGGCGACGGCGAAGTGGGTGTGGTCCGGCGTGCCGATGCCCACGGCGTCGATCTTGTCGCCCATCTCAGCCAGCATCTTCCGGAAATCCAGATAGAACTTCGCCTCAGGGAAGCGCTGCTTCGCACGCTCCCAGATGGTCGGATCGCAGTCACAGAGCGCCACCACATTGTTGTCGCGGGAACAGGCGACAAGGTCGCCCCAGCCCTGATTGCCGAAACCGACCCACGCTAGGTTCAGCTTCCCGTTGGCCCCCTTGGCCGACTGCGCGAGGATCAGGGGTGCCGCCAGCGAGACCCCCAGCGTCGCGGAAGATTGCTTGAGGAAAGAACGCCTTGACGTATTGAAACCTGTCTGATGCATGATGATGCTCCTTTGTAGTTTAGAGATCAGAAAAAGACGAAAACTAGGATGAAAGCTATTTCGTTGCGAGCGTTCCGATCCAGTCGCGCATGCTGGCGAGTGTTTTCTGCCATTTGCGGGGATCGGTGCGAAGGTCGAGGAAGGTGTCAAAGAGGTGTAGCCAGGCGCTCCAGAAGAACTCGACGAACATCATGCGCTCTTCAATTTTGCCTGAGTCTTCCACCTGCTCGCCCTTGGGCAACTTGAGTCCGCGGAAGCCGAAATCGGAATCCATATTTGCGGTATAGGACGCACCAGCATGAGCGAGCGTCACTTTTGCGCGCTTCAATTTCTTACCGCAGATCAAGGCTGTACCCGCTTCGCGGCTGTTCAGCGGCAACCCTTTCCGCAAGGCGACTTCGTGGGCGCCCTGGCCTTCGCGGAAGAAGGTGACAGGTCCTTCCAGCATGATGCCGAATTCGCGTCCGTCAGGCAAGTGATAGACACCGCCCTCCTTCTCCCAGGCGAACCAGAGCCACGTCATGAAGTCCATTCCCAGCGTACCTTCAATCGGCGGATCGATGGTGTCATCCGGCGTAAACATCACAGGATCGAGATCCTTAGCATTCACCTGCTTCCGGCTCATCGCAGCAGTTTCGGCGGTCAGGAGGATCGGCAGGGTGTCCAGCGTCTCTTTCGCATAGAGCACAAAGGCATCAATCTGCTGATCGCTGAGCGCACCTGCGATCAGCAGGTCATTTCGAAAATCAAGCACAGTCGGAATGCTCTGCAAGGTCGGCGGCATCTTGGGCTGAAGCATCGCGATCACGCGCGCCTTCACCTCTGCCTTGGCCTTCCGAGAAAGGGTTTCAATACCCCGCGCCTTCATCTCGATATCCTCTTCAAGCTTCTGATAAGCGCGTAGTAAGGAGGAGGGAATCTTCTTCTCTGCCTTCAACAACTGAACACTCAAGAAGGGTCCAGCAACACACTTTTCATCTGTAATTTCACGGTCGAAAAGATGTCGGGGACCGACCCACCCGGAGATGGGATCGCGGTCCAATTTCTCAATCGGAGGGGCGAGTCGCTTGGCAAACTCCTCAACCACGGCGGAGGTAAATTGCTGCGTCAAATAGAAGAGACGGAAACTGACATTACCTGATTCAAAACCCATAATACTCCTTAGCTCTATTCGTCCTTCTTATCCGTCGCCTTCTTATTCAACCCCAACTGTGCAGCATAATCTTCAAACTTTGGAATCTGTCCCTTGTAACGGAAGACCAATCGCTTCATTGCCGCACGCTGACGGAAGGTCAGAGACTGCTGGCGAGAGAATTGACCTGCGAGGCTATCGTAGAAATCCTTATCATTAAAGACCATCTTGCCACGTTTCACAGGCTCCTGCCACTCCGTGACTTGTCCGAGCATCTCTAAGAGAAGCGGACTTTCATTGTCCTGTTCGGGCTTTGCTTGTTCAGCAGAGAGGCCTAATTGCTCAGTGACAACTTGAAAATCTTTAAACTGGGAGGCATTCTGAACAATGATACGTTCCAGCGCAGCCATCTGTTTGTCGCTGAGTTTACGCCCATTCATCATCTGACTCCGCAACGATTCCACAAACTCGGTTTGCGATTCAGAGAGCTTCACCTGGGACAGCAGGTCGAAGCGTGTCATGGAAGACTCTGTCGTGGCCATGGACTGATCAGAGACGACCAAGTCATTGTACCCAAGGGCCATCAATTGAGCATCCAGATCTGGGATCTGCGAACGGTAACGCATTGCGATCTTCACGAGCGCCTCAACCTGCTTATCGGTAATCGGCTTCTCCTTGGTTTCAATCTGTTCAACGATCGAGGTGACAAAGCGCGCATCGCTGTACTTGCGTTTCCCGCGTTGAACTTCAGGTCCCCATTCCTTAATAAGGCTGACCAGAGCCATGACCCCCTCAACCTTTGCCATTTCTGCTGGCGGTTCCTTGGCCAACTCCATCCACGTTGAGAAACGTTGATAGAAATCAGCCATCATCTGGGTCCACTCCGTACGCCCCTCCTCAACGCGGTCCAATTCCTCCTCCATCGCGGCGGTGAAGCCAACATTAAACAGAGAATCAAGTTTTGCCACGAGGAGATCATTCACCTTCAACCCTAACTCGGTGGGTGTCAACTGACGCTTCTCGCGGGTCGTGTATTCGCGTGAATTCAATGTTTCGATGATGGCCGCATATGTCGAGGGACGTCCCACGCCATTCGCTTCGAGCGCCCTGATGAGCGACGCTTCACTATACCGTGCAGGTGGCTTGGTCTCTTTGCGGTCACTTAACCAGTTGAGCACATCGAGCAGGTCGCCTGTCGCTAATGGCGGCAGATGATCCACCTCTTCAACTTCCTCCTCCTCATCATCCTCTTTTTTCTTGTGAATATTGATGGCCATCACCTTCAGGAAGCCATCGAACAACACCTCCGAAGCCGAGGCAAAGAATGTATAGATATGGGAGAGCCCCTCTTTACTGGGTTGAATCTCGACCGTCTTTTGCTGGAGTTTCGCAGCAGACATCTGACTGGAGACAAAACGCTTCCAGATCAGGTCATACAGCTTAAGGGACTGTGCGTCCAGAACCCCTTTCAAGCTTTCCGGCGTACGCAGAATATCCGTTGGACGGATCGCCTCATGGGCCTCCTGCGCATTGCTACGGCTCTTGTAGAAATTAGGAGTCTCTGGATAGTATTCGGAACCATAAGAGGACGTAATAAAATCTTTCGCGGAGGCCTGAGCGTCACGCGCGATATTGAACGAATCCGTACGCATATAGGTGATCAGACCCACTGCGCCAGCATTGCCAATCTCGATACCTTCGTAGAGCTTCTGTGCAAGACTCATCGTGCGATTGGGAGAGAACCCACAAAAACTAGAGGCCGCCTGCTGAAGCGTCGAGGTGATGAAGGGAGGCAAAGGCCTGCGGGAGGTCTCGCGGATGCGGACATCCTTGACCGACATCCGGCTTCCCTCGATCTCCGAGAGCAGTGCACGGGCAGCGCCTTCCGAGTTGATGGCAGGCTTCTCGCCATCAATCTTCACCAGCTTAATTGAAAAGGGATCTTTCGGCGGGGTCTGACGGGAAACATTAGCTCCCATAACCCAGTATTCCTCAATTTTGAAAGCCTGAATCTCGCGCTCACGTTCTGAGACTAAGCGCAAGGCTACAGACTGTACGCGGCCCGCACTTAAACCGCGCTTGATGCGACTCCAGAGCATCGGACTGACTTTATAGCCCACAATCCGATCCAAAACGCGGCGTGCCTGCTGGGCATTGACCCGATTCATATCAATAACGCCTGGATTATCAAAAGCTGCCTTGACTGCCCGCGACGTGATTTCATTGTACTGAACGCGATAGAAAGGAGTCTCTTTTGCCTCACCCAAAAGCGTCTCCTTCAAATGCCAAGCGATCGCCTCTCCTTCACGGTCAGGATCGGGTGCCAGATAGATCACGTCAGCCGTCTTCGCGGCCTTCTTGAGCTCTGCAACCGTCTTAGTCTTATCTGAGGAGACGACATACTTAGGTGTAAACCCATGTTCAATATCAACGCCCAACGTACGTTCCGGCAAGTCGCGGATGTGCCCCACGGACGACTTAACCACATAGTCAGAACCTAAAATTTTTCCGATTGTCTTGGCCTTCGCGGGCGATTCGACA
Organism: uncultured bacterium; assembly: GCA_903935195.1. GTDB lineage: Bacteria > Verrucomicrobiota > Kiritimatiellia > RFP12 > UBA1067 > CAIZQW01. The sequence continues at coordinate 42,218 of CAIZQW010000240.1, forward strand.
ATGACAAGCTTCTTTCCCATTTCTTCTCTTCCTTTCTAAAAACGTTGTTTCAGCCTTGTGAACCTTTACGACGCCCGCATGACCGAACCACCGGGCATCAACTTCACAAGCCGTTTAATCTGCAAACTCACCAAAAGCGCATTCACACGTCCAGCTGGCAGCTCCGTTTTGCGAATAATCACATCAATCAGGGTTCCCCCCTCTTCGATATTCGCCATCACAGACCGTTCCTCTGCCATCAAAACAGGTGCTGGACGCTCTTCCTTTAAGACCGCCTTTTTTAAGGGTTTGGCCAAGCCAGCGGAGATGCGTGCACTTTTCCCGACAAACAAATCTTGAACTTCTTCAATAACCTCTTCTGGCGAAGTCACCAAGCGAGCCCCCTGCTTCAGCAAGGCATGACACCCTTGGGAGGCCGCAGAGTCAATCCGCCCCGGAATCGCCATCACCGACCGGTTTTGCTCCATCCCCTGCCTCGCCGTGATCAACGTACCACTATTCATCGGGGCTTCCACAACCAACACCCCCTTAGAGAGCCCGCTCACAATGCGGTTTCGCATCGGAAACGTCTGCCGATCGGGTTGTCGACCAAACGGATACTCCGAGACAACCGCACCCCCTTGAGTCGCAATCTCTCGCGCCAAGGTCGTGTTTGACTTTGGATAAAGACAGTCCAAAGCACCACCCAAAACAGCGATTGTCCGACCCTTTGCCTTCAACGCGCCTGCATGCGCCTCGGTGTCCACCCCTTCAGCAAGACCACTTGTAATGGTATACCCTGCCCCTGCAAGCTGATAAGCAAACCGTCGCGCAGTCTCACGTCCATACATCGACGGATGGCGCGTTCCCACCAGGGCGATTGCCGGCGTATCCAATACCGCGACCTCACCTGCTACATAGAGAACGAGCGGCGGATCGGCGATCTCCTTCAACAAGGCAGGATAGCCTTCATCATCCCACGTGATAATCTTAACACCCGTCTTTGAAGCCCGTTCCAGCTCCTCTTCGGCTGAAACCTCCTTTAATTCGCGTGTCAGCAAAAGCGCACGTTCACTACCAATCCCTGGAATTTCCATCAATCGCTCTGCCGAGGTCTCAAAAACAGCTACCAGCGACCCCAGCGCTTCAATAATCTGACGCGCCGTTACAGGGCCGAGTCCTTGAACCCGGTTAAACGCTATCAATGCTTCTCGTTCCGTCACGCTTTCCTTTTCCTCTGAAA
>CAIZQW010000241.1 GCA_903935195.1 uncultured bacterium
TCTGCGCGTCTTCCTCGATAAGGGCATGGTCGAGGTGTTTGCCAACGACCGGCAGGCGGTCGTCTATATGCAGCCGCACAACGCGGACGATGTCGGCGTCAGCCTCTTCAGCAAGGACGGCGATATCGCGGTGAAAAATGTGAAAAGCTGGAAGATGAAGTCGATCTATCCTGAGGGAAAGTAATAATCATTATGAAGAATCAAATGAAGCGATGTTTGGTGTTGATGGCCTTGCTCTTGCCGGCCTGTGCATTCGCAGCTGAGCCGAATGAGGTCAAAGGTTACAAGGATTACCGCAGCAAGATAATCGCGGATCAGACGAGGCCGATCTATCACCTGCTAAGCCCCCTTCCTGGACACCACTGCGCCGATCCAAATTATGCCATGTTCTGGAAGGGCAAGTATCATCTTTTCTTCATTGTGCCTGGAGGTTTTTCTCATGTCTCCAGTGTTGATATGGTGCATTGGCGCTGGCATCCTACGGCGCCCCTGGGTGGGCTCAGCGGCACCATGTTTGTGAACAGGGACGGCATTCCCACGATTATCACCATGCATCAGAAGGCGGTGCTGTTCTTTGCCAAAGATGATGATCTGGTTAACTGGTCGGGCCCAGTCGTCATTGAGCCAAAGGTGCAGCCGGGCCAGGATGGCAGCAGGATCAGCAACTGGGATCCCGATGCCTGGGTGATTGGGAACACGACTTACGCGTTGCAGGGGGTCTATCCCTTGAAGACTGGAACCGAGGCTTCGCTAATGAAATCCACGGACATGAAAAATTGGGAATACGTTGGGCCGTTTATGACCAGGGAGATGCCCGGTGTTCTGCAAAGCACCAATAATCCTCGTCAGCATGAGGATATTTCCTGTCCTAACTTCTTCAAGATCGGCAATAAATGGATGCTGCTCTGTATCAGCCATATTCGCGGGTGCCGCTACTATCTGGGTGACTGGAAGAATGAGCAGTTCGTGCCGGAATTTCATGCGCGGATGAACTGGAGCCTGGCGGAGGGCATGAAGGACGGCGATCATGGCGGGGAGTTCTTTGCGCCCGAGAGTCTTCTGGCTCCGGACGGTCGCCGGGTGATGTGGGCCTGGCTCTTTGCGAGCATTAACAAAATAAATTATGGAGAAACTTGGCAGGTGGTTCAGTCGTTGCCGCGTGAACTCAGCCTGCCGAAAGACGGCGTTCTCAGGATCAAGCCGCTCAAGGAGCTGGAACAGTTGCGCTATAATCCGATCTGCGAGAAAGATATTGTTGTAGAAGACGGCGGGACCAATCGCCTGGCAACTGTTTCAGGGGACACCCTCGAAATCATGGCGACGATCAAGCAGGGCGATGCCAGTCGGTACGGGGTGCGGCTGCTGTGTGACAAGGATAACACCAATGGACTTGATCTTGTGGTTGAGCCGGGCGCTAAGAGTATCAAGCTGGGGTCCACGACTGCGCCATTTGAATTGAAGCGCGGCGAGGATATCCAGCTGCGTATTTTCGTGGATCGCAGCATTGTGGAGGTTTTTGTCAATGAACGGCAGGCGGTGGTTAAGCAGCATGCATACGCCCCGGGCGATGTGGGCGTGTGCCTGTTCAGCGAAGGTGGCAAGATGAAGGTCCGCGAGCTCAAGGCCTGGACGATGGCGGCCTCGAATCCGTGGTAACCGTAAGTGAGGTTTTGAATGAGGCAAACGAATAAGAAAGGGTTGGTGTTATGAAATCGATAAAGAAGCAAATGATGGCGGCCTGTGTTGCGATGTGTTGTTGTAGTGTGGCGGTGGCCGATACCAATCCGCCTGCGGTTAAGTATAATGTGCCGGCCATGCCGACGAACCCGCCGAAGACCTGGCTGACCTATCACCTGGCCAATCCGGGACCCAACGGGGCCATCCCTGCTGATCCCAACCCTGCGTACTACTACAAGGGGCGCTATCATCTGCATTATATCCATGCTCAGGATGGCGGGCCGGCCTTCGCCCATGTTTCCAGTACCGACATGGTGCATTGGAAATGGCATCCGACGACGCTGACTCCGAAAACGACTGGGCACGGCATGTTCAGCGGCACGGGTTTCTTCACCAGAGAGGGAACACCCGCCATGATTTATCACGGCTCGGGGTCAGGACGGAACCAGCTGGCGTTTGCGCTGGATGATCAGCTGGAGCAGTGGACGAAGCCGACGCCGATTAATCCGGTGAATGCAAAAGGGGAGCCCGCAGGGGGGAATAATTGGGATCCGGATTGCTGGCTCATGGATGATACCTATTATGCATTAGGCGGCGGGCCAAATCCCTGTTTGTTGAAATCCGCGGACTTGAAAACCTGGCTTCATCTGGGGGCCCTCTTTCATCCTGATTTTCCCAAGACGCTCGACGTCGCCATGGGCGAGGATGTTTCCTGCGCCAACATGTTTAAGATAGGAGACCCCGAGGACAAGCGCTGGGCCGGCAAATGGATGCTGCTCTGTATCAGTCACAAGCTGGGTGCGCGGTATTACCTGGGCGACTTCAAGGATGAGAAATATCTGCCGACGCATCATGCGCTGATGAATTGGGCGCGGTGGGATTGCTTCGCGCCGGAATCGTTCCTGACGAAGGACGGGCGCCGCGTGATGCTTTCATGGTGCACACCCTGGATCTGTGGCCAGTCAAAAGTTGATCGAAAAAAGAACTTTGATGCGCTTCTGAATCGTGAGAAGTTTCAGCAGGGGATTCAGTCACTGCCCAGGGAACTCAGTCTGCCAAGGGACGGGGTTCTTCGCATCAAGCCGCTGCGTGAGTTGGCGACACTTCGATACGACCCGAAAACGGAAAAGAAGATTACGGTCAAGAGTGACTCCGTCTACAAGCTTCAGGATATCAACGGCGACTCGATAGAGCTGGAGGTTGTGATTCCCGCGTCGAAGGCCAGGGAATTCGGCATCAATCTGCTGTGCGATGAGAAGGGCGGAAATGGGTTCCCTGTTGCGTACGGCGCTGGAAAGAAGACGTTGACGGTGGATTATGTCAATCCTCCCTTTGAACTCCGGGAGGGGGAAGACCTCACGCTGCGGATCTTTATCGACAAGAGCATGATCGAGGTGTTTGCGAATGATCGCCAGGCGGTGGTCGCCTGGCATGAGTATGATCCGGCCAACCTCGGCGTAAGCCTCTTTTCAACCGGCGGCGACCTGTTCGTCAAGAAGGTGACCGCATGGAAGATGAAGTCGATCTATCGATGAAATAGGCAAGCCCGCCGCCCGGGGCGGCTGGGAAGTGTCAGTAAGTCTAAGAAGTGTCAGTAAGTGTCAGTAAGTTGGGAAGTGCCACGGCAATAAGCACGCGCAGAGGACAAGTGTATACACGATGTCCGAACGCTCGCTTAAGGCTTGCTTGCAAGAGCGATGAGCGTTAGCGATAGAGCGGCAATAAGCACGCGCAGAGGACAAGTGTATACACGATGTCCGAA
>CAIZQW010000242.1 GCA_903935195.1 uncultured bacterium
ACCATCAAGGCATGGCTGCGAGTTCGATTCTTGAGGCAGTGATGCTCACGTACAACATCACGGGTGAGAAGCGCTTTCTCGACTATGCCAAATGGATTGTCGCCCAGGGAGGCTCAAAAACGAATAACATCTTCACGTCAATTCTTCAGGATGTCCCTCCTTCGAACCTAGGTAATGGGAAAGCCTATGAGATGATGTCCTGTTTTGAAGGACTAGCTGAACTCTATCGGAAGACCGGAGATCGCTCTCAGAAGGAGTCGGTGTTGGCTTTCTACCGTGCGGTACGGGATCAGGAGATCTTTATTACAGGTGTCGGCGGACTCAAGGACCGTTGGGGCGAATACTGGTTCAATGGAAAAACGAAACAGACACAATTAAATGTCGGGGCACTTGGCGAAACGTGTGTCACGACCACCTGGATCAAATTCTGCGGACATGTTCTGCGGCTGACCGGAGATTCCACTGTCGTCGATGAAATGGAGCGGACACTCTATAACGGCGTACTCGGCGCCATGGTTCCGGATGGTTCCTGGTGGATGCATCGGAATCCGACGCCGTTGGCTGGGCCCTCTTGGAAAATGCGTGCGGGTGATCAGATTAAAGGTTACGGCGAGGACTGTTGCCTGGCTCAGGGACCCATGGCGCTTGCCATGGCACCGTGGATGGCTGTCATGCAAGATGCGCGCGGCCCAATGATCAATCTCTATGAATCGGCATCGGCATCCATCCGCCTGGCTGACAGCACAAAGGTCGACCTCTTGATCCAAGGGGATTATCCTCTCTCCGGCGATGTGCGTGTGACGGTTAACCCTGCTAAAAAGAAAAAATTCCCGATCAAGCTCCGGATTCCCGCTTGGAGTAAGACGACAGTTGTTTCCGTTGGCGGTCAAAATTATGCAGCTATTCCCGGAGCCTATCTGGAAATTGACAGGGAATGGAACACAGGAGATGTGATTCATATTAAGCTGGATTTGCGAATCCTCGTCCACGAGGCACTGGATGGTTGCGGCCGTGTAGCGCTCACCTATGGCCCCGTGGTATTAGCCCAGGACTCGCGCCGCGGCAAGGTGGATGCGTCGATCTCTACGGAAAAACTCGCTGCGTGCACAATTGATAAGAGTCCTCAAAATAATATCTTCATGCGTTTCCGACTTGCAGATGGCACGGAGTTATGTGATTATGCATCAGCTGGCAATGAGTTTAATAAGACGAACCAGCTCTGCGTCTGGATGAACCGTGCAAAAGCTGGTACGGGAACGCCATAAAAGTACTGATTCGAAGATAACAAAAAGTATCAGTCTGGTTTTATTACCGTAATAGGGGAGCCTCAGGGGGTATCGATGAATGGAAAAAAAGCCTTTCGGCAACTTGCACTCGCGGTGTGTCTGGTCTTGACCTGTCATGGGGAGTCGGGGATTCCTGGCTCGCAAGGTGCTGACCGTGATCTGTTAAAAGCGCCCATCCTTTTTGCTAAGCGCTTCAATTATCAGGGTCTTCACATCTACGACACCTTTTATCAGTGGCGTCCCGGGGGCGGAATCTATGTCTTGGAAAATCCTGCCGAGCCCCAGGAGAAACAGCGTATCCGGGCCATCATTGATGCAACCACAACGAATACACTCGGGGCTGGTATCTATTTTGATCCCTCGCTTTCCTATGATGCAAAGCGGTTACTCTTCTGCTTCAAGGGGGAGCCCAAAGGACCTTCTACGATCTATGAGATCAACGTGGATGGGTCAGGTCTGCGTCAGGTCACCAATCTCGACAACAACGGCAATCCTTACAAGGGCAGTGGCGGAGGACATCACGATGTGAAACCCTGTTATATGCCGGATGGCCGAATTGTCTTCACCTCGACGCGCTATAGTGGTCTTGTTCCCTGCGCCAACAATGGTGTGGCCATCTTGCATGTGATGAACCCGGATGGCAGTGACATCCACACCATCTCCGTGAACAACGTGACTGAGTTTGATCCGTGCGTACTCCCGGACGGGCGCATCCTCTTTGGCCGCTGGGAATATGTCGATCGCAACGCGCTGGTCATCCAAAGCCTCTGGACCATCCTGCCGGACGGACGTAACGAGACTGCGCTCTATGGTAACAACATGGTCTTCCCCGAAGCGATTCTCCAGGCCAAGCCTGTCCCGGGTGATGACGCGCTCATGGTCGCTACCTTCGCGCCGCACAATGCGCCACCTCGTGGAACCATTGCCATGATTGATACGCGTATCGGCAAAAATGATCCGGCAGCGATTATCAACTTTGAATCGCCGGCCAAACCGACGCATGACAGGGGCGACTCCTGCGACCCCTGGCCGCTCAACGCGCATGTGGTCCTCTACAGTGGTAAGCTTGGGCAAAGGAACAGCACGTTGAATGCGCTCATGCTCATTCACCGGTCCGGCAAGAAAGTCCTCATCCATAGCGATCCGACCATTGACCTGCACAATCCGATTCCCCTGGTGCCGCGTCCTCTGCCGCGCACTGCGCTCGATATGACGGACCGTACCAAGACAACCGGCGCATTCTTTGTCAACGACGTCTATGTCTCCATGCCGAACGTGAAACGCGGGACCATCAAGTGGCTACGCGTCCTGGAAGAGACCTCGCGTGTGAGCGGCACGGCAGGGGGCAATGGCTTCAATCAGACGTTCTCGATTTCCGCAGCCCTTGCCTGGAGCGCCAAGATTTTTCATGGCATCGTGCCCGTGGAGGAGGACGGCTCTGTCTATTTTGAAGCGCCATCCGGACGCGCCCTCTACTTCCAGCTGCTGGATAAAGACTATAAAATGGTCCGCAGCATGCGTACGTTTATCCAGGCTGCGCCCGGTACGACACGAAGTTGCTCAGGCTGCCATGAGTATGCACCCAAGACCATGGGTATGCCACGATTGGCGGATCGCAAACCCAAGCAGTTGAGTCCCGAATCGTGGGGATCGGGCTGGCTAGACTATTCGACGCGCATCCAGCCGCTCTTCGATGCGAAGTGCGTCAGTTGCCACGGCGGCGCAAAGGGCCTTGCCAAGGGGCTTGATCTCTCCGCAGGCTGGACTGAAGTCTTTAACATCTCTTACGAAAACCTGACCGCGCGGCGTGAA
>CAIZQW010000243.1 GCA_903935195.1 uncultured bacterium
CGTCGCCCAGGATTTGAGCCATGCTTCCGTAGAAACAGGATCATTTACTGCATGGTAGAGCGCTGCCATCAAGTGTGACTTACCCAAACCACGTAAGTGACCCCGTAATTTTAACAAACATATTTACCCCTTCAGAATATTTGTAAATGAGAAACAACAATACTACACAACACAACAAAAAAACAACACTAGCTATCCCAGTAGCCCATTTACGTTTTGATTCTTTTATTGCTCTTTTAAATTCGAGATTTTCACTCAACAATTTTTGATTCTCAATACCTTGTTGTTCTCGTGCTTGTTTTTCAGAAAGTCGCTCTGCTTCAGAGGTTTTTAGTTTGATTTCGTTATTTCGTTCGGACTCTGATTTGTCAATTACAATTTGATTGAGTTCACTAATCCTCTTGTTAGCTTTAGTTACTGGTTCAATGAAAACCTTCTTAATCTCATAGGCAATCTTTTCACGATCAGCTGGTTTGCGAATATCCATGGATGGAAACATGTTCTTGATCTTCAGAAGACAGTTTTCAACTTCTTCTTCTGGCAAGGCGTCCGTCTCCATTTCCATTTCTCTAAAAATTTCGAAGTCTTGCAGAGAGAACATCTGCTCATGCGGAAGTAACTGACACCGTAATGCTTCGGCGTAGACGCCAGCCAAGTGATCAACTTGGGACTCGGAAGAACAAAATGGTGCTATCCACTGTATCAGCACATCTAAGGCAATAGTTCGTGTTCTTGCGCAGGACGATTCCTTGTCAGCAGCAACCAGAGTTTGGTCCAGAGTCAGGAACAGACATCTATTGGCGGTTTCATTTTGCATTTGTTCGATCCACCGAAGCATTAGAGCATCATGCAAAGAAGCAAGGGGCGGCTTGTTGTATTTCCTCATTTCAACAAATTTAGAAGACACCAGACTTGCCAAATCTGTAGTTGCCTGGGTAACCGCTTCAGAACTGAACCACTCATCTGGCTCTTGAACAATCACTGAGGGCAGTTTTTTGTTCAAAACCTGCATCGGTCTTTTATATTTTAATAAAAAGTCTTCCAAAGTTAAGTCTTTTTCCGCACGTGCAGCAACGATATATTCTTCAAGGACAAATGAATGCACTTTGTTCCGTGTACCTCTTGGAATGTATTTGATTACTTCACGAACTAACTCAGTGTTTTTGTTCACGCTAGCAGTGAACTCATTTGCAGTGATATCAGTAACCAGTAACCGCGTGTTTATAGTTTCGCAACACTTTAAAACGTCAGTAACGTCGGCGTATCTAGAATGCTCCGGCATCATTATCTTAATTAGTACATTCGTGTCCAGATACAAGGTTGAATCTTTTAACATCTCGGCTGCAAGCAGGTGGGCTGATTGATCGACGCCTAACAAACGCATGTTATAGTGATTTTGAGCCATAATCCATTTAAGCGCGTCGAAGCTAGGTGTTCGTTCGTCAAAGAATCGAGAGACTGCTTTCGAAAAAACATCATTATCGATATCTTTGTTTTTTGCGTGAATGTTTTGGCAAGCTTGCTTGATAAGGACAAGAAGATGTTTATTAGAAGAAACGTTTTCCTTAGTAGAAATAACCACATACGCTGAAGTCAGCCTGGAGAAGATTCTGCATAATACGTTGAAAAATGCACTTCTGTAAGTTTCTAAGTTGCCGTTAGCATCTAAAAAAAGTTCGCGCACAACGGCATCGAATCGTTTATCGTCCTCTTCTTTGAACTGGCTACAATCCTTTACTATTTTTTCTATAGGTCGGTAAAATGTTTCTTTGCCTTTTGTTTCAGAGGTGATATGTCCGTCATTTTCTAAACTTAGTACACTCGACCAGATATCGTCCCTACGAAGCATTCTGATTCCTGCGGACAGGTTACATTTCTTGACTAAGTCATCTAAAGTCAAGCGCTTGCTTGGGCTTGCGCATAAACATTGTTCAACAATGCGATTGATTGTTTTTTCACGCATTGTGGCGGAGGGTGAAATTTTTAGGCGTGCGCTTAATAAGATTGTTCTTTTAATATCCGCATTTTCATTATTCATGAAGACTCCTGCGTTCGGATTAGTCATTTTTTTTTAAACCTTCTTTAGTTGAGATTAAATACTTAGTGATTAGTTGCTGTGGGTTACGTAGCGGCTGTTCATTTTCTCGATTCAATATCGAAATTGAAAAGAATTCCGAATACAGAATTTTGGCTCGCTGGCGTCAAAATCAGATTTCCGGACACTCTTATCAAAGCGCGTGCGTCCTGCGGAGGTTTTTATGTCGCTATTGGTTGCCGTCATTTAGAAGTGTCTCCATTATCTGTCCTCTCGTTGCGGATGACGGTGATTTCAGTTCGGCGGGTGAGTCGGGCGTCTTGGAGGGCTTGTTCGAGGGAGAAGGGACCCGTTTCAAATTTTTGGAACATGTCAAGGCCGCGGTCGATCAGGATCTTCCAGCCCGTATCTGTTGTTATGCTGCGTGCATGGAAGTTGGGGTTGTGATCGAAAGTCCATGAAAAGGCGACACGGGAGCCGTCAAAGGCCTCGACCATCTGATTAAGGTTCTCCTCCTGTTTGACGCAGCTTTCCTGATCGGATTGTGTAATCAATTGGACCTCCGCCTCGTCTCCTTCTGGGACAAGATCGTGAATCAACTGCAGGAGTTCCATCAGATTGCGTGCCTGGAAGAAAAGACGGATGTACGGATCGCAGATCGTGATCTTTCGGGCCCCCTTCAGATAACGGGCAAAGAGTCTCCGGTAACTCCAGCCTTTGGTGTTTTCCGGTACGACAATGTGTGACGGCTTGGCTTCAGGAACAAGTTCAAGCTCTTCCTGTTCCGGTTCAGTCGGGGCATCTGGTGCGGCACCCGGATCTTCGGTTTCTTCCGGTGCGGCCTCATCTGGCTTTGATTTCGGATTGGCAAAAGTGGGGTATTGGAGTTCTTCCGGTGTCAGAACGGTCACGCTCTGGCCGCCATCAATCGGACGATAGACAAAGTCATTACGTTTGAAGGTATCGTCAATGCGTAAGAGGTGTTCACGCACACGTCTGCGCGATTCCATGGCAAACGCGAGTAACTCTTCCATCTCTTGGGCGGTCGCTTGGCCTTCTGGATAGAGGATCTTCATGAGACCAGAGAACGTTTTTTCGAATCCTGTCTGGTCGCGTGTGGAAACCTCGGAGACAATCTCAAAATACTTCTTATAGGCCCCCGTGAAGTCTTCAGTCCTTTGGTGTTTGAGGACTTCGGCAATGTAGTCAACAATAAAGCCATACCCATTCGTAAATAGTTCGTGTCGGACAGGTGAGACTTCCCATCCTGGGCTGTAGGCATGAATGCGGTCCAGGAATGCGGAATCGATGTATTTGTCGGGTAACGGCTCAAAGAAGTGAGAGTGCTTGAGCATATAGGCTACCGACTTCTTTGTATTACCCATGAAGACCATCGAGGCTTCGGCGGTGAGTTGCTCAATACCGCGCGAAAAGGATCTGTTGGCCATGTAGTTCTTCATTATGTCCACAAGAGCTTTGTCGATCTTTTTGTCCTTGCCGGCAAACTCATCGAAACAGATGCAATCCCAGTAGCCGACTAAACCAATCTTTCCGCTGGAATTACTGACAAATAGCTTAGGTGTCGTGACTTCCGATCCGGAGATCAAAATGCCATGGGGTGAAAACTCAGCATAGATGTGGGACTTTCCTGTCCCTTTCGGACCCAGTTCGAGGAGATTGTAGTTGCGTTCGCAATAAGGGATCAGGCGAGTAAGTGTCAGCAGTTTAGCGCGGCGTGTGAACATCTCTGGATTGAACCCCATGCTTTGCATCAGGACATCCGTCCATTCCTCAGATGTGAAGGCGGAACGCGCCTTCATGAAAGCCTCCACATCTACGCTCGATACTTGGATGGGTTTGAGGCTGTCGATCTGCCAGGGACTGGATTTGGGGTCATCGCAAACCTCGTAAGTAACATCCACGATACACCAAATGCCACCTACAAGCAGTTTGGGATGACGGCGGACAAAGTCGTCCGATATGGGAACACGCTTGATGCCGAGGTTTGTGAATTCTGTTTCATAAAAGCCACCTTTTTCATTTAGTTCAACAGTCAGCTTATCAATAACTTTGTGGCGACCGCGTTCCTTAATGGTCGACTTGACGAGTTCAGACTGGTTTCTATGGACATAGTGCTTGGCCAAAATACGCTTAACGGATTCAAGTCCGGTCTTGAGAACTTCCGCATCGTCGGTCGCACAGTGTTGGCCCAAAAGATATTCCAAGACATAAGTTGGAACCACGGCATTTTGCTTGAGACCGTTCGTAAGGTCTTTGCGAACGACAAGGCCCGGGAAATACTCGAGGATCTTCAGATCGAGAGCGCTCGCCTGAAAGGGTGGCGGTGGCAGCGTTTCAGGTGTTTCGTCATTTTGTATTTCAGTGTTCATCGAAGTCACTCGTGAAGGGTTTTTGAATTTTAATGGTATGCGCCCTGTAGATGACCGTCTGATTCGTCCCTTGCAGGGTCTCTTCAAGACGCACATCCACATCGCGGTTATTGAAAGCATCGGCTGCGTTCGACAGTGTCAGCAGAATGATCGTCTCCCTGCGGCGGGCATCCTCCTCTTTGGAGTCAAATGTCATGGTCTTCATTTCCGAAAGAAGTGTCCCGTCTTTCGCAAAGACACCCATGCGGAGTGAACGCGGAAGCATCTTGTCGATTGCCGGCGACTCTTGTAGCAATGCAATGGAAAACTGGCCTGTTGTAATCTTGGCAGGTATGCGGGATATGATCACTTCGACCCGGGAGGTGTCATCGGAACGCGCCTTGTGTATCTTGACGACAGGAATAACGACTTCCTGAAGCGAGGCACCTCCATGGACAAAACGCTTGCCTGCACCTTTCAACGGAAAACGTACCAACGAAAGGGGAAAGGCCGCTGACCAGTCGCCCTTTACATTTAACGCCTCGCTGCTGAAAATCTTCACTTTAGCATTGGCGACAACACCTTTGCCGAGGGCAAACCGGCGGTCGCGATAGGACAATTCATCAGCTTGAGGAAACGCATCCGAGTCATCATCGGACACGTCGTCCTGCTGGAAGAGGAAGCCGTGATCTGCCGTCAGCAGCATATTAGTGCCATTGATGTTGGCAACTTTCTTAACGATCTGTTCCAATTCGTCGAAGGCTTGCTCGACAGCATCGAACGCTTTTGTCTCGGTGCCAAGCGAATGTCCGATTGTGTCGATTGTGTCGTGGAAGATGTAGATGACCTCGTTATCACGCATCAGATCGCGACCGGCGGTCTTTGTGTTCAGTTCCAAAAAGTTGGCTGACTGGATGGCCGTCGCCCGTGATGCACACGCCTGGCTTAGGATCTTTGCACGTTCGATAGTCCCCGTGGAGCTATGCCCGTCCACAGCCACACTGCCGGTCATGGCATCGACGGATAGTTCCTTGCCAGGCAGCAGAGCAGCCATGCCAAGTTGAGTATAAGAGGGCAGCGAGCCTAACAGCGCGTCGATTTCAGTTGTCCAGCGGTTCTCAAACCGGAGGCGCACGGCGAACTCTGCTGCGGCTTCGTATCGGAGCGCATCAGAAACAATAACAAATACTTTCTGTCCTTTTGAGATATACGGAGCAACATACAGGTCGAAGAATTGACGTTGGAGGGGCACATTCGCAGCTTCCCATCTGGACATCTTGCGAAGCTGATCACCCCAGCGGTCTGTCAGCGGGAGCAGGAAGTTATTGACGTAAGACTTTTCCACCCACTGGGCTACTTGCTCCATGACTCGGGCTTGTCCATAGCATCGCAAGTGCCAGATACACTTACGATAGGCTGTATCAATTCGCCACCAGGAGCTGACGTACCGGTTAATGCCCGATGCGGGCGAGTCGATGTTCAGTTCTGCTGAAGCGAGGAGTTCGCGCAGTTCAATTGCATGCCCCAGTGCCGCGTACCCATGCTCATGCTGGCTTTGCCAGAAAGACGAACGACGGAGCTGGATCACGGATTGGAGATCGTTTGGAGCGGCATTCTTTGCGAAGGATAGACAGAGGCCGTGGAGTGTGTACTTGTCAAATATCTCAAAGGTGTCGCAGTCGCCTAGGTTGCGCCGCTCTTCGAGAATGCTTAAGGCCTCCGCGACTTGAAGTTCTTTTTCCATCTGCAACGCCCAACGACGGAAAGAGGAACTAAATTTCTGGCTGTCCTGCCAGCGTTGAATAAAGACCTTGGCATGGGGGTGCAGCATTGTGCTGTGCTCATCGAGCGGATTTGCCGAGCGGAAAAGAGCGACGGTAAAATCCAAAAGCGAGGGGGTATTAGAAATGTATCCAAATGCTTGTGACACCTCTTTCCAGAAGTAGTCTGTCAATGCAGATGAATCAAAGCATTCTAGGACAGGATCAAGCAGGACACCCTCGTTTTGTGGATGGAGAAAATGCAACAACAAGGTGTCAACATCCGTCTCTTCGCCAGTTAATACGGCCATCATTTTGAGTCGAATACTGGATGCCGTGTCGTCCGAGATAAGATTCTTGAGAGATTGTGTACGGGACGTGGATTTGAAAAATACCGCATGTTCCTCGGCCAGATAACGGAACTCGTGAGGCAATCCAACTTCCTGGAGGGCGAGAGAGGCACGGTCTGCCTTGTATTCGCGTCCCTGCAAAAGCAGGTCGAGCAACCAGTTTTCAGCATCAAGCGGCCGGGCCGTCGGTATATACAGCAAGTATTTGGTTTCCAGATTGAAATCACGTATGATACGGACCTTTGTTCCGAATTCGTTTCCCGAAACCTTAAGTTTCATCACGTGAGGGTCTTCAAAGCTCTCGAACGTCTGCGCCCACTCACCTGTGGAGTCATACCAAAAGACGATCCGGTTGCGTAAGAAAACATGGTGCAAACTGTCGTGTATACGTTTCATATTGAGGTGTTTTCTGAGCTCGGCACCGTTGTTGCGATTAAGCATTCTGTAACTGCATACTGGCTAAACTGTTTCGAGTCAATGCGCTTTTTGACCAATGTTCTTCAATGGCTTGCGTAAATTCGGGCTGAACAATCTTAGCACGGTCAAGTAAGAATTTCGAATCATCGCGCCGTAGATAAAGTCCCTCGCGCGGACAGTCGCCGATTGACGATCGACCTGATAACATCGCCTTGATCTTCTGCAGCGTGAAATGGCCGCGGGCCACCTCCGGGACACAAACAATCCCTGCCTTTTGAGTCAGTTCATTCCTTCGAGCAACGTTCCAGAATTTCCCCTGCTCCCCATCATAAACATCAAAGGCGAGAAACCAGTCTGGCAGGCGGGTGTAGTTGACCGAATGTTGCGCATAACACCACTCGCCAAAAAGAATGTGCTGGCGAGGCAACAGATGTCGTAAGGTCGCCTCGTAAGTAGCCGCCCACCCGCGAAGGCGTTCCCATTGACCATCCAATTTGCCTTTTAGCCAATTACCTCGGTTCTGAAAACGCAGTTCGCCCTCTTCACCAAAGGATAGTCCGAGGTTTGCACCGTCAATCTTTTCCTCCACAATGACCGTTCCCGACAGGAAACGTACTGTTTCCGAGGGTGTCATAATCTTATCTTCCCGCACCAAGTTGTTACTGAGCCAAACAAGATGGGGTGTCGAAGGGAACTTATGGAAGGCAGTGCTCATTTAGATTTGTCGGGGTTCTTTTCTTTGTTCTTGAGCTCTGCGTAGTTTGTCAGGAAAACTACGTTGATGCCTGCTTTGGCCAATCCGGATTTCCACTTCCACCATTTTGAATCCCCAAATTCGAGTATTGGTCTTTTGGGTGTACCGGCGTTCGCAACTGCCGCAAACTTTCGGTCGCTAAGATCAAAGTCAGTCAATTCCGGAATATCAGGAAACTCTTCAAACGTCTGGTTGATTTCATCAGTGCAATGGATCAGCCTTCGCTCGCAACACGATGGATTATACTGGTTATCGAATATCCACTTGAAGAACATATCACCGGTGCCTGGCTGGCCTCCGAGACTAAGAGCCCGCCTTCCAGTAGTAGGTTTGCGCCCCCAATACTCTTCAAAAATTAGGCCACCATCGTCGAGCACAAGAACAACTCCAGACGCATTCGTGATTTCTAACAAGGCTTGGATACAGATCTCGACTTGATCACCGTCTGCTTGAGGGTTACAGTCCTCCGAATTCCCGTTGGCGGTCACTACGACATTTGTATCGACAAGGCAGGGAAGCGGTATGACTGGGAGCGAAACTACCTTACGTTTACCCATTATTCACCTGCCTCCTGTTTGCGGCGACGTATACCGGCAAGTTGCATTTCGGCGATGTCCGTCATCTGGTCTCCAAAGAAATCTTTGGGCCAATTCAGAATATTACCAAAGAGGTCTATTCTTACTGGAGTCATGATACTACCGTTACTGTCCGTATCGCAGAAATAGACAGCAACATCGTCTGTTTTTATCGTACCTTCAGCAATACGACGTTGTAAACGACGCAGAAAATGCTCGCTGTGACTTTCTATGATAAATTGCATATTTCTCGGCTTACCTCTTTCCCAACTCTTAGAGGCCGCGATGAACATATCTGCAAGGTCTTGTTGCACGGCTGGATGAAGGTGCAACTCAGGCTGTTCAATGATCACAGTTGAGTGAGAAGGCGCATAGAAACTCTCTACGATTACAGGTAAAACCTGCGAGATGCCAAAGCCGACATCCGGTATGCTCACGAACGAGCCGCCATCCTTAATCTGTACCTTGACACGATAATCACGTAACCCTTTAGCTACAGGTGAGACCTCAAACGAATGGATGATACCAAGAGTCTTCAACCACTCGGCGATCAGGTGATCAAAGTTACTACTTCTTCTCTTAAATCCATTGCTCAGAGCGCGATCAGCCGCTGATAGAAAAGCACTGATCCATCGCTCGCCTCGTGTCCCAACATCATCCGGCGTATCTCCCGACCACGTGTAATTGCGCTTAGGTTCTTCGCGAAGAGGCCCCAAATATGCAATTTTGTCTAACATGCCCTGCATATTAAAGGACAGATCATTAAGCGCGTCCGCATTTTGATAGTAATTCGACATTTCATCCGGGAAACCAAAATACCGTGTGGGAGCAGGTAATGGCCAAACTCGACCTTGACGTCGAATGAGCTTCATGCCTTCAACATCTAGCTGATATACACCCGGCTTTTCTTTAGCACGCATTGAGACTGTAAGCACTTGTTGTGTCTCTTTGAAAAGATTGTACTTAAACTTTCTGCATATTGCCCTAACACCTTTTCCGTTTTCAAACCCGATTGAGGCTGCAAACGACAAGTTGTCACCTTTTATAACAGTCTTGTTTATAGTGTCCTTGATATCTAACATATCCGATACGTGCCACGCCATCTCAAACTGTAAATCAGCTTTCACATCGTGTTTGTGCATTAAGTCCTCAATTGTTCCGAGATCAACGGGGGTCTTGTTGTCGCCAGGATGCAGGACGCGATTGCGGTCAGGTGAAGCCGCTGTCTGCTTTAGCATCATCAAAAACTGACCGATGCTACTTTTTCCGGAACTGTTCGTTCCAAAGAAAACAGTAATAGGCGCTAGTTGGAGCGATCCGGTGTCTTTCCAGCCTTTGAAATTCTGTATTCGGAGTGAGGTTATCATAGTTGTTTCCTTTTCTTCTTATAATACACTTCTATGGATGTGCATGCCAAATACTTTATTCATCCTCTTTTGTGGCGAGGCCGGGGATGGGGGCGAGGGTTTCGCCGAGTTTAAGGTAGTTGACTTTGACGCCGTCGTCGAGGTCAAGTTCAATGCGCTGTTGTGCAAGAGGCAGGAGCGTGTCGCGTTCCCACTCTTCACACTCGTGGAGTGTCTTGACGAGTTTTTCAGCCTCCTTGCGGGCTGCTGTCTTGTCGCGGGCGCTGGCACCGGGATCTGCCTGCGCCTGATCCAGATGGGAAATGCGGCCGCGTAATTTGTCCTGATAGGGACGCAAGTAGCGGTTAAGCACAATGTTCAGTGTGTCGCGTGTGTAGCGGTGCAGGTATATCAGGATGCTGAACCCCTTTTTAGGACTTTGTACCAGCCAATAGATCGGACGCTTCTTGTAGGTTTGGAGGTGATCCTTGTAGAAGTCATTCAAGAAGTACTTGCGGATATCCTTGCCCAGCGATTCCTCGATAAAGCGCAGATTCTCGCGCAAAGTGTTTTCGCCGTAGGTGGCACGAAGGAAATCGCGCGTACGGGAGACAATATCATCCTCAAACCATTCACCGTCCAAGACTGGGATAATTGCATCTTCATCCGGCAAGAAAGAGATTTCAGCGGCAGCCTTGCCAACCTTGCTTAGGTATGTCTCTAATGTGTCACCGGCATCGGCCAAAACAAGTCCAAGTTTGTCAAGCGAGTAACGGCCCATCATGCAGCCAATGGCGTAAGATAGGAATGCGGACATATCCTTGCGGACATTAGCGCGGGCGAGTGTGATCTGTTCCTCGGGCACGCTAGGCTGCAACTCTTCTTGAAGCCCGTATGCCTCGATAAAAAGCCGATTGTTCTCCGTTTCCAACTCTTGCATTCTGCGAACGGCTGCGGTGCTCTGCGTTTCCCAATTTCGCCAACTCGTTTCCAGCGTCGCGCCCTTCAGCCCCTCGCTCAGCAACGGCTGATCTCGGAAATCCCAAGAGGTCTCGAAGCTGTCCCAGTCGGCGCGGGCAAGGGAAACACAACTCTGGGTTTGGTCGGCGACTACAGCGTGAAAAGCAGTGTGGTTTCGAGGAAGTGGGACCTGCCTTATGGAACCGACATTAAAATCTACAGTTGCCGCCATAAACTCAAAGAGCTTTCGGGCAACAACAGTGTTGAGGAGTCCAAGAATGAAGAAGATTTCTAATTTGGGAGGAAAGCAACCAGCTCCTTTCGCACTGAATGTGTAGCCAACTGGACTGTGTCGGGCCGAGAATAGCGAGATAGACAATGCAGACCAAGTCAAACCTTCAAGGAAATAAAGGTTTCGCGACGGCAGGCAGTTCCCACTGGTCAGCAAGACGTTGTAGTTCTCTTCATCAAAAGCGACCACATAGTCATTGTTTCCATACCACTTCTGAAATTCGCCTCCTTTGTTATACGGGACCCATTTGAGCTTCCCTTGAATTTCGTCTCTCGCCGTCGCGTCGAATTTGGATTTTGCGTGACTGACTTCATGCCAGAAGCGCATAAATCTATCATTGTCTCCTGTTTGGAAGCCTTGTCGGACAACGCCAACGTCTTCGATGATTTGAGTGCTACCGAACACCGCAGCGAGTTCAGGTGAAATCCAATATGCAAAGATATGAAACGGTAGCGTTTTGAACCCGCTACAGTCGCAATGATGGACTGGGTACCCGCTCGTGTTGAAGAAATTCTTTTCGAGTTGGGAGTTGGATTGAACTTCGCTGGTCTTTTCGAAGAGACGCCGAAAATGTGAGAATCTGCCGTTTGGAACTGAATTTGTAATCGTAAATGCACAGCTTCCAAAATCAGCACCCCAAATACCTCTTCCATTATGGATCAAGGAACGGACGTAGACGCCGGCAATTAATGATGCGCGGAGTTCATCGAATGAAGAGAGGAACAGCCAATTTGGAATTGTGATCATTCCTATTTGGCCTCCCGGCAACGCTAGTCTGATAGTCTGCTGGATAAAGCATCCATAGAGGTCCGGATGTCCTTCGCTATATGCTTTCTCGGTCATCCGCTTTAATGCACCGTTGAAAAATTTGCTCTTCATATACGGCGGATTGGCCACAACGACGTGATAGCGCAGGGTGAGCGCCTCGGCTTGTTCGAGTACGCGCAGGACCTTGCGGTGTGTCTGGTTCAGAAATAGTTGGCCGACGCCTTCGTTCGCTTCAATGATACGACGAGCAGTGAGAATTGCCTGTTCGTCAATACATGGTTGAATGAGCGAACCAAAGTTCTTTGCCTCTTCGAATTGATAGAGCAACTCGGGGAAGGCTGAAGTTTGAGGAATGAAGTTTGAAGAATTAATTCCAATGGTTTTGAAATAGTCTGAGAGTTCGCTGTCCTCAAAACATACATCGCGTAACTCGATGATGCGGGGACGGACGAACTGTTCCGGCTGGAAGAAGCGCCGGGACTTCTCACGCGCCTTAAAGACGAGAGCCAGTTCAGCAAGCTGGGCTGCGCGAGGGCAGATCTCCAGTCCGTAAAGATTGTGCTTCAAGATGAGGACAGGTATATCGCTGGGTGCGTAGCCTTCCTCCTCGTAAATACGATACAAAAGTTCAAAGGCGTAGGTAAGCATGTGACCGCTTCCGCAGGCAGGATCGCAGAGGCGGATGTCCTCAGGTCTATTGATTTTGAGAAAGTCGTTCTCTGCCTCGCCTTCAATGTAATAGGGCATGTGCTCGCGCAATTTGGATTGCGGACGGTTAAGCAGCCAGAGGCGACCCAATGAATTTTCGACGAGGTAGCGGACGATCCAGTGCGGTGTGAAGAGCTGGGTGACGGCAGGGATGTCTTCCGTGGGCACGGCGCTCTTGCGGGCCATGACCTGATCCTTACGTTCGGAGATGTAGAACTGATAGAGCCAGCCAAGAATTTCAACTTCAGAGCAGTCGGCATCGCTGATCTCAGTCCTGAAGCCTTGAACCACGGATTGTTCGGTGAGGAGGTCATCCGGCAGGAGCAGTTCGGTCTCGTCATCAAGCCGTTCAAAGAGATTCGGCAGCAGGGCATTGTAGAAGCGGCAGGCGGCGAGGACAAGGTGACGATACACTTCGCCCTGTGGATCAGTTGATGGCGTTGTGCCATCGAGCAGGCTGTTTATGCGTTTCGGATCTGAGAAGGGCGCGAGTTCAGCAGGAAGCGAACCAGCCAGTACGCTCCGAAGGATTTCCGGCTGGGTCTCATCAGGATTGGCCGGGGTGATGATTCGCGCGCGGAAAGGGTGCCATCCGTGAGCATCCATGAAGCGTAGCGCGGCAAAGCGGTTGAACCAGGTGTAGGCCACACGCTCGACAAGTCCGTTGCGGTCAGTCTTGGCAAGCTTGCTCAGGGATGCAACCTGCAGGGCGTAAACCGTGAGCAAGTCCGGCGTGCGGGCTGTGAGCACGTAGTCAAGTTTGCGCGTCACCGCCTCGATGAGCTGGCGGCGGACGGCAGGGGCGAATGTTTTAAGGGCGGATGTGTTCATGGGGGAAGTTCTAAAATATAATTACAAGCTGATCCGGTTGCCCTTATCGAGTTCGGATTTCGCCGCCGCACGAAGGGCGGAGAGCCAATGATCGAGTTCATGTTCGCTGGAAAGGTAGGTCAGCTTGCACTTAGGCCGCAAGGATGAAGCTGGCGTATAAGTGATAGGTGAGGCAGGCGCTACGTCAGGCGAACCATCCCTTATGGCATCCTTTGTGACTGCGGCAGAGGCACGCGCGAGCTGTTGCGGATACTCGGTCGTCATGTAACGGTTGAGCCGGTCACGAATGGCTGTTACAAACCGTTCGGACTTGATCGCCTCGAGCGCGTCCTTTGAAATCGCTAATATCGACTCGCGATTATCCTCAGAGAGTTCTTTAAAGTCAGACATTTCCATGAGGCGGGACTCATGCTCCAGAAGCCTATTTTCTGCGTGCTGACGTTCGAGGGAGAGTTTGTCCGTAATATAGCTTTTCAATTTGGCAACTGCGGCTTTCGCAGCCGGGACGATTGAACCTTTAAAGGGATTTATGCAACTTGCGAGGTCTTTGAGCGGACGAAGGTCTGAATCGGGAAGATCGGCAAAGTTTGCGGATTCTTCACGTAGGAATGCTGTCGCTTCATCATAGACGTAGCGTTGCGGCCCATGCATGAAGGCTTTCACCGGGGCAATGAGTTCTTCCTTTGCGGTCAGGAGGTCATCCTCGTATTCCGAGAGATGGTTGAGTAGGTAAGTATAGTCCTTCTCGGAAAGGCGCGCCAACTTCTCAGCCAGGGGTCGAAGGGGTTCTAAGAAGCTGTAGCGGGTTGCTTGGTCGAGTAGCAGTGTGAGGTCCTTGGCTTCGGATGCAAGGGCTTCCGTCGTCATTTGAGCGGCGGAACGCGCATCGGCTCCATTATTGGTCCGGTCAAAGAAATCGTGGTGGAACTTCTTGAGTGCATTGACTTGTGCTGGGCTAAACTGTTCCTGGATACGAACGCGCACGCTTCCATGGAGCCGAGTGTTCTTGAGATGGTCCAATGCGGAACGCGCATCTAAAAGTTCCGAGGTGCGAAGTTCAACCTTGCCCATTCTGAAGAGGCGACTCAGAAGCGTCAGGACGGCCATCGGATACCAGCCGTAAGGACGGCGGGAAAAGACGCGGAGGATCTCATCAACAGAGGTCCGTTCCCCGTTATTCTGGTTGCGGATCACATAGTTCAAGATTTCCTGTTCAGCTTCGGAGGGCTGAAGGGCGCCGCCGGTGAGCAGGTCGTCTTGTTCAAGCAACGCTTTTGAGAGGGTGTCGTCGTCATATGCCCCTTTCAGCATACGCAGAGAAGGGTAGGCAAACGAGATGAGCTCCTGGCAGGCCCGGAAGAAACGAGCGCGGGGTTCACCTTCACTAACACTGTCCAGTCGCGATCCGTTGAGAAATAGAGGCGCTTTGGAGAGGACCTCCTGAGCAAGAAGTAACATACCGTTGCGACGTTGCCCATTTTGTAGACGCCGCTGGTCGAGGATGGTGCGACGAGTTTCGTCGCCCATGCCGACGTTCTGCTGGATATAACGGTCTGTTTTAAGGAAGAGGCGGGCCTGATCAATCAAGCGAATATCCGAGGGAAGCACCGCTAGAAGTTCCGCCTTTCCCGTGTTCTGGGCAGCGAGGGTTTGAATGTTTCCATGGTTGGGGTGATCGGTCGTGATGATGTTAACCGCAACGTCAGCATCTTTGCCGTTAAGGACGTCATCCAGCTTACGGGCGTACGGATAGTCCTGTCCATTGCCTTCAAAGCGAATCTTCGGATCACGCAGCACATCGGCAAAAAGTGTTTTCGCCAGTAATTCGGCAACCTGTGAGTCATCGATCTCGGTATTCTTGATTTCGTTTTCAACATCCTTTTCTGTATCGGTCAGAAACTCGTAAAGGTCATTATTGAGTTGCAGATAGTTCTGTTGTGTCAAATCCGCAAGGGCGGAACGGATAGCCTTCTCATGGGCGCGGATATCGATTGAAGGCGAGTCGATCAGCAGGATGGCGATATTACGCAGTGTGGTCTTGAATTCACGAACCCATTTGAGCAGGAAGAGCGCTTTGAGGATGCGCAGATGCAGTCCTTCTCCCAACTGTCGCTCGGCCATTTTAACCGTAGTTTGCATATCGCCTCGAATCGATGCGGCGATACCATCATACATGAGATCGAATGTGGCCAACTTACCGACCTCCTGTGTGCGAACCGCTTTAGCTACTTCCTGAAAAACAGCCAGCATCGAACGTTCACCAACAGAAAGATATTTGCCTGTGAAAACACTATGCTTTGAAAGTTGTTGGATGGCTAACTGGAAAAGCGAGAATTGATAAGTGTGGAAAGGATAGAATTTACAAAACTCGTCGCTTCCTCTCCACCCCTTGAGATGGATGGACCCATCACCAAAACGGAAAAGCGTCTGAAAATTATCTTTCTCCTTGTCATAAATCGAAGTAAGAACCTCGGGCTCATCTTCCTTTTTGGCGAGAAGACGCTTCTGGATCACCTCTTGGACATCTGCGCTGGCGAGGGTGATCTGGGTTTTAAAACGTCCCATAATCTTGGTAATGTTTTCAGCTTGCGCTGAATTCTTAAAATCACCCAGCACTTTCTGGAGATCAGCCTGCGAAGTTACAAATATCCAAGCCCGTCCATTGCAGACGGTGCCAAGAGTTTCGGCTAACGTTTGCAGGTTGAGTAGTCGTTCAGAGGAGTCACCTATGAATTGACCGACTTCATCAACGAAGAAATTCAGGCGGAACCCGGGCGGTTGCTTAGCAATATAGTCCTTGACGGTATGGGCGAAACTTTCGATTGAGACGCGGTAGTCATCCTTTACGTGGCGCATCACGTTAGCGGCTTCTGATTCGGGGACTCCGAAGTGCTCGGAGTAAGCCCGTCCGAAGGCGGCTTTACGGGCGGTAGAAATCGCTTCGCGATCTTTATCCCACGGTGTCCCGTTTACTTTCAAGTATGTTTCTTTGAAAGGGAGGAAGTCTCCGCGCATATCGAGGTCTTGCTCAAAGCGGGCGATATAGCCCTGCTTGCCGTAGTAACCCTGAAGTTCATTGAACACCTTGACAAACACTTCAAGGATGGGAGAGGAGCGGTCTCCACCGATACCGTCGAACTTCTGGTCGATGTTAAAAAGTACGCTACGGGATGGTATTTGAGATGCTTTTCGTAATTCTCCTTTGACGATCTCATCCTCAAACCTTGGCAGGAGAATCTCAGCGGGTTTACGTCCATCTGCAAGAGGCGTGCCATCCAGCAACAGGGAGAGCATTTTCAGGAGATGGGATTTGCCTGAACCAAAAAATCCTGATATCCAGACACCATTTGCCGTGAGTTCTGACAGATACCTCTCTGCGAGAATACCTAACCCCTTTGATACTTCGCGGGTGACCACATATTCATCCAGTTCAACAACGATGTTGCGAATGTCATCCGCTTTGATGACACCGTCTATTGGACGTTCGACAGGTTTGACGAAGAGTTCTTGAATTTTCATGAGATTAGATCCTGAAGTTGTCAAGGTTGGTCGCACGATAGTAGGGATTGTTGATTTTAGGAGTCGGAATTGATCCGAAGAGGCGCAAATAGGAGCCTCCGTCCGGATCTTGCACATACTCGCCCGGGAAAAAGATGACGACAGGATGGCGGAGCATGGCGGGTTGCAGTGACTCGAGGATGGTGTG
This sequence comes from uncultured bacterium, assembly GCA_903935195.1. Lineage (GTDB taxonomy): Bacteria > Verrucomicrobiota > Kiritimatiellia > RFP12 > UBA1067 > CAIZQW01. The sequence continues at coordinate 16,872 of CAIZQW010000243.1, forward strand.
GGTTCTGAGATACGGATAAACGCGGCCAGCGCCCGTCAGCAAGGTGAGACGCGTATCGCCATCGCCCATGGCTTTTATTAGCCGCGGAATAAGATGGGTCTTTGGATCAGAATAGTTCTGGAGTGTTTCAAAAAGTTCCTCTCTGGTGAAGGATGTTTCATTCTGCAGAATATCATCCAGCAAGTGTTGCTCCTCTAATTCCGCAAGGACCAGGTCGAAAAGGTCAAGAAGCTTTACCGTGATGCCTTTGCTGCTTAACCGGACTGCGAGACTTTCAACGAGCCGTCTTGAAGCGTCTTCCTTGTCAGGGGCATACGTCCGAATGAAAAGAGGCACCTCATTGGCAAGCCCTTTCATGGACAGGAAATCAGGATGGCTTAGCACGTGCACCATGTGTTCAAGATCAAACGCCATACGAGTATCCTTTATTGGAAACAATTTCGTGATCAGGCACAAGGAAACCGGCCAGCCATTTTCTGTCATCCGCGATTATAGAGAGCAAAACATCATGGGGGACTACAGGACGAGAAATAAGATTTTCATCTGTCGTTGGTGACAATATCCCGGCTTCTCTGAGCATCGTATGGAAGACTTGACGTATCTTTGCGTGTGTCGTTTTAGAAATTTTTGTCAGCCCTGGGTGCGTCACACTTTTAATAGACCAAAAAGATTCGTAATCCGATGGGCGCAGGTATAAGTCAGCTCCCTCGATTTTAGAACGCAAAACTTCAGCAACAAAGTCAAAGACAAAGCGACTACTCTTCAGCATGGAAAGCCATGCGATGGCAATACGACCATCGGAAGGGGCTTGGGCGAGAAGTTCGATTTGGGCGGGTGTCAACATCTGGACACGTTGCCGGATTTCACGTTCCATGCGGATACGACTCGAGAGTGTGCGAGACTGCAAACTGTTTTGAGCCAAAACCTTCGTTTTAGTTATATCCCAGTCACGGCAATCTTGGTAGGTTTCCGCGATAATCCGAGCCAATTCTGGCCTCAAAGAAGAGGCAGTAAAGCTCAGATTATACCTCCCGAGTTCTTGCTCACTCGAATGTAAAACTGATAGTTTTTTTCGTCTTTCTAGCACGTTACGTAATCCAATAGAAATTTATCGTTGTATATTAACAATTCACGTTTCGTAATGCGAGGCTAAAAATGGCTTATTAGCAAAGAGAAAAGACTAGATATTGGAAAGCAAAGTCATGTATACCTAAGAAAGAATTCGATCTAACACAGAAATAGGATGCCGAGTGCGTTTTGGCTTCCCTTTGAAAGGCGATACGACTATACTGAAAGTACAAAAAGGGAATGAAGTTTATCGAATAGAGACTGAAGCAAACAATTTTTGTGACTGCGCTTAGGCGCGGTCCAATGCGCCCCATAAAAAGGGCTCCAACCGAAATAACACGGAGGCGCATAGCAACAGAACCACTTTCGTGGCACTCTGTCGCTATGCGTGTGTCCGTGAGCGGTTGGAGCCCTTTATGGCATGCGTGTGGTTAGGCAGGGTGTCACGATTTTTTTATAAAGGAGACACGACCATGGGTAGGGCGCTGGGTAGCTGGATCACAGCTACAGGATTGAAGAAGTTTAATGCGGAGGTGCTGAGGGATGCACTTCTGACGGACAAAGAAAAATTTAAGCGGGCGGGCATCGAAATCCCCGAAAATCTGGAGTCGCAAAAGCTCGATTATGCCAAGCTGACTGACTATTTCCACGGGGAGCATGAGTCGCAGGTGCTTGAAGAGTCGCTCTTCTGCGCGATCAAGCTGGACTCGGAGGAGGGCTGGGATAGCGTCCAGGCCGAGATCCATAAGAGCGGCATCCCGTACGCGGAACCCCAAGGGCGCTGTATCGGGAACGCCTGCCACTGCCTTCTAGCGTGGCTCATGCTCAAAGATCATCTCCCCTACCTGCTTGAAACCAGCTACGGCAAGATCCAGACGTCCAGCGCGTCCACGTTGCACCTCTACCCGTTGAACACCTGGCTGGGTGAACAGAATTTCAGGAAGCCTGACGCGAGGAGCCTCAAGGATACCGAGGCCGCGCTTGCGGAACACTATGGTTCCACGACGGGCAAGGCGTGGTGCCGCATCATCCATTTCGATTGTTATGAAGATGAGGCGTGGTTCATGATCCGCTATCCGGGGCGCATCGAGTGCAAGCCCGTACTGGACGGCGATGAGGAGAAGGATGACGCGACCACCCCCCTGCTCTTCCACACGGTTGTCTATGACCGCAAGAACTGCATGCTGCGCACGACCGTGAAGGCGCAGAAACTTTGCTCGAAGATTCGGCTGGCCTTCGGCAAGATGCTGTTCGGCGAGGGTAACGCCTTTGTGAGCTCCCCCATGGAGCTGGACCGGCTGCTGAAGGTGGACCGGATCAAGGACCGCTGGGAACACATTTCAAAGACCGACCCGAAATCAGCCATCCAGAATGTCCACATCGAAAGAATATCCTGCATGGTTAAGGGGTTAGGTTCCACAAAAACAACATGTGCGTTCAATGAGAAGGACCGCAGGGCCCTCTTCGAGTGCGACCTGTTCGGAGTCGGCTCTCCTTCTGACGGCATTCCGAAAACGCCTGAACAGCGGGTACTGGACAGCGCGTCAGAAATCTGCTGGATCCAGCTCAGTTATGATCTGGTCACAAGCAATGGCTGGAAGCGGAAGAAAGGCAAGGTCACGATCAAGCAAGGTCATACGATCGGGCTGGAGCAGGATTCAGGGGCAAGACATCTATTGGACTTTATCTATGAACACGGAATCATCGAAAAACGCGACTGCAATCAGCGAGCGTCATAAAGAGACCATTATCGCCATGCTCCGTTCGGAGGGTCTCTTCTTCCCGATGATCCGTATCGAATGGCGCAAGCGCCTAGGGCCGGTGGCGTATGCCGCAATCGAACACGGGCTCAAGGAGGAACCGGGCGGCCCCGTGAGCGACCTGACGGACGAGGATTGCGTCTATTGGGAGACCGTGAAGTTGCGCGGTGTCTGGACGGGATGTAACGAAAATGTCGTGACGGATGCCGATCGGCCGGTATTCGAATTGCGCGACATCGTGCCGTGCTATCTGAACCCCGCAATGCATTCAAAGCTCGCGGAGCTTGTCGGATATGGAAACCCCGCGAAACCTGCGGTTGAGATCCTTCCATCAAATAATAAAACCGAGACGCAAGAAAAACCTGCCGCTCCTAAAGATGAGTTGCTGGGTAAAGTCGCAAAAGAAGTGGATTACATCGCGACGGTACTGCGCCAGCGGAAAAAGCGCATGAGCGTCGCAAACAGAAAAAAGAACCAGGGCATGAAGGGCGGCGACACAAAGGACGGCCGCGATAACGCAGAGGTCATGCGCCTGATCATGAGCAAAGTCAAGGACGGGGCCTCGCTCTCGGAAATATGCTTCAATATTTGCAAAAAAATGCCAAATCTCAAAGTAAAGCCGGCCTCCCTTGAGCGCTCCTACCGCCGATGGCTTAATAGTAAATAAACGCTCATTCCCTCTGTTTCGGACAAACAACAATTTGTTTTAGTCCGAACTATTTTAACCCAGTGAAAACCATGTTTTCATTGGGTTATTTTCATTTTACGCCCAAATCTTTCGGACACAACTGACTGTTGAACTGTCCGAGTCTTCTACTATAGCCCTGTTTTCACGACCCGCCCGTCACAGTGCCGACGCAGGTGATGAAAACAGGGCTTTTTTTGTGCATGAAGCCTGAACATTAACGAAAGGACGGAAAGCATGAAGAACACGACTCTGACAGCCATGAAGGCTATCTATGACAGCGACCCGGCGCGGACGCGCGGGGACAAGATCCAGCTCCTGCGGACGCTGGGGCTTGAAGAGGAAGCGATGGTGGCGGAGAAGAAACAACCGGACCGGGTCATCTCTTTCAGGGATGCAGCGAAGCGAATTAACAGGACTACGACCACCCTGCACGAAATTGCTAAACGCGGCGGTTTTACGAAGGTGATCTTCCCCGGCAGCAAGCGGTGCGCGGGCATCCGCGAAAGCGATGTCGAACGCCTTCTGGCGGGGACACTCTAAACAGTTGACCTAACGAAAAGGACTGACATGACAACTGAAATAAAAACACGTGACACACTGACGGCCAGCCGGATGGCGGCTTTACTGTCGTGTCCGCGCAAACATTATTACCGGTACGAGTTGGGGCTCCTCCGTGAGCTGTCCGTACTGGCGTTGCGCTTTGGAAGCGCATTTCATGACGGCATGGAAGGACGATGGCTGGGACTCTCTTTCCATGAGTGCCTCGAAAAGGTGCTGGCGAAGGCGGAACGGTTCGATCCGCTCGATGTCGCCATCCTCTCCTGCCTGCTGCATGGATACTATGAACGGTACTCCGGTGACGGCGAGTGCATCGCGCATATCTATCCGGAACGCGAATTCCGATATGCGCTCAAAGGTAGCCGGACCTTTGACGTGTGCGGCAAGATCGACGGTCTCGGACAGTTGAAAGACGGGCGCATGTGCCTTCTCGAGCACAAGACCGCCGGCGAGGATATTTCAGACGGCTCTGATTTCTGGATGCGTCTGCGCTTCAATCCTCAGATTTACCAGTACGTAAGCGCGATCCAACAGGAGGGTGACAACCCCGAGGTCATTGTTTACGACGTGACACGCAAGCCGACGATCCGTCCGCGCGAATCGGTTCCGACGCTGGACAGCGACGGTCTGAAGCAGGTCATCAGTGCTGACGGCAACCGCGTAATCAAAAAGGACGGTACGCCCAAGCAGACTCCCGATGGCGCCAAAGGCGAGGTCGTCCTGGCCGCGCCTGAAACGGTGGCTCAGTTCGCTGACCGTCTCCGCGCCGACATTGCGGAACGTCCTGACTACTACTATCAGCGCCGTGAGGTGGCGGTGCTGGGCAATGACCTGACGCAGTTCGAGGCGCAGCGTATCAATGTTGGCCGCATGATCCTCTTTTTCCGCGCCTCCGCTGCAAAGCAGGAGTTGCCGGAATGGGGCTGGCCTCGCAACTGCAACGGTCTGACGTGCCGGATGTGCGACTACGAATGTTTCTGCATGCAGAACGTGCATGTGACGGC
>CAIZQW010000244.1 GCA_903935195.1 uncultured bacterium
CTGCCTGTCGGCGACACATGGAACTCCAGGGCAAACGCCGGAGCTACAAATAGAAAACCTAGAGAAGAAAGTAGTATAATTCGAAAAATCATTTTTCCCTTCTCCTTTATTAGCGTTGCGGTTCAAAGGTAACAACAAAGGTCAAGTTGCTACTCGCAGGTGCGGTCTGCTCAAAGAAGACAACCCTGATATCCTTGTTCGGGGAGTCCCATTCGTTAACAGGTTTACTGGCATCGCTGACCTGCCAATTGATCGATGCGGCCTGAACCGTTGAAAGCTTGAGTTGCTTTTTATCGAGGGAGAGGAGGATAGACCCTTTTTGAATATCACCTGGAACGGCCTTGGTCATCATCTGCCAACGCACACGTGAGCCGGGTTTTAAACCTGTCAGCGTGTCCGTCAGCGTATAAACCCCGTCGGCTCGCATCTCGCCGGTACGCAGAACCTTTTTCGCTTTTGGAAAGACCGGTGAGAGATCAAGGGTGACCTTTGATGCTTTGCCGTTATCCTGAAAACCAATAACCGCTGCGCGTCCATTCGCCCGGTGCAACTCGCCATCAATACTTAAACAGTTATGGCTTCTGTTGTTGAGACGGAAAATGGTCCACCGTTGAGCATCCTGCGCCTTGCCCCAGAGGTCCATCCCCCGACTTTCGATGCCATGATAGCCCTCCGCGCCAAGATCGTACGCCCAGCGTGTTCCTAGTGCATCATACACAAAAGAACCGGCATCCATGTGTCCATGTGAACTCGTGGCTGCCCCTGCCTTGAGTCCGACAAAGACGGCCTCTTCATTGTTCCAACTGGTCCGCTGAATGGTGATCGGCGTACTCCCTTCTGAAAACCAATTCAAGGATGTCTTCTTGGGTTCCTTGCCGGTGACCGGGATATTCCAGAGCATGGCGAGCGGGAAAAACCGGTTCCGGCTCCGGCGGTTATCCTTCTCAGAGCGTTGCAGGCAATAGGCGCGGAAGGCATCCTCTTCAAAATAGGAAATGAGATCCGGACGATTAAAGCGTTTGGCAAACCACCAGAGCGCGCAGGTGGACCCCCGTGCAGAGGAGCCGGCATCCGCATAGTTAAAGCTCTGTCCGCTGGGTCCCGTGACAATGTCGGGGTAATCTGCGGTCTCTTTGAAGCCCGGACGAGCGATCAGCCCATGGTCGCTCTTGGTTGCGTGTTCGAGCAGGGCAATGGCAATAACGTTAAATTCGATCCCATACACCCAATACCCCGGGCCTTCCGGATAGGATCCCTTGGGTGAGAGCGCCGCCATGGAGATGGGAAGGTTCTCAATGGCACGTTTGATGGTGGACTCTGCCAGCTTGGGATTGAGAGACTGCGTCGCAAGGGCGCCTGCCACGAGCCCCGCGTGACAGACCTGTCCCCAGTTGTTGTGTGCAGTGACCCACCAGCCGCCTTTCTGCCCTGCGAGCAGTCCCTTGCTGATGATCGCCTCCTCGATGAGCTTGCGATCGGCAGGCGAGATCTGAGGATAGAGCCAGTCATAGCCGATGGCCAGCGCCAAGGTCATCTCCGCGACATCCAGAAAATGAGTCGGGTTCCAGTCCTTGAAGCTGGCTGCCGCCTTCATCTCCGCGACACACCGGTCGGCAAAGCGTTTATCCCCGCTCAGACGGTAGGCCATTGACAAGGTCGTGGCCCGAGATAAGACCTCGCGCGAAACAGCCAGGAGCCGGCGCCCCTCCATCTCCCGCTGACTCGGCGTAAGAGGGATAATCTTTTCTGCATCAGACACGAGTCGAGCATGCGCCAGTTTAAGAAGCTCATCTGTTTTACAACGTTCTTTTAAAGCAGTGAAATCCGCATCGGAGGCAAAGAGCACAGGATGCCCCTGCGCAGATAGCATGTGTACCGCAGCACATGCGGCCACAAAAAAGACAATGGCTACTCTCATGATCCCCCCTATTTACGTCCTCTACTCCAAGCAAATCAGATATTTATGTACTGATCCGAATCAATAATTGAGGTGATGATATAACCTACAGCGTGTCTTTTCAAGGCTAAAGAAATAAGAAGTTCATTTTTAGCATCCGAATGGCGCGAACCACACGAATGAGGGAAATATTCAGGCTCTTCGAACAATTTAGTGGGTAATAATGCCTTTTTGTATATCTTCATGGTGGTAAATGATGGTTTATCTTTATGCAATGTATCGTTTTAACCACAGAGGGCACTGAGACACAGAGATTCAAAGAACAAAGCGTTTCACTCCGTCGATTAACGTTGGCATATTAAAATTGATTAATAATCCAAATCTACAACCGGTAATCCGCATATACCTTTCCCATTCTCCTCTGTGCCTCAGCGCTCTCTGTGGTTAAAACGATACATTGCATAAA
>CAIZQW010000245.1 GCA_903935195.1 uncultured bacterium
CTTACTGACACTTCTTAGACTTACTGACACTTCCCAACTTACTGACACTTACTGACACTTCCCAACTTACTGACACTTACTGACACTTCCCAACTTACTGACACTTACTGACACTTCTTAGACTTACTGACACTTCTTCATCGCCACCAACGGCGATGTCCAGCCGACGGGGTTCTTCTCGTTGAAGCCGCCGGCTTCGACGAACAGCATATCACCTTTCACAATCATCTTGAGCGCCTGCCTCCGCTCCAGATCCATCAGGATGTCCCCGGTCCAGAGCCGGAGCGGCTCATCCGTCTTGCCGTCCGCCTTGAAAGTGAGCGCCTTGAAGGGCGCCTGATTGGCACTCGTGGGCTTGGCCGGATCAAAGGCCTCGACTGAGGGCACCCATGCGACTGTGGTCCAGCCCCCGGTCAGAGCAGGGTTCAGAGCCGCCTTGCCGCACCACCTGAATTTTCCAGCTTCAGGATTCTCGCTGTTCCGGTTCGGGTCCTGTAAGGCCTGCCACTCCGCGGAAAGCAGCGGGAGATACGTCGCCCACTTCTGTACCTGCTCCTCGCTGAAGGGCGGCATCTTCATCTCCTCGAACCAGATGTTGATATTGTTCGGCTTCTCTTTTCTGGAGCTGAGGAAGGCGATGGCCGCGACCTCCATTCTGCCCCCGCCCTTGAACTCGCTTAGCCACTCGGTAGTGATGAACGCGCCCTTGGGCAGTCCGCCGGAGTTGCGGCCGAAGGCGCCCTTCACCTCGACCATCTTGCGGCCGTTGACGTAGACATCGAAGCCGTCACCCGTACCGACATGCGAGCGGCCGCCGACCAGCAGACGATAGCGATATCCCGCCTTCATCGGCGGCAACTCGAAGGTGCGGCGCATCAGCAGCACCTCCTTGTCCCAGAGCGTGCCAGGCTTGTCGCCGCAGGCGCAGGGCGAGCCCTTGCAGATCCCGGCCTGGAGTTTTCCGCCCACATTGACAAACGGTGCAGGCCCCTTCTTCCAGCCGGCCTTCGCGGCATCGAAGTCCGCGGCAAACCAATTGGTCATGCCCTCCGGTACGGTCACCGGCCGATAGCGCCCAGAGCCGTCCCACAATTTCTTCTCCGGCGGATCGAAGGTGAAATAATCCCAGTCGTCCTTTTGCCGGTCGGGGCCAAAGGTGTGCCAGCCATAGTCGGTGGTGTCACCGGCCTGGCGGCAGAGTTCAGCCAGCTGATCCATCACGTCACCCCGGCCGCCGGGATGGTTACCGGCCTTCACTTCGCACGCCGCCAGCGTGCGCAGCGCCTTCCAGTTCTTGCCGACGTGCTCGGGGATCAGGCTTTCAAGGATCGTCGGTTTCAGGACCTCCTTCACCTTGGGGCCCAGCTGTTCCGGGCTCGCAGCCAAGAAGATCTCGCGGTGCGGCAGGCTCTGCTCGGGGAAGCGCGCCTTCGAAACCGTGTAGAGCGCATCGAGTCCGCCCGGCACGCCAGCCAGGTTCCCCGCCAGCGCCGTCTCCATCCAGCCCACAGGGCTGTTGCCGACCACACGGTTCGCCAGATTCAGTCCACCCGGCGCCACCAATGTTTTTGGGTACTCCGAGTAGGCCTGCGCGAGCGCCTGCACGGCCAGGGCCTGCACCTCGGGCTTCGCTGTATTCAGCTTGGCAATCACACCCGAAAGCGGATCCAACGCAGAGGCAACCCGGTTGTTGAGAACCACCTTGCCGATAAGCGGCCACAGCTTCTGACAGAAACGTTCCTCCGCGACAAGACCCGTCAAGGCCGTCAGCGCGCCCCGGCGCAACCACCACTCATCGTGCTGCAGGAGGTCGCAGAGCCGGTCCACGTACGGAGCCAGTAGTTCCGGCTTGGCCATATTCAGAACGTTCAGCGCGTCCACAACCACCCACCACGACTCGTTCGGATTGTTGATCATGTTGAGTAGCAGCGTTGTGACCTCGTCGGTGAGGCGGTCCGGCGAATGGATGGCCATCACACCCGCATGACGGGCACGCGGATCCTTGTCCTTCAGCAGTTCGAGGATCAACGGGTCCTTTGCCTGGTTGGCGATCGCATGCGCCGCGAACGCGCGCACCCCTTGGTCGGGATGGCGCGCGTACTGGAGCAGCATTTCATCGGTCACGTGAGGTCCGTTCGCAGGAATAGGCCAGGTGGCATTCCGGCGAATGCTTCCGGCAAACACTGCGGAAAGGGGAACACCCAGACGGCGCAGGATCGGAACCGCAGAATCCGTGGCCAGACGCTCGGCATCCCACTCCTGCGCAATTCCGGCCTTGTCTTGGCCAGGAGTCATGGAGAGGAAGGCCTCGTCCGCGGCCGTGCCCCACGGCCGTTTCGGCAGTTGATACGATTTACAGAATGGGGTCGCTGGTGCGCCTGTGATGCGCAATGTCTTGCGCGGGATGGTGTAGGTCAGCGCAAACCCGATCCCCCATTGCCGGGGATCGTCGTAGCCGCCCTGGCCGACATGGTCACACACAATGCCCATCGAGCCGTCGAACCGGCGGGAAAGCTCATAGACCCACTGACGGTTATCCATGAACTCGCGGTACTTCAAGGGCTTCTTGTCAACCATCAGTCCCATCGCGGCGCTGCGCCAGAGCTCGCCGATGCCGCCGCCGGTGTGGCCGTGAAACATCCAGGAGGTGGAGTAGAAACTCTTGATTGCGCTGAGGTCGCGCGCCTTGGCATAGATTGACTGTTCGCCCTCGGGTGTCAGCGTCGCGGCGGCAGCCATGGTGAAGGCGAGGCTGCCGACCTTGCCGTTATCCACGAAGCCGGGCTCGGGGAGGTTGTCACCGTAGGGTACGCCATTGTGACCGGCATACCGGTAGACATGCCTGAGCGTCTCCTGCAGCATGGCTTCATCCACCTTGGCTCCGCATTCGCGGGCCAGCAGGAGGAAGGAGACGCTCTGGAGTCCGGCCGCGTTCATGTGTCCGTAGCTGAAGTTCACCCCGCCGAACTGGTTCCAGCCGCCGTTGTAGGTGTTGCGCTTGAGGTAGTCGTGAATCTTCTCGATGACTGGAATGACCGACGCGTCGCCGGTGCGCAGGTAGTACTCGCAGAGTCCGATGCCGCCATAGCCGGCGTGCCAGGGATTGCTATCCATCGATTTGGCGTCTTTGTATTTGGCAGCCAGTTCCTTAACCCAGCCGCGGGCGACGTCAAGATCCTTCTCCTCGCCGGTGGAGAGCAGGTAAAGCAGCCCCAACCCCTGGATGCCGGGCCCGGCATAGTTGCCGGTCTTCGCCAGCCAGTCCGCCTGGTTGCGGACGATCTTCGCCGACTTCGGGCAGTTGAGCGGCCAGGTCGGGCTGTAGGCGCCCAGGATCGGGATTTTAACAATGACTTCTTCAGCCTTGGCCTCGGGTGTCTCCTTGATCATGAGCCTGATGACGCCGTCGGTCGACTCGGCTTTGGTGATAATGCCACCGAGCTGGATGCGCGGATCGATCTCTTTAAGTTTTTCACCGTTGATCGTCTCAATCATCTGGCCGACCTTGATCTTGCCGGTAGTCTCAGCGGGTGAGCCCTTCTCGACACTCCGCACCCGCATCTGGAAGGGCGGAAGAACCAGGTCGATGCCGATGCCAACCGGACCGAAATGCTCGATCGGCGTGCGCACCGCGGTTTCGCTGGGTGCGGTGCTGAAGAGCTGGATCTCCTTGTAGAACGCGGACGATGTCACATCGGCCCCGTTCGCGGATACTGCCAGCAGCAGTGCGATCAGAAACAACGAACCCGCTTCTCTCTGTGTTATCATGCTGTTTTCCTTTAGGAGTCCTGCCCTGTTTGAGGCCATACTTTGATTGTCATACTCCCCTGCCCTGCTTTTTCAAACGGACCAGGGAATGGATTTTTCGTGTCACGTTGATTGCCAAGATAGTCTGTGTTGACGCTGATTGCGGAACCCTCCGGCTCCTCGTAGGCCATCTGCGGAGCCATGGCCTTACCAAGCAGCTCAGTGTTCACAAGCTTGCGCGCAACCTCGCTGCGCCAGACCGCGTCCAGCGTCACGGTGAGGTACCAGCCGTCGGGCTTCTCCGTCACCTTCAGCGCCGCATCATGCGCAGGTTTCTGCAGTGCCTCCTTGTCGTATTTCGATAGCTGCGCGCCCTTGAGGAAGACGTTACCGGCGGCGAAGCAGGGTAGCGGCATCGTGTCCAAGGCCTTCAGTCCGGCAGGCGCCACAACGATGTTGTTGTAGAAGCGATGGTCACCGCCTTTCCCGTCATAAACCCCGGCGATCTGGGTGGCGTGCGGCGGGTGATACGGCGTCTTGCGGCTGTCAAACTCATCGAAGCCCATCGGTGTCGCCATGAGGTTGTGCGCAAAGGCAATGCCCTTGGAGTTGATATACATCTCGGCCTTGGAGAGGAAGAGGTTGTTCGCCACCAGGATCGGGCCGTGTTGCATCTCCAGGAAGAGATCCCCGCAATCCACATCATTGTCATGCATGAAATTGCCGGTGATCTGCGCGCCCTGCCCCATCCAGTCGAGCCAGATGCCGCCGACTTCGCCGCAGCGGTAGATGTGATTGCCGCTGATCTTCACGTCGATCGCGCCGTGGAATTTGATCCCGGCCGTCTCCGCGCCGCTGAAGGTGCTTCCCAGATGGATGTCGTGAATCACATTCCCGGTAATGGAACTGAAGGCGCAGCCCAAGCTCCCGACGACGCCGGTCTGACCGCAGTGATGGATGCGGTTGTTGCGCACGATGTGGCTGCCGATCTTCTCCTTTGTCCAGCCGCCTGTCTTCAGCGCGTCGGCGATGGTCAGGTCATAGCCCTCCTTGTTGCCGCGTTTGCCGTCCCACGCGTCGGAGTACTTACCGAGCACCACGCCGCTGCAGCGGGAATTCGCGATCTCATTCTCCTCGATGATCCAGCCCTTGCACCAGTACGCCGTGATCAGTCCGCGCTGGCCAGTGCACGGACCCGCCCACGTCGTAGCGGCATTCCGCAACGTGAAGCCGCGCACGGTGATGTAATCCCTGTTCGTCTCCGTCGGGGTGAAGACGGTCGGCCGCATCCCGATCTCGACGTTCGCCTCATTCGGATTGACACCCGGGAACTGCGCCCAGAGGGTTGTCTTCTCGCCCCAGCCAGACGGGCCGTACGTCTTTAACGGCTTCTGCTTGAACAGCAGGCTGAACATCCGCTTCCCTGCGGTCTTCGTAATGGGGATCGTGAAGCTCTTCCACGCCTGATCGCCGCCTGTCTCGGGAAGTTCACTGCTGCCGATCAGTTCGCCCTCGATGGTGTCCAGGTGCAGTTCGACAACGCCGCCCCCGCCCGGAGGCACTGCGGCGCGGAGCTCGACCGTCTCCGCACCCGCACCGAAATCCACCTCCGCAAAGCGCGCATAACTGCGATGGAGGATGGAGCCGAAATACTGTCCGCCTTCGGAGCAGGGCAACTCCTTCACCATGACCTTGCGCACGGCGCTCACCACGGGCACGGCCGCGCCGTTGCCGACCTTGAACCACGCCACGCTCATCAGCGACTCCGGCAGCGCTTCCACCACGTTGTCAACCTTGCCAAACCAGAGCGGCTGTTCACCCGCAGGTTGCAGCACGGCGTCTAGCGTGCGCGCCTCGCTCAGCCCGACATCGTTGAGGTAGACGCAGCCGCGGTGATGGTGGCGGCCCTTCCCTTCAAACCAGTCCCCTTCGATCTGCTCGACATACGGATGGAACCGGGTGAAGAGGCTGTTCGGAAGGACAAGTTTCCATGTGTCTCCGGAGACCTTCTCCCAGCCTTTGGTTGGTTCGGAGCCGGTGATGACCACCTTCTCGCCCAGTGCGGCCTGATAGGTGATGCGTTCCCGGTCCGAGCTCCCGCCGCGCGGCGGCTTCACCCATTCCCGGTAGACACCGGCATGCACGGTGATGGTGTCGCCGGGTTGCGCGAGGTCCGCGCCGCGCTGGATTGTCCGCAGCGGCGCCTCCCGTGTTCCGGCGTTTGTGTCACTGCCGTTCATGGCCACATGCAGCTCCGCCGCATGCGTCGAGAACGTAAACAACAACAGGCTAATGATACTTGCTTTCAATTTCATGTCTTGCTCCTTGGCTATAACTTCACTGGAATGTTGAAATATGGGAATAGTGGAATGATGTATTTGGAGGCCTTGAAGCACCGTTACTGGGAGCATAGGCATCCTGCCTGTGCACTTACTGAACAGGCAGGATGCCTGTTCTCCCAGTGCCTGATACCTGTAAAAACCAACTCAGCATTCCAAAATTCCACCATTCCTTCATTCCTTCTCAAAGTTACTCCTGGTTTATTACTGTCCACTGAGCACTGCCCCTGAACTGCCCCTTGCGCCAGCACCAGAATTGTTTCAACAATGCAGCCAAGAATCATTCCGCTCATAGGCGATGCTCCTCCCCCTTTTCAGCCTCTCTAAAATTTCAGCAGTCGTGAACCGTTGCGCACAACCTTTTGATCAATTCAATTGTTTAGTATAATATCGTATTTTCAGAAGTTTGTCATGTGGCATAAAGTGGCCACAGGGGGCAGTGGGAAGTGGGAAGCAGTTCTAAAGTGCTAAAGTTCTAAAGTGCTAAAGTTCTAGCCGGCTTCGCTAAGGCTTCCCCCTTCGCCAAGGCTACGGTGGACAAGACGCCGCGCGCGGGGCGGTTAGTCATCGATGGACTTGGACTCGACTTTGAAGAAGCGCTGGGTCACCCCGCCGACCAAGGGGGCCTCCAGGATAATCGTCTCCTGGCCTGAAACCGTCCACCCCGCCGGAAGCGGCGGCGTGACTGGCGTCCACGAACCGCCGGCCGGCAGCAGGTTTTCCTTGTAGACCAGCCGATACTGCAACCCGTTGATACTGTTCACGGCCAGCGAGAGGGCGTTGTTCGACAGGCACAAGCCCCCTCCGTCGCCTCCTGCAATAACAGGGACAGGCACATCCGACACACGGACCAGGCCTGGCTGTGCATTCGTTGCCACGCCGCCGGGTCCACTCACGGCCAACTGCACCGTATACTCCCCGGGAGTAGTATAGAGGTTGGTCACACAGAGCTGCGACAGGGTATCACGCGAAGAGCTGTCGCCAAAGGCCCAGTGCCGGTTGGTGATCGTCCCCGTCGAACTGTCCGTGAACACCGCCCGCAGCGGTGCATAGCCGTTGGTCTTGATCCCGCTGAAGAGCGCCGCGGGCGGACCAATCTCGCGGTTGGCGAGGGCGCTGAGGTGAAGCGTTGTGCCAGGGTCGGCAGCCGGGGTGACGGTAATGACCCTGTTGGTTGAATCGGCGACGAAGCGGTAGAGGATCCGCAGGCCTCTGTTTTCACCGCAGGCATCCTGGTCCAGGACTCTGGAAGCGCTGCCTGACGCGAAGGTCTGGGGTCGGCCGGTGGCCTCCCACCCGAAGCAGAAGAAGGTGGTCTCGTAGCTCTTCCCCGGCGTGAGGTTCAAGAGCGTCACCGCGCAGGGATTGCCGCCGTAGATGAAGTCGGCGCCAAGCCCGTAGCTGTTACCGGATATGGCCGGTGAACCGCTAGCGACGGCCCCGGCGCCGGCAATCAGGAAATTCGTTCCGCTTGCCGCATCGGACTGAAAGGCGACGCCATTGACGTTTACAGCCCCACCTCCGCAGTTCACGGCCACAGTGTAGGTGAAATTAGTGGTGATCCCCGAATCCTCATCGCCCGTCCAGGCCGCGCTGATAAAAGGGGACCGGACTACCGACACGGCATAGACCTTGGGAGGGTTGCTGCTGCCGGCACCCGGCGAGACAATGTACGGCACCGGCGTATTTGTACTCAACGGCGGGGACGGCACAGCTCCACTGGCCTGGTTGCAGGTGGCGCCGAAATCCAGCGTGTAGGTTGGCGCCAGGGCCGCGATCTGCCCGTCCGTCGTGCTGACCGGCACGTAGATCGTCACGGTGCCATTGGTATTGCTCAAGGATTGGATGATGGCGCCGCTCCCATCAAGATTAGCATTGAAGGAGGTGATATCCGGTACCAGGTCATAGGCGATCTGGAACTGGATATTGGTGACCTGGTTATTGACGACCCCGGCCTTCCATTCCCAGTCATGCATGGCGACATGCCACATCACACCCATGGTCCCGTCCTGGCGGTAATCGATACTGTAACCATTGACGCCGCCAAAGCCCGGCGCAACCGAGTTGATCTGCGTCACAGACGTGATGGGTTTGTCGGTCGTCAGGTTGACCATGCAAATATACGTACCGCCCCCATCGTCATAGATCCCTGGCATATCTACAAAGTAAATCGGCGGGGTCTGCCCCCACTCCCTGATATGATCTTCGGTATGTTGCGCGCGGAAGAAGTCCGTATACGGAACAGCCGTCAGGGAGAGCACCGCATTGCTCGGCGTCGTATTGGACACCACCTGAGCTGGCTGGGCGTACTGCGGCTCGGATGGAACATGCAGCCGGAACGCGGGGTCGCCCAGGTACATCATCTTCCGTCCCTGGTCCATGAACCAGTAATCGGCGCCGATGATATTCTGAACAGCGCCCTTTTGGTAACAGCGGCCGAGCGGCTCGCCCTTGAGCGCCTCGATCCCGAAAACCCCGAACATCCTGGCCGTCCAGGCGTCGGCAAGCCGGGTACACCCCACGAAGGCCACGGCGCCCATCCGGACCAGCGCATTGACCACAAGGGACTCCATGGCAACATTATACGGGGAACCATACGCATCGGCCACTGTTTCAAAATCGACGCCTGCGACGGTACACCCTCCCGACGAGATGTACAGGGGAGCCAGGATGTTCGTGGAGCCCGTGCCGAAGAAGCCGCCCAGGACCCCTTCGGACGAGTGCTCGCCGTGGCCGAAGAAGGCGGCGTTGAATGGTTTGCCAGCCCCCGCATCCTTCATCCTGGCCTCCTTGAAACGAAAACCGTAATTCTCGAATGAGGGCGACCGCGTCCGGTTGCAGTAGGATCGTTCCCAGTCCCCGTCGAACAACTGCTCGTAGGTTGAAATCCGGCAGGTATAGAGCGTCGCGTCAAAGAGGTTGAAAGCCATGATGCGGCCAATGGCGATGTCCGGAAAGAGATCCTCGTCGGCATTCGCATAGTCGCGGTCGGTCGGCGCGTTAAGGATCTGGTTGGGCATCTGGTTTATTCCCGCGGTGTAACTGAGCGGAATGGCGGTCGGACTCCCCACCAGCGCGAGATACTCCGGATACCGGCCGATCTCCCGGTAGAGCTGCCGCAGTTCACTGCTGATCGCGGGGTAGCCGGAATAATGGAACAGCTCATTGGTGTTGGGCGTGTAGCCGGTAATAGGAACCACAAGGCCGCCTCTCCGTGCCGCGAGGAAGGGCGCCGTCAGTGAAATCTTGGAGCCCATCAGGAGATTCAGGTCCTTCGGGTTGGCCAACGCGAAATAGTCGGGTTTAACGCCCCTCCCGGCCAGGTAACTGACAATCGAGGCCGGACCTGTCAGCACCTGACCGGCCATGGCCGGCTTGGTGCCGGCGGCGTTGACATACACCACCTCAGTCGCGCCGAGCCGCGCGATGACAGTCTGGACCAACGCCTCTTTACCGGAGTTATAATAGAGCATCGGCGCGTTCAAGGCGGCGGCCAGCGCCGAAGCCTGCAGCACATTGGGGTAGTTGTTGGTCGTGACCGCGTCGCTGACCAGCACCACGTTGGAGGACGACGACCAGAAGTTCGTGGCCATGGAGAGGGAGAGCTCCACCGGCCCGGCCGCGGTGATGGCCGCCGCGGTGTACCCAGGGATCGCGGCGCTGAAGTTGACGGTGTTGATGAGCGTGGGCCGGTAGCGCCGCAGGAAATCCAGCAGGAAGGCGTTGCCGGAGAGGTCATTCGTGGAGGCCACAGCAAACACTGCCGGCACGCCGGCATTCCGGTGGCGGGAGACGGGCACCGCAGCCAGGTAATCGTAGTCGGCTGCCGCCAGCCCATTGATGGACGCCTGTACAACCATCACGCTGAACGCCTCCGCATTGGTCACCACCGTCGCGGTATAATCCATAGTCGTAAAGCCATCCTGCGCCGTGACGACGTAATGCACCGGCGAGGTCAGGCTCAGCGGCGGCGTGGGCGGCGTACAGGCCGCATACGGGGAGACCGTGAGGGACGGAGACAAACCGGACAACTGACCCGCTGTCGTGCCGGCAGGAACATTCACGACGATCGTGCCCGTGTTGGTTCCGGTGGGCAGGATCGTGGCACGGCTCCCGGCAAGGTTGGCATTGAAGGTGAGCAGGTCGCAGGCTGCGCTCGGTTGCGCATTGGTGGCTGTCACGATATAGACATTGGTGATCGCGCCATCGATCACGGTGTAGGTCACCGGGCTGCTGAAGTTCCGGGAAGAGCCCGAGGCCGGATTGCCGGCGCCGGAGGAGAGCGTGTAGCTTGGCGCCAGGCTGGTCAACCCCATCCCGTACGGCAGGGTCCAGGTAATGGCGCCGGCTCCATCATCCGGCTGGCTGAGCACCGCGCTGCTGCCGGCGATGTTGGCCCCGAACTGGACAATGGCCGCCGCCGGGGGATCGCCCAGCTTACGGTTGGCCAGCGCGGACATGTGGAACGTCGGGCCCTCGATGGGGCTGATGGTCACCACCCTCGACGAGGCATCGGCGACAAAGGTGTGAATCATCCGGACGCCGTTCTTCTGGAGGAAGATATTCTGGTCCACGAGGAGATGAGCTCCGCCGGACTCGAAATCCTGGCGGCGGTACACATTCGCCGCGTCATAGGCGAAAGCGAAAAGCGTGACCTCATACGTTGCCCCCGGCGTGAGGTTCTTGAGCGTGACGACCGCGGGATCGCCGCCGGCAATGAAGTCGGACGCCAGCAGTGAACTGTTGCCCGTCAGATTATGCCCGCCACTCGCGACCGCGCTTGCCCCGCTGATGGCGAAATTGGCGCCATTGGTTGCGTTAGCCTCGAAGGTCACCCCGTTCACGGTCACGGCACCACCGCCGCAGTTGAGCGCTACGGGATACAGGGAGGTGCTGACGATGCCCGAATCCGCATCGCCCGTCCACGGGGCGTAGCGCCAGAACCCCTCCGCATCGAACACCACCATCACGGCATAGCGCTTGGTGGTCACACCATCTTCCGCCATAACGGTATAATACACCGTGGTCGACCGGCCCAATGCCGGCGAGGGGACGGGGCAGGTGGCGCCACGCGAGAGCGTCAGGGTGGGCACGAGCGACTGAACCTGCGCATCTGTCATGCCGGCCGGCACATGCACGACCACCACCGCATTCGTGCTGGTCCCCGCGGGTACGACATCGGCAAAGGTGCCGGGAAGATTGAGCGTGAAGGCGAGCATCTCGCAGGCTGTGCTGGGCGGCGCCTTGGTGGCCGTCACCGTATAGGCATTGGTGACGTTGCCGACGACAACGGTGTAGACCACCGGGCCGGTGAAATTGTTTGTGGAGCCCGAAGCCGGGGTGCAGGTAGCACCGGCATCGAGCGTGTAGGCCGGCGCGAGCGTTGCCAGATTGGCCGAGTAAGGCACGGTCCAGGCGATCGTGTTCGCTCCGATGATGGCGCTGCTGCCGTCAACATTGCTTCCGAAACTGAGTATCGTTGCCGGCGGGGCCACCCACCGGTTGGCAAGCGCGCATAAGTGGAGGCTGCCATCGATGGTAATGACCTTTGCGTTCGCCGTGGCATCGAAGGTATACAGGATCCGGATGCCGTTGCCCGCGCCATAGGCATTCTGATCGATCACGCGGGAATCGCCGCCGGACGAAAAGGTCAGGAGGCGGCCGGAGGCACCGAAGCCGTAGCTGAAGAACGTGGTCTCATAGGTCTCCCCCGGCGTGAGATTGGTGAGGGTCACGCTGTAGGGCGGATTGTCGTACAGGAAGTCTTGTCCCAGCATGAGGCTGTCGCCGGTAAGGTTCGGACTCCCGCCGTACCCGCTGGTGAAGCCTTGAACCAGGTAATTGGCTCCGGACCAGGGGTAACTGCCGGGCTGGGCATCAAAGGCCACGCCATTGAGCGTGACGACCCCCCCGGCGATGTTCACGGCCACAGTATACGGGTACGCATTGCTGACGCCCGAATCCGCGTCACCCGTCCACGGAGCGTAGCTCCAGCCCGTGCGGGTCACCGTCACGGCGTAGGTGTTGGTGGTCGCGCCATCGATCACGGTGTAGGTCTGCGGACTGCTGAAGTTCCGGGTGGACCCCGAGGCCGGGGTGGCGGCGCCAGAGGTGACCGTGAAGGTCGGCGCGAGGCTCGTCACATCCGTCCCGTACGGCACCGTCCAGGCAATGGTATTGGTGCCGATGACAGCCGTGCTGCCGGCGACATTGCCGCCGAAGCTGAGAATCCTCGCCGGCGCGACCTTGCAGTTGGCCAGCGCCGACAGATGGAAGGTTTTCTCGCTGGCGGGGGTGATCGTAAAGACCTGCGAGGAGGAGGAGGCGACAAAGCTGTACGTTATCCGGATGCCGTTGTTCTGTCCGTACAGGTCCTGATCCAGCTCGAGGCTGTCGCTGCCGGTCGCGAACGTTTGGATGCGTCCTGATGACTCCCATCCAAAGGCGAAGAAGGTGGTCTCATACGTGGCGCCCGGCGTGAGATTCGTGAGGGTCACCGTGCGGGGATTCCCGCCGTAGATAAAGGCGTTCGCCAATGTATAACTGTCGCCGGAGACGTTCGGGGAGCCACTGGCGGCGCCACTTATTTCTCCCTCGATCGAGAAGTTCGCCCCGGAGACGGTTGAATCCTCAAAGAAAACCCCGTTCACGGTGACCGCCCCGCCGCCGCCGGTGAAGTTCACCGCCACGGGATACTCGAAGACGCTGGAGATTCCTGAATCCGCGTCACCCGTCCACCGCGCGTAGCTCCAGCCAGCCTGACTAGCCGGGACAGCGATAACCGAAAGCGACACTGCCAGAAGCTGACACGACCACCTACTCCACAGATGCTTCATACACTTTCTCCTTCCGCACTCTTCCGCGCCCCGCCAAACCGCGCGAAATGCCTTTACCGAATTCAATTTGTATTTAAATTATCATTTTTTCTGAAACCTGTCATGTGGCATAAAGTGGCCACAGGGGGAGTGGGCAGCCGGCAGTAGCAGTTGGCAGTGGGCAGTGGGCAGTTTGCATGGCCTTGCGTCGTACTGTCACGTCAGACAGGTTGAGGGCAAAGAGCAGTTGTGAGGACAGGGTGACTGGATGACTGGATGACTGGATGAGCGACTGACTGATTGACTGAGTGACGGATTGACTGAGTGAACGCATTGACCGGGGTTCA
>CAIZQW010000246.1 GCA_903935195.1 uncultured bacterium
CCCATCAAGATTACCAAGGCGACATGTATCAACTGTCGCCTCTGCGTGGGGGTCTGCCCGGTTGAGGCCGTAGAGATCCCGCGCGAGGACCCCAGCGCGTCTACGCGCGCACTTCGCTTCCGTCTCTTTGTTCGTCTGCTCCTGCTCGCGCCCCTCCTAGTCATCGCGCTTGCCTGCGGGGGCTGGTTGGCTGGAGGAGCCCTTTTGGCGCCAGCCCATCCTGTTGTTAAGACATGGGAGGCGATGGTGCAGTATACGCCTGAGACCGAAGCACTCTATCCAGCAGTCGAGGCAGCCAAGAAACAGAAGCAGACGCGTGAAATGCTGGAGGTGCAAGCCCAAGAGATCACGCAGCGCTTCCGTGTCGGAAGTGCGGTGGCGGGCGGCATCTTGGGTTTGATCATTGCCCTGCGCATTTTGGGTCTTTCACAGGTGCGTCGCCGCGCTGAACACGAGGCCAACCGCACCAACTGCATCGCCTGCGGCCGTTGCTATCCCGCCTGCCCGAAGAATGTGAAACCAAAGTAATTTTGATCACCACTTGACGTTTAGCAGTGCATCTTATATGCTTGAAACAATCAATTGGTGAGTATCGGAAGTGTTATGAAAATAATCATCACTACACACGCGGAGCAGACACGACAGGATCGGGCCTACTGGCATGAGCGGACCCCTGAGGAACGCTTGACCGAGGTAGAAAGGCTCCGGGTGGAGGCAGGAAAATTTCTCTATGAATATCCATCCAGACTTCGAAGAACTGTTGCGATTACTCGAAGAGCATGCCATTGAGTACATGATCGTAGGCGGCTATGCGGTTGCTTATCATGGTTTTCCGCGCTTTACGAAGGATATAGATCTTTTTTTCAGCCTGACAAAAGAGAATGCCATACGGCTTCGAGAGGCTCTTGTTGCCTTTGGTTTCCGAGAAGAAGATCTCCCTGTCGAAGCCTTTACAACGACAGGGAACGTTCTGACGTTCGGTACAGTACCGACTCGAGTCGACTTGATGAATGAAATTGACGGCGTCACTTACGATGAGGCTCGTCCTAATGCTGTGCGCGGTAAATATGGTAACGTTGAGGTCACCTTTATCGGACTTGCTGATTTGGTCAAAAACAAGAAAGCCACGCCACGTACCAAGGACAAGGGTGATGTGGAGGAACTCGAACAGCAATGAGCTAAAACGAGAACAGGCGAGTACGCCTATTCTTCAGCTTCCCTGCCCACGTCGCGCGTCCAAAGCCCTCACTGCCAACTGCCAACTGCTACTGCCAACCCTGGCTCGGCGAAGCTTTAGCGAAGACGGCTGCCACTTCTCTCGCCTAACGCTTGCTTATGACAAAGTCGTAGGCGTTCTGGAAGAGGCGCATCCAGGGACCTGCTTCGCCGGTGAAGAGATCGTCGGGACGGTAGGAGAGCTGCACCGAGCGGAAACCGCGTTCTGGATGTGGCATCAGAATCGTGGCACGCCCGTCTACAGAGGTGAAGCCTGTTAGCCCAGCTTTAGAGCCGTTAGGATTCCAGGGATAACGCTCAGTTGGCTGTCCGCGTCCGTCCACAAAGCGTAAAGATGCGATGGCCGTGGCTTCGTCTTGTGCATTCTCGAAGACCGCAAGGCCTTCACCATGGGCCACGGCGATTGGCAGACGTGAACCCGTCATGCCCTTGAGCAGCACAGAGGGTGAGTCCATCACTTCGAGTGTGGCAAAGCGCGCTTCGAACTGTTCGGAGACGTTGCGACGGAAGGCCGGCCAATGTTGCGCGCCTGGAATGATGCCCTTAAGTTGAGAGACCATCTGGCAGCCGTTGCAGACACCCAGTGTGATCGTATCGGGCCGCTCAAAGAAGGTCTTGAACATCGTCAGAAGTTTGTCGTTGTAAAGAATGCTACGCGCCCAGCCAGAGCCAGCGCCGAGCACATCGCCGTAGGAGAAGCCGCCGCAGGCGACCAGACCGTTGAAGTCCTTCAGATTCACACGCCCGCTCAACAGGTCGGTCATGTGTACGTCCACAGACTCAAAGCCCGCGAAGGCAAAGGCCGCACCCATCTCGACGTGACCATTGACGCCTTGCTCGCGCAGGATCGCCATACGGGGTGCAGGGGCTTGGTTCACCAAGCCCTTACCATCAGGGTTGTACGTCACCTTGAAGGTCATGCCAGGATCCTGTTCATCAAGACCGTTATCATATTCCTGCTTGGCGCAGTCGGGATTGTCGCGCAGGGATTGCATGTGGTAGGTGAGTTCCGACCAGGTGCGGCGGAGCTGGCTGAGGGACAGGGCGATCACGGGTTTGCCATCCATCGTGATCTTCAGCATACGATCATTCGTGGGTTGCCCGATCACGGCACAGAGAGGTTCCTTATCCAGCCCATGCTTTGCGAGAATCTGCTGAACAGCGTCAAGCTTATCCTGTGCGACTTGCAGCACCGCGCCCAGCTCTTCATTGAAGAGCGATTCTAAAACATTTTTTCCGGTCAGCTCGACAGCGACACCACGTCCGCCGGAGATCGCCATCTCGGTGAGGGTCACGGCGAGTCCGCCATCGGAACGGTCATGATAGGCCAAAAGCAGTTTTGCGGAGACGAGTTCCTGCATCGCCTCGAAGAAGGCCTTGAGGAGCGCAGGATCATCGGCATCCGCCGGTTGATCGCCGACTTGATTGTAGACTTGCGCCAGCGCGCTGGCGCCGAGGCGGTTCTTGCCTTTGCCGAGGTCAATCAGAAGGAGCGAACTGGCGCCGGGCTTCAAATCAGGGGTGAGTGTCTTGCGCACATCCTTGACCGGCGCGAAGGCGCTGACGATCAGACTGAGCGGCGCGACTTGGCGATGGAAGGAGCCTTCGCCGTCCTGCCACACGGTGCGCATGGAGAGGGAGTCCTTGCCGACCGGGATCGAGACACCGACTTGTGGACAGAAGTCAATGCCGACTGCCTTGACCGTGTCAAAGAGCTTGGCATCTTCGCCCTGCTCGCCGCAGGCGCACATCCAGTTTGCAGAGAGCTTGACGTTGCCGATGGCGCCCACGTCCGTGGCGGCGAGGTTGGTCAGCGACTCTGCGACGGCCATGCGTCCGGCTGCTGGGGCGTCCAGAAGCGCGATGGGTGTGCGTTCACCGGTGGACATCGACTCGCCAGCCGTGGTCTTATAACCTGCAGCGGTCACAGCGCAATCCGCCAAGGGAAGTTGATAGCGGCCGACCATCTGGTCGCGATGCACCATTCCGGTCACGGAGCGATCGGCAATGGTGATGAGGAAGGTCTTGTCTGCGACAGCAGGCAGGCGAAGGACCCGTAGAAGCGCTTCTTCAGGGGTGACGCCCGCGAGATCGAGCGGAGATGCGGCTTCTTTCGTGTGTTTGACCTCGCGCACCATACGGGGCGGTTTGCCGAGTAACACGCGGATATCCATGTCAATGGGGTTATTGCCAAAGTGTTCATCGTGAAGCACGAGCCGTTCATCATCGCGCGTCGTGCCGATAAAGGCGACAGGGCAACGCTCGCGTTCGCAAAGCGCCTCAAAGCGTTCGCGGTCTTCGGGACGGATCGCCAGGACATAGCGCTCCTGCGCTTCGCAGCACCAGACCTCCATGGGGCTCATGGACTTCTCTTCGTTGTGCACTTTACGGAGATCAAAAGTCGCGCCTGTCTTTTCGACGAGTTCCGGACAACCGTTGGAGAGTCCGCCAGCACCAATGTCATGGATGCTCAAAATGGGATTCTTTTCGCCGAGCGCGATACAGGCGTCAATGACCTCCTGGCAGCGGCGTTCGACCTCTGCATTGCCACGTTGGACCGAGTCAAAGTCGAGAGCTTCATCATTACTGCCGGTCGTCATGGAGGAGGCTGCGCCGCCACCGAGGCCGATGCGCATCGCGGGTCCGCCAAGTTGCACGATGAGGGAGTCTGGCGGAACATCTTTTTTATAGACCTGGCTGCGACGGATATTACCCATGCCGCCGGCGAGCATGATAGGCTTGTGATAACCGCGATGGCGACCAGCGACCCTCTCTTCGTAGGTGCGGAAGAAGCCACAGAGTTGCGGACGTCCGAACTCATTGCCAAAGGCGGCGCCACCGAGGGGACCGTCAATCATGATGGAGAAGGGCGTGGCTAAGCGGCCGGGGAACTCCGCATAGTCCTTCTCCCATGGCATGCGATAGCCCGGCACATTCAGGTTAGAGACCATGAAGCCTGCAATACCTGCCTTTGTCTTGGAACCGATGCCTGTGGCAGCCTCGTCGCGGATCTCACCACCCACGCCTGTGGCTGCGCCTGGGTAGGGCGAGATCGCTGTCGGATGGTTGTGCGTTTCGACCTTCATGAGCATATCCACTTGGTCTTGCTCGAAGCGGTAGGCCTTGGTCGCGGTGTCAATGCAGAAGGCTTCGGTCTTGACGCCTTCGACCACACCCGAGTTGTCCGAGTAGGCTACAAGGGTCCCCTCTGGATGGCAGGCATGGGTATGTTTGATCATCTGGAAGAGCGTCCGGTTCTTCTTCTCGCCATCAACAACCCAATCGGCGTTAAAGATTTTATGGCGGCAGTGCTCGGAGTTGACTTGGCCGAACATGACGAGTTCGGTATCCGTCGGATTGCGCCCCGCCTTGGTGTAGCTCTCGAAAAGATAGGCGATCTCTTCCTCGCTCAAAGCGAGGCCCATGGTCGTGTTCGCCTCCTTCAAGGCGGCAATGCCATGGCCCAGCACATCAAATGATTTGCCCGGCGCAGGTGGGCGGTGTGCAAAGAAATCAGCGAGGTCTTTATAGACACCCTCGGTCATACGGTCATGAAGAGCATTAAGGACTGGGTGTAGGGCCTCGACAGCGACAGGCTTGCCATCCACGGTGACATTAAAGCAAACACCACGTTCCACGCGTTTGACTCCAGCAATGGCGCAATTGGTGAAGATATCGGTTGCCTTAGAAGACCAAGGGGAGATGGTTCCTTTGCGTGGGGTCACATAGAAGGGAGGAGGGAGAAGGGAGGAGGGAGGAGGTAGATGGGCGCCGAGCAAAGCGCAGGCGCGTGACAGGGTCTCGCCATCCAGAGGTTGTTCGACCTCCAGCAGATAGACGAAATGGGCCTCAATGCCGATTGTTCCTTTAAGAGCCTCGGATATTTTTTCAACCAATGACTCGAGGCGGAATTTTGAAAAAGCGTCCACACCGTGTAATAGCATCATCTTCATAAGCGTAACCTCTCCCGACAGCTAGAAATTGAAGGGATAGAGTTTACCGTTTTACGGCACGCCAGTCGAGTCACAATCCTTAGCAAATGTCGGTTTCTTGTCAGATTTAGCCTTTGCGCTTGACCTTCACTGGTGGGAAACATTACGATAACCACTTCCAATTAAGAAAATTGGGTGAATCGGATCACCAGCAACGAATAAAGCGAGTCACTATGGACAAACAGAGATCATCGGCGATGGCGAATTTCGAATCCATGCTCAATGCGCAACTGAGCAACTACAAGAGCGGTTTTAATCCTGGCGACCGAGTTAAGGGTGTGGTCACCAATATCACCAACCAGTATGTGGTGTTGGATGTGAATGCTAAGCGTGAAGGGCTTGTTGCGCCTGCTGATTTTTTGAACGAGGATGGAACGATGCGTTGTCAGGTGGGTGACACGGTCGATGTCATCTTTGCTGGCATGAAGGATACAGCCTTCCTCTTCTCGGGCAGCATAAACTCCAAGACGGTTGTGGACCGTACGCTCGCCGAAGCCTTCGCCAAGCAGATGCCGATCGAGGGCAAGGTCGAGAAGGAGGTCAAGGGCGGTTACGAGGTGACGGTCGGCGGCAAGCGTGGTTTCTGTCCCTTCTCCCAGATCTCGCTCTTCCGTCAGGAAGGCGCCCAGTATATTGGAGAGAAGTTCATGTTCCTCGTCACGGAGTATGGCGATGATGGACGGGGCGAGAATATTATTTTGAGCCGTCGTACCTTGCTTGAGAAGGAGCGTGAAGGCCAGCGTCAGGAGCTGATTGAGGATTTGACCGTGGGCATGGTTGCGAGCGGCACGGTCACGCGCATTGTTGAATTTGGTGTCTTTGTTGATTTGGGCGGCGTGGAAGGGTTGATCCCGCTGAAGGAGATCGCCTGGGCCCGTGATGTGAAGCCTGAGGATGTGGTCAAGGTTGGTGACAAAGTGGATGTCCAGATTAAGGACCTCGACTGGGAGCGCAACCGTATCTCCTTGAGCCTGCGGTCTGCGCAGGGTGATCCGTGGGAGACCGCTGTTGAAAAGTTCCCTGTCGGCACTGCCTTCATGGGCAAGATCACGAAGCTTGAACGCTTCGGCGCCTTTGCGCAGTTGATGCCAGGGGTTGAAGGGCTGATTCCGATCGGTAAGCTGGGCAATGGCCGTCGCATTATGTCTGCGCGTGAAGCAGTCACCGAAGGACAGGAGATTCTGCTCAAGGTTGAGAGCGTTGATTTAGAGCGCCGCCGTATCAGTCTGGCATTGGTCGATGAGCGCGTCCAGGCATTGAAGCCCGGCGAACTGTCAGAGGGATCGAAGGTCGAGGGTATTATCGAGTCCATTCAGCCTTTTGGCATCTTTGTGCGTTTGTCCGAGGAGAAGACAGGCTTGTTGCACATCAGCGAGACCGACACGCCCAAGGGCGGTAATCCTGTGGCGAAGCTCGAGCGCCAGTTCCCGCCGTCAACCAAGATTGAAGTCGTGGTTAAGTCCCTTGAAGGCGATCGCATCTCCTTGACGCTTCCTGCGAAATGGGAGAACCGCAACAACACGCCCGAGAACGAGAGCGGCGATGTTTCAGGTTGGCTTGCAGGCCAGTCGAGCAAGAGCTTCGGCTCCCTCGGCGATGCCTTCGGCAAGCTGGAGCTGTAGAGTAAAGCCTGGAATGATGGAACATGGGAATAATGGAATAGTGAAACTGGAAACTCGAAACTTGGCACTGACGACTTGGGTTCCCAGTTGTTTGTCTCTTCATCATTCCAGTATTCCACCATTCCACTATTCCGTGTTAACGGAATGTCTTCCATGTTAAAGGATTGTACGACTCGTATCTTCTTTGCGCCAAGCGGCAAGCTCGTTGCGGAATGGCAACGGGCGGGCGACCGCCTGCAGATGGCGGTCTTTGAGCGTCCCGGCGACTTGGCTGAGAAACGTTTCGAAGTGGCGCCGCTTGAAAGTTGGACCGTGTCAAACGGCAAGCAGGTGTGCCAGTCACTCTTCGATCTCCTCCCCTTTGTCGCAGGCAATATCCTCGTGCCGGCCTTTGCAGATGCTCTCACGCCTGCCTTTCGTAAGGCCTTTCAGTGCGTGCTTGAGCGTGATGGAGCCATTGATGATTTTTGGATGATTCGGGGCGAACCGGGGGTCTTTGCGGTTGTGGCGCAGCGGCGCGGGGCGGTCTGGCGCGTCTGCGGACTGACCGGCGAGAGCCGTACCCTGACAGTCCGTTTCGAAGACATGTGGTTGCGCATGCCAGCGGAGTTGCGCGCCCTCTCCTACACGGTCGAGATCTTCCGCGACCCCAATGCCAAAGAGCAGGGGTCGTGCATTGAAGAATCCTTCGCCGACCAGGCGCCCGATGTCCGCATCGCCCTCGACCTCTCCGCCAACGGCGGCTTCCTGCTCACGTTTCAGCCGGAATGAGTCAAAGTAGCGGCCATGCATAACCCTGTCATAACACCCGGCAAGTTCGGTTCCACGCGTTCACGCGTGGTTAAACCGCAAGGCTACCGCTGCTCTCAGCACGATTATTGCGAGCCCTGCTTCTACATGATTACTATCACCACAAAGGATCGCACGCCTATTCTTGCAACCTGCGACAATGGCTGTTCGCATTACACTGATGCGGGCCAGATCGTTTTGGCTCAATGGCGAAGCCTTTCTGCAATGTACCCCCTGGTTGAAACCTCCACACTCATACTCATGCCAGATCACCTGCATGGCATCATTCGCGTCAGAGAGCGCATGGAGCAACCACTCGGGATTCCGATCCGAGCCTTCAAGTCATTGGTGACAAGTGCCCTCCGCAAGTACTACGCAAATCCAGAATTTCAGGCATGGAACCCTGGATATCATGACTTGATTGTTTTACGTCGCGGTGCGCTCGATGCCTACTCCGCCTACATACGCGACAACCCCCGCCGGTTCTGTATTAAGCGTAAAAATCCAGATCTTTTCGTCCGCGTCAATAACCTGACGCATGCGCGACTTCCTTCAGCACAAGTCTGGAGCGGGTACGGTAATCTCTTCTTTCTTGATCGTCCCCTGTTCATCAGCATACGTTTGTCGAGAAGCGCTACAGCAGAAGAGATTGGCACTGTTGCATCACAGGTCCGTCGTGAAGTTGCGCAAGGTGCGGTCGTGATTTCGCCCTTTATCTCGCCAGGCGAAAAAGCCATTGCAGAAATGGTCATGCAGCAGGAGTACGGCGACCTCATTCTGATGAAGCCAGACGCCTTTCGGCCGTATTACAAGCCGCATGGGCATTATTTTGATTTGTGCGCGCAAGGCAGGCTACTAATTTTAAGCGCCTTTCCCGAGTCAAAAGAGACCACGCTCACCCGCGAAAAATGCCTGCTCATGAATGAGTGGTGCGCTGTGATTGCTCGGTTAGCGTAAACGCTAACAGCCCAACTGCCCTGCGCAGTGGCTCATTTCGGCTACCTGAAAAAACTAACAGACCAACTGCCCAGCGGCATGGCCTAGTTCGGCTATCGCAAATCGCCCAACTGCCCTGCGCCA
>CAIZQW010000247.1 GCA_903935195.1 uncultured bacterium
CGGCGATATTCTGAACCACGACACGCAACGTGACATCATACGTCATCTGCCGCTCCGGGGCATTGGCCGTCTGCTCAAGGTTTCCCGTGGTCGCAACTTCTGAGCCTCCCGTTTTATTTGCGGAAACTTCTGTCGTTGCTGCAACAGAACGCATCTCTTTCGCCATGTAGGCAGGCTCCGAATCAGCCATGCATGCGGAATATTCAGTCGCGCATCCTCCAGCGAACAAAAAAAGAACACCGAGCACACACGTACACCAGCAGATTGATTTCCTCATGTCAGCTTCCCTTTCAGATACGTGTTCGTCCACAGACGACACATTCATGCCCAATCAGATGTTGTGATAATAGGTCTTTTTCTTGAAAAAAACAATAGAAATATAGTTTTTCAAGGTCAAGGCTCGATATGACAGGTTGACCGGGTGACCGGGTGACTGAGTGAGCAACCCTTAGGCGAATATGCGGCTCACGCACCGGGTGTGTGTCAATAAAGTGACATGGTTTAGTGTGTCAGGCCGCAGGTTTACTCTGTGAACGGTTCCGCTGCGTGTTCCAGTACTGGTCGTGGAGCCCGTCTTTGATCAGGGCGCGCACCCACAGGACGTTGAGCGCACCGTCCGGCGACCAGCGCTGGCCGGAGAGGTCCGTGCGCTGTTTGATGAGCGACCTGCATGCACCCTCCACCTCTCCGGATCCGATGGGCCAGCCCTCGCGCCTGTACAGATGGTACTGCATGCGGTCGCGGTGGTTAACAAAATAGCGCAGACGTTCTTTGATGCCCTTGCGCTTGATCTCCGTGGCTTTCAGGTTCTCAAAGTGACGGATGACGCAGTTCACCCCGTATCGTTTCAGCTTTTGCCGCAGGATGTTGAAGCTTTCGGTTGCCGCGTCCCCTTCGCCGTGGACGAACTCGCACAACTCGCTCAGGTGTTCGGCTGCATGCCAGAAGTCCACAATCTCGAATGCATCCCTGAACCGGTCGGCGACGATATTCCAGATCCATTCCGCCCCGTCAGATACGACGATGAGCTTGCTAACATGCCCGGCACCTAGTTTTTCACGTGCTTTGTCCAGTGCCGCGGAGAAGTCGGCGACGTCGCCGAACGAAAGGATGTGGACCGAGCTGTCAGGCACCTTGTGGTAAAGCCCGTCCTCGCCGCGCTCCAGCAGGAACGCGACACCGCACTTGATCTGGCGGCCTTTCGCGGGGCCGTCCTTGCCCTTGACGCCCGCGAGGTATTTCTTAAGCAGTCTCACGCCCGTCATGTCCATCTCCAGGCAGACGACGATGTCACGTCCGGGCTGAACAATGGCTGGCGACCGTTCCTCCGCCCACGCGGCCATGTCCGGGCCGACCGCCCCGACTAGACGCTGGATGGTGTTCGGCGAGGCGGCCACGCCCGAAAGAAGAGCCAGTGACTCGGAGGCGTCTGAATAAGACTGGCTCTTCGCCGCCTCGTGGCATAGCATCTTAGCTGCGCCGGGAGTGCATCCGCGCACGATTCCGAGTGCCGCATCCGCAGGGAAATGCCTGTTGCCTTCGGCGTCGGAGGCATACCATCGCGTGTAGCTGACTTCTCCGATGGATGAAAGGACGCTCGCCGTCCGGAGTTCCCTGCGCCCGTCCGGCGCGTCCACGCCTGCGGCAATCTGCAAAGGCCCGGACATGAGCTCGCCAATCATCCTCGCGGCGAAAGACAGCGCCGCCTCCCGGATCCGTGTCTCGGCCTGCGCGAGGCCGCAAGCGCCCGCCTGCGCGTCTGCTGCAGTCCTTACGGATTCTGAGACGAGTGCGGCCGCAGCGCTTTCAATTTCACAGAGGAGTTTTTTTTTCGTCCGGACTTGGCTGGATCCTCCGCCACTTCCCAGAGCTTTTCGATTAGGACGGCAAGTGTCTTGCCCCGGGCGAGTTCCTCCCGGACCTGCGGAGCATCCTCCCGCTTGATGCGCTCGGACATTGTCTTCCCGTTAACTGAACGGGTCAGCACGAAGTAAGGGCCAATCTTGCGCGCTTTGCCATCCTTGCCTGTGCTCGTATAGTACTGCTCGAACAGCCTGCCGCGACGTGCGGGTATGGCTTTGAGAATATTGGAAATAATGGTGTCTAGGCTCATAAAACCTCACTATTGTAGTCAAATAGCTACAATTATGCACCAAAAATAAACCCTTTGCAAGGGGAATCTGATTTTCTTGTCACTTTTCTGACACACACCCTGTAAAAAAGTTCGTGATGACGAGAGATGGGGTCTTGTGATATGCTACACAATCATTGTCTCTCTGGGATCCGGTTTATTCAACATCATTGGGTTCGCCCATCTAAAGGATGCGTCACATGAAGTGTTTGATTCAAAAGGCTGTTGCGTGTTTTGCAACCCTGTCACTTGCATTCGGAATGAGTCTGTTAACGTATGCGGAGGAGTATACAATTCCTGAAAAGGGAAAGGTTGTCTCTGTGACATGCCAAGAGTTGCCGGATTACAAGTATGACGTCTTTGTGCCGGACTCATATGATCCTGCAAAGCCGTGTGCTATTCTGTATACGTTCAGTCCA
>CAIZQW010000248.1 GCA_903935195.1 uncultured bacterium
GGTTCCATCACCAAACACAGCAGTTGAACAAACGAAACGCATCGCCTTGGTTATCCCCTGTTTCAATGAAGCCAAGCGCCTGAATCTGGAGGCCTATTCAGCCTTCCTGAAGACCCATCCCTTCATGACCTTCTGCTTTGTCAATGACGGTAGCACCGACCGCACCAGCGACCTTCTGGTCGCCTTCGCAGCAGAACACCCCACCCTTTCAATTAAAACCCTTTCTCTGGCCAACAATTCAGGTAAGGGCGAGGCAGTCCGTCAAGGCGTGCTGGCCATGCTGAAAGCAGATAACACACCTGTTGATCTTGTCGGCTTCTGGGATTCTGATCTGGCCACTCCCCTTGCTGAGCTCGACCGTTTTGTCGAAGCCTTTGGTCAAGAAGCACGCCTGCAGTCAGTCGTGGGCTTCCGTAAAAAAGAGCCCACAGCAAATATTAAGCGCTCGACCTCCCGCAAGCTCATCAGCGCCATCATGCGCGTTATCATTCACACCCTCATCGGACTCCCCATCCACGACACCCAATGCGGCGCAAAGCTCTTCACAGCCGACCTCGCAACCAAGCTCTTTACTCCGCCCTTCGTCGCCCGCTGGCTCTTTGACCTCGAACTCTTCCTTCGCATGAAACAGGCCTTCGGACTTGATTTTCTGACGCAAAGCCTTGAGCAGCTCCACCTGAAGTCCTGGCATGATGTCCCCGGAACAAAATTAAGATTCTGGGATGTCTTTCAGATCTTTCTGGAATTAGTCAAAATTAAGCGTCATTACAGAAAGTGAACGCGAGGCCAGAGCATAATAATTTAGTAGCGGTTTCTCACAGAGGCACAGAGCACACAGAGCTTCTTTTAAAAGGTTGAAGAATAGTTTTCCCTGAATGAAAATATGATACCCACTTTCTCTGTGAACTCTGTGGGCTCTGTGAGAAAAACGCGCTAGCGACTTCTTGCAACACAATAGACTGGCGTGTAGGTCAGCGGATAGCGGTTGTCAGAAGTGCGGAACGCCTGATACTCTTCTTCAAAAGCTCGTAACGTCGCCTTTGTCCATACGCTGTTCTTGGCACTGGCGGTCACGCCTGTAGCCTTGAGATGCTCTAGGACATCACGCGGCGAGGCAAAGGTGAGGACCTCCTGCGTCCCTTCGAGATGCAACAGTTCAAAGCCAGCTCCTGAGAGCTTCTCTGCTAGTTCCACAGTCGAAAGATAAACCAATCCTGAATTCTGGATTGCGTGGACTTCCTTGAGATTACGCGGTCCAAACGTTGAAAAGGCCAGCAGGCCTCCGGGCTTCAGGGCCCTGTGCAAGCGTGAGAGGAGCACATCCAGATCGTGAATCCATTGAAAGGTCGCACCCGACAGAATCAGATCAGCCTCCGAATACGTGTCGCAGGTATTGAGATCCGCCTGATGGAAAAGGGTTTTTGGACGCTGCGCATGAAGGCTCTGGCACTCATCGAGCAGATCATACAGGTGAAGTGCGTTCCAGTGACAGGCGGAGGCAAACGCATCCGTTAAAAGTCCAGTTCCACAGCCGAGGTCGAGCACGGTCCCAAACTGGCGCACCGGCGTCGTCTTTAACAACAACTCACAGAGCGTCTGCGCCATGCGCCGCTGCACATGCGCAGCCTCCTGATAGGTTGAGAGGCCGCGACGAAAACGTTGATGAACACGGGTTATGTCAGGCTTTTGCAAATGCAAGAACCTCCTCCCACGCGTTCAGGCTGACAAAAGGATCATGCAACAGCGGTTTTTCAACCACGCGAACTTCAGGATACTTGGACCAGAAAGCGCGCAACGCCGAAGGCGGGAAGATACGATCCCGTGTCCCGATCAGCGCCTTTGTAAAAATATTAGCTGGCTGGTGGGCTGTTGACAGGATCCTATGGAGTGCGAGCAACTCCTCAACTTGGCTCTCGGTCGAGCGTCTGGAAAAGCTCTCGGTTGTCCCGCTGACCCGTATTCCGAATTTTTCACGGGCGCGGTCATCAGCCCAGTTCACTATTGTTCCAGAGAAAACTTCTGGGGATATCCCCTCCTGCGGATGAATCGGGGTCAGCGTCCCATTAATGGCCAGAGCATTACTGATGCGCGAAAGGAGAGGCGTCCCCTCAAGCACCTTCGCCGCAGCCCAAACCCCTAAGCTCCAGGCCACCAGATGGACATTCGAATAGGCAGACAGGTCTGGA
>CAIZQW010000249.1 GCA_903935195.1 uncultured bacterium
TAGGGCCCCGACACCCTCTGCTGCAGCTGAGCTAGTGATCCTCCCCAAAACCGAGTTTCAAGCAAGGCTCCAACGCCTGCAGGAAGACCTCCGTCAAGCCCTCGCCCGCCGCCAAGAGCAAACCATGCAACGCCTGGACGACATGGACAGCCGTCTGCGCTCCGCGTTGCAGCAGAAGGGCCAGCAGTTCCGGAAGCGCGTCGAACAGGCCAGCGCACGCCTGGGCGTCTTGCGGGAACGTCAGACACGCACCTTGGAGTCACGTCTCACGCTTCACGACCAACGGCTGACCCAGGCTGCACACCGGCAGATCGAACGGTCGCGCGCGCGCCTTGAGACCCTGAAACGCCAGTTCGAGTTGCTGAATCCGCTCGCCGTACTCGACCGCGGATACAGTCTGACCCGCACAGCAGAGGGCAAACTCGTCCGTTCAATAGCGGATGTTTCCGCGGATACCGCCTTAGTCACGCAAGTCAAGGACGGCTCGATCGCAAGCCGTGTCACACCATGATCAGCCCTGGAACCATAGAGAAGATTAAAGAACTCATGACGCTCGCCAGTCTCTTTGAGGAAGACTTGGAGGAGAGCTTCATCCTCGGTTCAGGTCCGGGCGGACAGAAGGTCAACAAGACCTCCTCCACGGTTCGCCTCTATCATGAGCCGAGTCAACTCACGATCAAGTATGGGGCCGGACGGTCACGCGAGATGAACCGCTGGCTCGCGCGGCGCGAGCTCGCTGAGAAGATTCTAGAAAAAGAAAAATCCGCTCTCTCCTCGCGTCGGCAGGAGGTCGAGCGGATTCGACGCCAAAAGCGGCGTCGTTCACGTCGTCAAAAGGCCAAGACCGTGGCTGAAAAACGCCAACATGGCGAAAAGAAGGCCGACCGCCAGCGGGTAACGTCATTTGAGGAGTGACGCAAAAAGCGGCGTCGCGCGGGATACCGCTTGCCGCCCGCACTCCAAAACCGCATCCTCTGGAGTGCGGTGACAAGCCAGACCGTCAGGCTGGCGCGGCACCGCTTTCCTAGCCTACTTCTTGAGATAGTCGTTATACCACTTCAGGCATTCGCCGACTTCTTCTTCCAGTTTAGCAGACGCATGTTCGTATTCACAGGTCAGAACCCCGTTAAACTTCTGGCGCTTCAGTTCGTCCATGATCTTGGATAACTCAGCGCAGCCCTTGCCATAAGGTACGACACGGCCCTTTGCATCTAGCGAGGCGACATCCACCAGATGGAGCGTGGTGATACGGCCTTCGAGCTTCTTAATACCCTCCAGTGCGGGTTTGCCGGCGTTGATCCAATGACCAATGTCTGCACCCGCGCCAATCGCCGGATACTTTGCCAACACTGCAGCCATCGCGTCCGGGAAGCCAGCGGGTTGCTTATGATTATGCAAGGCGACCTTGATGCCGGTCTCTTTTGAGAGCGTGCTCAGAAACTCCATCTCTTTGTCGCTCTTGCCAACCTCGACTTGCAGCGTCTCGATACCCATCTCCTTGGCGAAGGTAAAGAGCTGCTTCCAGCCATCCTCATCCTTTGCACCGCAGACACCGTAATTCACCATCTTGATATTCTGTTCCTTCAGGAAAGCCTTAACCTTCTCGCGGGTTGCGGCATCCATTGAGAATTGCGTATTGCCTTCCATGTCACCGCCAAGCTTCTGGCCCGGATACGCCTCGACATATTCGAAGCCAATCTTCTTGGCTGTCTTAACAGCGTCGACAAACGACATATACCGGAACGAATAGAGCTGGAGCGCCAATTTCGGCTTCCACTCGTCACACA
>CAIZQW010000250.1 GCA_903935195.1 uncultured bacterium
GGTGGGAGGCCTTTAGTCTATGATGCCAGCACCCCTATATGAACTCTGTCACGAGATATTGTATTCCGTTTTTCGCAGTCTGTTTGTTTTTCCTGGGTTGCAGCAAGAGAGAACCTTTAACAGCAAACAAGGTGCTTCGCCTTGTCTTCAAGCCTGAAAATGGGGTTCAGGCGCTCTCGAATGTCACAGCTTTTGTACAGGCCTGCACACCCCGCGAGGCCATGACCCCTGGAGCTGAACGCGCCGCGCAATGGCTAAAAACAAAGCTGATCGCAAATGGACTCACGAATGCCACCCTTCAGACGTTCACCGATAAAACACCCTTGGGCGAGAAGGCCTTTCATAATGTCGTAGCCTCCATCCCGGGTCGCTCCCGGAAAACCATCCTCCTCCTCTCTCACTTTGACACCAAGAGCGGCATCAGTCCTGCCTTTCAGGGGGCCAATGACGGCGCCTCCTCCACAGGGTTGTTGCTGGAACTGGCTCGAATTATTGCCGCTTCAGGCACGCCACGCCACACCCTCCATTTCGCCTTTCTAGATGGCGAAGAGTGTAAGATTGACTTTGACTCTCATGACGGACTCCATGGCAGCCGCCATCTGGCCCAAAAGCTAAGGCAGGAGAAACGAGAGGTTGTCGCAGTGATCCTCATGGATATGATCGGGGATCGTAACCTTCACATCCAGCTCCCGCACAATGGGACAGGCGCCTTGCGTGCCTGTGCGTTACGTGCCGCGGATGCGACTGGAGACCGCGCGCATATCGGTTTGTTTGACGGACCGATTCTCGACGATCATCAACCCTTCTTGGATGCAGGCTTTCCGGCGGTTGACTTAATTGATTTTCAATACGGAGATACGCCAGGGGAAAACAACTTTTGGCATACCCCAGGCGATACGCTCGACAAGCTCTCAGCAGAGAGTCTCTCCATCACGGGGCGGATTGTTCTCGAGATGATCAACCAGTTGTAACGCCCTTCTCACTCACACCATACTCTCTCAACTTCCGATGGAGTGTTCGGCGACTGATGCCCAGTTCCTCTGCGGCGCGCGTCCGATTCTCATGGTTCTTTTTGAGGACAGCCAGAATCTTCTGTTTTTCCGTGTCCGCAAGGGAACCATCCACCAAAACAGACTCGGTCACATGATTTTTCATGTGCTGAACAGACTCACGGATATTCAAGGGTACATCGTTGACATCTAGAAGTTCTGACTGGGAGAGCACCACCATCTTTTCAAGCGTATTGCGCAGTTCACGCACATTACCCGGCCACACATAGCGCGACAACAGCGTCATCGCCTCAGGGGTCAGCCCCAGCGTGTGCTTACTGTTACGCTCAGCATACTCCTTCAGGAAGCGGACCGCCAGCAACGGGATATCCCCTGCTCGGTCCTTCAAGGACGGCAATACGATATCCACGACATTCAGACGGAAGAAGAGATCCTCCCTGAACTTACCTTGCTTGACGTATTCAGACAGATCCCGATTGGTCGCGGCGATGATGCGGATGTCAACACTGATGCTCTCTTCGCCCCCCACGCGCTCGAAGGTTCGCTCCTCCAGCACACGAAGCA
>CAIZQW010000251.1 GCA_903935195.1 uncultured bacterium
CCTATAACTTGAAGAGTTTTTCAACTAATTAAACGAATTAAGCTAATTGGAATTCGTTCAATTCGTTTAATTCGTTGATAAAGTTACTCCTCTCGTTTATTCCAGCTCTGCTGGCGGGTGGCTTACCTATTTCTTGGTGTCGTGGGCACACCCGCTCAGCAGTTGCTGCGCATTGTTAAAGAAAACATTTTCAATGTCACCCCGCGAGAGACACGCACGTTCGGCGGCACATTTGATTCCGCGGAGCTGTTCGTAGAAGAACGTGGTGAAGGTCACGGCGTGGGCGGCATCGTAGATCGCCGTGCCCATGGCGTAGTCTTCGCCCAGCAGATAGGCATACTGGTTGTTGATCTCCACCGACTTACCGCGTAACAGCGCGAAGGGTGCATCCGCACCGAACAGGATGCGCTCCCTCGGAAAGTTGCGGAAGGCGTATTCCAGCACGCCCTCGTGATTGATCATGGCCGTGTCGAGATAGGCGTTCGGGCAGGCCGCGATCCCCTCAAGCGCGCCGAGCACGCTGTTCAAGTAGTAGGCCCTGCCGATGTGCGCGAAGATGATCTTCGCCCCTGGGTAGCGCCTGCAGAGTTCGACCATCTGCTGCTGGTTGACGGGATCGGCTATCCGTCCGGGACGCGGGATGTGGAGCATCACAACCCAGCCGCGCGCGTCCGCCTCCCGCATCAGCGGCTCGGGCAGCATGTCAAAGATCGTCACCTCCGCCACGGGCTTGCCGGTCACAAAGGAGGGATAGGGCTTGTAGCCAGCCAGCCGGTTGTCCACGACGCGCTTGACCACGGTTTCAACCGGATCCGCGGGCGCGACAAGTGCAAGTCCGAAGCGTCCCCGGTTGTCGGAAATACGGCCGGTATAGGCCGCAGCGGCGTCTCGATCGCTCGGGTCCTCCGGATGGCCGAAGCTGTTGAAATGGACGACGTGCCCCGGCAGCAACCTGGCCATCCAGGCCTCATACTGCTCCACCGTGAAGAGACCGCCGAACTTCTGATAGCAGTACCGGGGCGGGAAGGTTGCCCCCGGCTTGAGGCACGAGGCATCGAAGAGATGGACGTGCGCATCGAAAATCCGCTCCGGCAGAAACCCCTTCAGCTCCTGCTCGTAAAGGCGAAGGTCCTTCGCTTGTTCTTCATGTTCGTTCATGATGTCCTCCTGTCGGCAACGTCTCTTCACCCCTGAACAGTCCGCAGCCCATCCCGGCGAGAATCGCGGCACCGCGCGCGCCGGCTGAACGGTCGGCAGAGGTCACCTCCAGCCCCGTGATCTCTGCCACAATGCCGGGCCACACCGGACTGCGTGAAGGTCCACCGACCATCACGGCCCGCTCGAAGGTAAAGCCACAGGTTCGCGCCTCTTCCAGCTTGCCATTCAACAGCCGGGCAGCCCCTTCCATCACGGCTCTGGCCACGTTCTGTCGCGTGGCATGAAGCGGCACTGCTGGCGGTTCCCGCAGATCAATCCGGAGCCCTCCGGCACCGGGTTCGGCCCTGGCGGCCAGTTCGTCGAAGACCCGCACCTTGTCCCGCTCGTCGGGCGCGATCACGTGTGTGACATACCAATCGATCGTCCGGCCGATACACGGCACGGAGAACATGCCCGCCCAGGGACCGTCGCTGGCTGACAGGAAGGGATCGCACAGGAGCTTCGCCTTCAGGATAACCTCGCGCGAGGCATGCGGCACGAAGCC
>CAIZQW010000252.1 GCA_903935195.1 uncultured bacterium
ATGGGAGCCAAAGCCGGACCGGTGAGATCATGAAGGAGATCGTGAAATACGGCACAGCCGCCAAAGTCGCGATTCCCGGACTCAAGGAGTTGATCGTTCAATTGAATGATGAGGTCAAGAACGGCCAGTTCCCAGGGGGCGCGCTGAACAACATGCGTGTCACCTCGGTCCAGGAGGCCATCAAGTCCATCGAAGCAGCGACGACCCACCCTGAGCTTCGCACCATCAAGCCGAAATAACTGGAATAAGGGAATGCTGGAATTTTTCTGGGGGAACTGGAACAACCGAGGGAGTAGCAGTAGGGAGATAATATGAAGGATATGACGATTGTAGAAAGAGTGATGGTCATGGTTGCCTGTATGGCGGCGGCTGTGACGGGGCAGGCGGGGGTGATGACCTGGAATCCGGAGACCCGGCTGATGGCGTTCTCTGCCAGAGATGGTAAGACCTGGCTGAGCAACGGCTGCGCGCAGGTTATACTGACCAACGGCCAGGTGATTTCCACCAGCGACACGCGTTACAAGGTTACGCTTACCGAACACCGTGACAGCTGCGTTCTGTCGGGTGCCGATGAACAGAAGACGCTCGACTGGGAGATGCGGATTGCCTCGGTTGATCCGCAGTCGGTTCGTGTCGACTTGACGGTTTACAACATCAGTACCCAGCCATTGAAGCTGGACCGTCTTAATATCCTTGCCGGCAAGCTGGAGGGCCAGGCTGATCCGGCGAAGAATAGAGTTATTGTAAGCGGGAACAATTCCTGGACCGGCGGCAATGTGGTGCGTTTGGTGCCGGAAAAGAAGATGGAGAGTTTCTATACCGTGGCGCTGCAAAGTCCGCCGCTCGCTGCGGGGTTCCTTGCCGGACGGCACAATCTCGACAAGTTTCAGCTGATGCAGGGGACGAATGGTCTTGCGCTCACGGCGTATGGGGAATGCAACCAGTGCGTGCTGCCGGCGGGTGCCGCGCGCAGTGCCGATCCGCTCTTCCTCTCCGGCGGCGGGCATCCGCTCCGCCAGATGGAACGCTTTGCCGACCTGGCCGCCCGGGAGAATGGCATACAGCTCTGGCCTGAAAACTTTGCAACCTGGTGTAGCTGGTATGCGGGGTGGATGCGGCAGGAGTCGCTGTATGAGTTCAAGAGCGGCTTGGAAAAAGGGGTTGAAACCAATATCACGCTTATTGCCAAGCTGCTGGGGACGCGCGGGACACCCTCGATGCGGGTCGTGGATGACAGCAACGAGATGGCTTACGGCGACTGGGATAACAAAACGCTGGCCATGTCAAAGGGATTTAAATGTTCAGCCGCTCAAATGAACAGCGCAGGGATCAAGGCGGGTGTCTGGTATCCGCCTTACTGGGTTCCGATGAAGTCCCGCCTCTTCCAGGAACGGCCGGAACTGCTGTGTAAGTCCGATGACGGTAAGGTTGCGGTCGGGAATGGTGCGTCGATACCAAATTCAATGTATGGAAACCATCTGGCCTTTCTTGATACGTCCAATCCGGCTGCTGAAGCAGAGATGGAACGCGCGGCGCGCAGCTGGCGTGAGCGTGGCTTCCGGTATGTAATGACCGATTTCATGCTGTGGGGTGCCTGGGAAAAGAAGCGGTTTGATCCGACACTGACAGCGGTTGAGTCATACAACCGCGGGCTGGCGGCGATGAGAAAGGGGTTCGGCAAGGATACGTACTGGCTGCACTGCGGCGCGTTGCTGGGCCCGGCCATGGGCGTTTGCGACGGGATGCGCATCAGCGGCGATTCGCATGGCGGCGAGATGTTCTCTTATGATTCGGCTGCGACCCGCTGGTTTTATAACTGGCGTGTCTGGATCAACGACCCGGATGCTATTGTCTGCCGCCGCTATGGCGAAGCGAAGGGTGTGGAGTGGAG
>CAIZQW010000253.1 GCA_903935195.1 uncultured bacterium
ATGCGCGTATTGAAAAAGTAGTGGAGGGTTGCATAGACAAAAGCTCCAAAAATTGTATTCCATCCGCCTACCCCCAAATATCGCAAGGGCTGGTATCGTGGTTCACGAAAGAGTGCGCGCAGTAAGTGAGGAACAGTCATAGAGGGGCAACGGGCATGGTTCGGGGGGCGGTGAATAGTATGGGAGCCATATTATAGTAGCACCCCTTCTGGGTCAATACTTTTCCCCTTTGAAAATGGAACGCTTTACTCTTTTATCGTCCACGTCCGATGTGCTGTGGCGGCCTTTGGGGAGTCGCCAAAATCTTGATCATTGCCTTTTTTGACGGACGCCTTGTGCGCTCGTCTACGTTGAACCCCATAAAGAATGGCCAAGAAAAACGCTGCACCGCTTAACAACGCGAGGCGACTCACGCGTTCGCTTGGCATCGTCATCTCGACTTCCACAGGCTTCTTTTGGGCCAGAGCTACAACTTTTTCAAGCTCTTCTCCTGACAGTTTGCCGTCAATCCAGTCCTGAACCCTCTCGGGGGGAATATTGCGCAAGGTCTCCATTTTCTTTTCAGCCTCTGCGCGCCTAGCACCCTCCATTTCGCGACCACGTTTCAGGCCTATTGCGCGTGTGTCACTCGAAACCTTGTCGATCACTACCATGTCTGCAGACTCCGTAGCTTCTTTCAGTGCAAACACCCTGCCTGATAAGAGAAAGGACAGCGCCACACAAAAGCAGAATGTTGTCCGCATTAAAGAACCTCCTGCCATTCGACCACACGGGGAGTCGCCACAGACATCGGCAAGAAAATGAAGAAGTTTAACCCGTCCGGACTGCGTGCGCCCAGACGGATGTCCCAGTTGAATTTCACAGACGTCGTATAGATAATTCCCTCGTCTCGGCTCACGAGGGCACCGTTAAATTGGCATTGTCCCACCTTCCCCATGACCGCATGATTGTTAAAAAGCACCGCATCCACCCGCGTGATCGCCGTCGCTTGAATCGCGTCTTTCACCTTCTGGTCGCCCACCATACTCTCGTAATATTTCCGAGCTGTCGTACCGCTCGGGTCGTATTTTTTTGTCTTTGAATTGTAGACATATTTAACTTTGTTTCCGCTGTCGAGGGCGGTATAGTCCCCATTGAACGTGGAGTCGTAACCGATTGATGAATCGGTGATGTCACAGTCATACGCTTTTACGAAGGGTGGCGTAATGTAGGGCTTTGTAGCAGTCAACCACGCCGAATCCGTATAGTTGCCCAGCACAATGTTTCCTTTCGCAACCAGACCCAGCATATCCTTTCCCGCATTGCTTTTGACGGTCTGATCCGGTTTGGTGTCGGGTTTCGGCCATGCGGGAGCATCACCATATGTCACATCACCAACAATATGGACATTGCGCCCCGCGT
This sequence comes from uncultured bacterium, assembly GCA_903935195.1. GTDB lineage: Bacteria > Verrucomicrobiota > Kiritimatiellia > RFP12 > UBA1067 > CAIZQW01. The sequence goes on from CAIZQW010000253.1 coordinate 1,402, forward strand.
AGATCACGCCTTGCCCCTTGACCGTCCCTTTGATAATAACGTCACCATCAACCACCACGGGCCCAGAAATCTCAATGGGCTTGACCGTTCCGTCCAGCACAAGACACCCTTTGTCGGCCCCAGCGACCAAGCCCGAAGGTCCAGCCCCGCTATAGGATCCTTCCACAAGCGTCTTTCCATTTTGCTTGATCGTACCGCCCATATTGCTGGCCAACGTGCGATACCCTTCCAGATCGCCCAAGAAGGGCATCTCCAACGTCTCTTGATGGGAGAGCAGCTTGCCATTTGCCTCATATCCCATGGCCCAGGGGGATGCCTCAGTTGACGGTGGGCTGGTCGGCCGAGCCTGTGTACTGACGCTTGCCCAATAATCAGCCTGCGCCATGAAACGTGTTTTGCCTGTGCCGGTTACGGTAATCACGCCCGGGGCATTCAGCTCCGTATTGGGCGCTGCAAAAGCAAACCCGTTGATCCATGACAAGCCATCCAAGGACATATCCCCGTTCGCCCTGATATCCCCGTTCGCTGTAGCTCCAGCACCCTGAAACCATCCATAGTTGTTGACGAAGTAGGCATAGTCAAAAACGGTTGACCGTCGGAGCGCATATTCGACGGTCTCTTCGATGGTCTTCGAGACTGCAGTCCCCACAGGGGTCTCTTGGGATGCTTTTGCCCGCAACGTGACACGTGCACATTGTATGGCATCCCCTGGAAGGGAACGGTAGAGACCTTCGATGGAGACCCACACCTTCGCCCCATTCAAATCCGCATTCTGCATCAACGTGCAGACGTATCCTTTGGATCCAATGCTCTGCGCCGTATAGGTGTCAAACCAAGTGAGAACAGTCAACGTTGCTGGGTATGCACCGTGATATCCTTTAAACTGATTGAGGATATCAGCCTTGGTGCGATCCAGCGCTGTCTGCGCCGCAAGCCGGCATTGGGATGCTGTCGTGTAGACCGCGGCCGTCCGGGTGCCATACAACGCGTAGTTGAAGACCCCGCCCGCAATGACACTCACCGCCACAATGAAACACACCACGACTGGTAATATAAAACCTTTTTGTGAGGATTTCTTCTGCATAACGCCTCCTCTCTTATTCATTCATAATTTGAGCTTTGACGATATTTCGCTGCTCATATCGGCGATTTGAGATGGGAATGACCACATCCAGATTGACCTCTATCGTGCCGTTTGTCATGTACAAACCAAAAACATTCGTCCCTTGAAACAGCATCGTACCACCGCCCAGCCATTTCTCCTTCCGGTTCAGATCAGCATCTAACTTCTTATTGCTCCCCAAGACGATTCGGTTCTTCTTGCCTTTTTTGGGCTTAAAACTAATGCCATCTCCCTTATTATTATTGCCGTTCACGAGCAACAATTCACTCTGAGAGACATTCATCAGTCCCCCGTCTTCGTTGACGTTGTATAAGAGTTTTTCGCGCAGTGCTCGCGACTGAAGCGACAACTCCATGTCTGCGAAGGTCACCTCGAGCATCCGCTGGGAGGAGATCACCGCCATGACAACCTGGGACGTGATGACGAGTGCCAACGCGGTTGAAATCATCACTTCAGGTAAAGTGAAACCGCGCCTATCTCGTCCCAGACACCTTTGGGCTTCAAGTTTTAAGGAGTGTTTCATTTTGTTGCTCTGAATAGGTTTCTGTCAATCCTACTTCGTTCGATCACATAATCCTTCGGCAACCTGGCATAGCCACCGTTGGGCAGCGGCCACTGCACATTCGTCCGAATGATCCAGTTTGTGGTGGGCACGCCAAGTGGCGTGACAGACCAGAAAAGAGAGGCAGGTTTATTTTCAAACCATACCGAAGTCCGCTCCACAGGCACCGTCTCCCATTTGGCTTGTGCTTCTGAAAAATTCGCATCAAACCACGCGGTCTGCTCATTGAAATAGGCCCATGCCGTATCAAAAGCCAAAGCATCTGCAGCCAAGCGCCACTTGACATTCGCTGCCATCCGCCTAGCGCCAGACATCGTTTCGAGAAGACTCAGCAACAGGAGTAGTGAAATGGACGAGGCAAACAGTACTTCGATCAGCGTAAAACCCCTTCGGTTAAGACGCCGCACCTGTCTATCTTTGAGACACCAGCCTTGTGGCGTATGTCCGATGGAGCGTGCATTATCTGTATCGATGTTCTTCATGACTAGCTACTCCTGTTTCGCATCAGTCTTATTTGTCCAGTAAGACTGTAGACAATATAACAAAAACCTAAAAAAAGTGCAATACTATTTTCTGGGCGCGCGAGGTCTGCGAGGGGTCGAAGAGCACACTTGACCTGATGAGGGAGGCATGGGATAATCAAAAAAGTTAAAAACCTCATGAAACAGCGCTTATACCCATTGAATGTGATGTATCTTGTGCTTCTCCTCGCGCTGTTCGCGCCACGCGCAGAGGCTCTCGTCTATTGCATTACAAATAACGTGGACGTCCATCAGCAGGCGCCAACCGGTACACTGGCGCAGAGCGGCTGGCAGCAAACGGTCATGATTGCTGCCACAGGCGGTTCTCTTAACCGTTCCAATTTTCTTGGAACGATCATTCATTCGAATGTTCTACTAACAGCAGAACATATTTGGGAGATCAGAACGAATGACACCTTTTTTCTTGAAGGGACACACCAACTCACCTCTAAACTGACCACAAACGGCAGTGACCTCGCCCTTTACTTTTTTACTCCACCCATCACGAATCGCGAACACATCGCCCTTCTCAACATCGAGAGTGCCGTTGACACAAATGCTTTAGTGGTTTTGCAAGGGTGCGGTTCTGAGCGAGGAACAATGGTCACTTCGGGCAGCTTGACGAATGGTTGGATGTGGTCTGGTACAAACGTTAATGCTACAACTTGGGGAACAAGGAGATGGGGTATCAACCACTTCTTTGATGCGACGCCAGAGGGGCTCTACTCTATCGCGGAGTTTGATAACAACAACGACCCTGATGAGTGTATGCTCACGATTGGCGACAGTGGAGGTCCAGGCTTTATCAAGACAGGCAGTGGCTGGAAGGTCGCGATGGTCAACTACGCCGTCCATCCAGCCACCTTTACCTACGCCACAAACCCAGCCACACCCTTCAATGCTTCGCTCTATGACTGCGCCGGGCTTTACTACACCAACTCAGAAACAGCGACATGGACATGGGTATCTACCAACGAGTCTCCCGCCCCCTGTTTCTTGATCTGCTCGCGGGTCTCCCAGCGTTTGGACTGGCTGACGAATACAATCCCAGGGCTGACTTTTCCTGCTGACCTCGGGCTCTCATGGCGCATTCCAACTAATCAGCCCTCACGAGAACAGGCTTTAAACGGATTTTGGATGGATGTGATTCTGACAAATGCAGGTCCCTACGCCGCTCGCAACGTGTCGGTGGACCTGGAGTGGGCTGAGGGATTCCTTATCAAAGGAAGTAGCGCCACACATGGCGTTCTGACGACTAATCACTGGTCGCTCCCGCTCCTTCAGGACGGACAGTGCGCGACGCTCCATGTAGAGACGGTCATCTGGACAGCAAAAAGCCATTGGGCAACAAATCGCGCAGTAATCACTACTTCGGATAAACCTGATGAAAATACAGCCAACAATGAAGCCTTTGTGTCACTCTTGCTACCCCAGACAATGTCTACTGTAATCCTGTTTTTGTAGGTGTAACCGTTATTTCTCACAGAGCCCACAGAGCTCACGGAGGAGAAAAATTCCAGACGGTTGTTCTAATAAATAGATAAGCCTTTCTAATAGACAGAAGTCTCAACCCGTTGTGGAACAGCACAACATAGAAGGTCTTTATCATTCATTCGGGATATATACTTCTCTGTGCCCTCTGTGTCTCTGTGAGAGACTTCACATTAATTAAAATGTTCTAGCATCCGAATAGCACGAACCACCCACCTTCGCGAATACGACTACGGTGGGTAGGCACGAATAAAAGAAACTCAAAAATTAAAGTGTTTCTCTTCTTGGTGGCTTAGTGGCTTCGTGCGATACAGGTATTCATTCGTTTATTTCCCTGGGAATAACTGCCAACTGGTACTGCCGACTGCCACTGCGCCGCCTCAGGCGGCGAGCTTTTCTAGTACTCGCGCTTCCACGTGATGCCGGCGAGTTTGAACTTTGTTTCAATCTCGGCCTTATCAACAGCCTTAATAAAGGCCTCTTCTGGGGTAATCAGTTTTTGCAATGTTAAGCGTGTCAGCTCATCACAGAAGTTCTGCATGCCAATGTTCTTGCTGGTCTGAATGATCGAGGGCAACATGTGTGTCTTGGCTTCACGAATGAGCGCCGCCACAGGACTGTTGACCACGAGCACTTCGAAGGCCGCAACACGACCCCCTGCCGTCTTACGACAGAGCGTCTGAGCAACCACACCCTTCAAGGAGTCGGCCAACATGGCACGGATCTGATTCTGGCGGTTGGCTGGAAATTTATCAATGATACGTTCAACCGTTGCCACCGCACTGTTTGTGTGCAATGTCGCAAAGACCACGTGTCCCGTTTCTGCTGTTTCAATCGCGATTTCCATGGTTTCCAAGTCACGAATTTCGCCGACGAGCACAATGTCAGGGTCTTCACGCAAGGCTGCACGCAAGGCACGCGCAAAGCTTTGTGTGTCACGATGAACCTCGCGCTGATTGAGGGCACACTTCATCGGGGTATGAACGAATTCAATCGGATCTTCAATCGTAATAATATGTTCGTTACGGTTGCGATTAATGTAGTCAATCATCGCAGAGAGCGTGGTTGATTTTCCAGAGCCTGTCGGACCTGTGACCACGACCAAGCCCTTGGACAACATGCAGAAGTCCTTACAGACGTTGGGTAACGCAAGTTGTTCAAACGTGGGGATCTTATCGGGGATCACACGAATGACCGTCCCATATCCATGCATATCCCTAAAACCGTTGACACGAAAGCGTGCGACGCCTTCGATACTGTACGCGCAGTCAGTATCTTTTGTCTGCCCCAACTCTTCAAAGTTTTTGGGCGGCATAATCTCTTTCAGTAACCCGAGAACCTGATCGCTACTGACCACCGGTTCTCCTTCAAGGGCTTGTATGGCACCGTGAACACGGACATGAGGCACACGCTTTGCGTACAAGTGCAAGTCACTTCCGGTCATGGAGACCAGTTTCATCAGAAAACGATCTATTCCTGCCATATTTAAAACCCCTTTTTTATTACTTCACTGGAATATTGGAAATTTGGAATGATGGAAAAAAGGAATAGCAACTCCATGAGGGGCACGCGTCTGCGTTCCTTGGACGAGCAGACGCTCGTCCCTCCCAATAACGACTTCTTCCACTATTCCAGCATTCCAATATTCCTCTCGAAAGTTCCTAGTCAATTTGTTCCTGCTTGGCGAACGGTGGGTTATTCTGTTTGCTTCAATCGGAAGAAGCCCTGAGGCGAAGCCGATGGGTCGCTTGCCTTTAATTCCCACAGCTTACGACCATCGGGTAGACTTGCCAGCTCCTGAGTTGCCGTGATCGGTAGTTTCACCCAGTTCTGCTCAGCAAGTGAGGGACTCCACTCCACCGAGACCCCTAGCAGCGAGGCGCCTTCGAAGGTCATCGTCACTGTCTTAGAGGGAACTTGATCAGGCGACGGTGCGGCGGCGAACATGCCTGAATAACTTGGCGCAGGCGTATCGCTGATCATGAAATTCATGATCTGAGGGGCCGGGGATGGAGAAGGAGAAGGACTATTTGTGGAGGCGATGTAGGTTGCTGTGATGCTGATATGTTGTTCCAAATTCGTGATAATTTGGTCTGGATCACCAGCCGCTAGGCCACTCCCCCCAAAATTACCCGCCCAGCCAGTAAATACATTCCCAAGCGGGACTAAAGCCTGAATTCTCATCTCCGTGCCTGCGGGAATCACCCCGTTGGCAATCTCGGCCAACACATCCGCATTGGAGTTGAGTAAAGGATTCGGCAGGGTCAAAACAGTATTAGTTCCATTTACGACAGTGACATCGTAAGTGGGGTACCACTTTCCAGCACGAACCCAGCCAGCATCTTCGAAGAAGCTCTGATCATAATCCTTAGTATACCGGAAGCCGAAAACAGGCCAGGTCACTTCTGTATCAGAGATTGGTGACTCACTCGGGCGCGTATACGCTTTTTTAAGAACAAAGGTATTTGTGACCCACCCCGTATTCTTACCACTGATCCAATTGGTGGGCATCAGATTCAATAAGAGCTCAAGGCGATCATATTTCGATTCGCTCTCTGTCTTCCACTCCCAGATCAAGATGCCACCTGCAGGTTTAACACTATAGCTGTTGAAGGCAAAGCCCACTTGCGAAAGCTGGTTATTGGTCACATACCCAAAGTTGCCAATTTTGATCGCACTCTCGGTCGTATCCCACTTGACACCCCCATCTTCTCCTGAGAAGGTATGAAGCCCTGTCGCTTGCTTGGGATGACCGTTGAAACAGGGATCGAACTCCTGGTTAACATTCGGGAGGGTACGCATTTCCAGCGCATCTTTCATCGGCTTCGGAAGCCACGTCAGGCGATCCATCAGCATGAAGTTCTCATGAACCATATAAGATGCATCACGCGAATACCGCAATGTAATGTTTGTAGCACTTGGAATCGTGAAAGCGTTCAAGTACCAAGTCGTAGAATCAACCGTGTTGGTGACTTTTTCAGAATAGGTGGGGGTCGCGTTATTCGTCCCATTATAGAGCACCGCGATGCCGTCCGCGTCAGCCTCCGTATCACCGCGCCACCAGAAGAGGAGTGTGCCATCTCCCAAAAAGTTCGTGATTGTGAGCGAGACACTCTGGCTTGGGCCTACAGTTGGTCCGCCAAATTTTACAACAGGATCATTGTACCGCACACCACCAGACGAAAGAGCTACAACACCATTGGTTGAAACAGCTGAGACCATTAAAGGTTGGCCGCGGATGGTTAAAGCTCCAGCTAATTTTTCCTCAGCCGTCTGGTCAATATAGTTCGCTGTTATCGCCACGCTATTGGAAGGCATGACAAACCAAGTGACTTCTGCAGTCGGATCATTATTAGTCACGGCTGGCAAGGCTGTCCACCCATTAAACTTCTTCCAAAGCGGAGCCGGGTTCGCGACAATTCTCACAGCAGCGCCAGGGGGATAGGAACCTTGGGCATCACCATAACCTTCATGGGCCGCATTCGGTAGCGAGCCAGCATCCCACCCGTTGACTACTGAGACCCGATAGGGCTCGACCTCGAAGATCGCGGTGATTGCCACAACCCGTTCCGGCATCAAGAAGGTCGTGTTCGTACTATTCGGATCGGCCAAATACTCCGTGTCCCCGCTCCATGCAAAAAAGACCATGCCCGTGGGAACGATGGCAGCCACCGAGACTGTCTGACCCCCAAAATAATTTCCACTGCCTGTTCCTGCTGTGACGGACAGGGCATACATCACTTTATAGTTAGCAGAGACCACGGTATCAGAGGCCATGTAGACTGTGGTGGTCATACTGTTGACATTAGCCACCTGCGCAACATCCCCTGTCCACTTTTCAAAGACTTGCGAGGCTGTCACATTTGTCGCGACAATGGTCGCTGTGTCGCCAACAAAGTAGGGTCCACTTCCTGAACCATCTTGAACCGTCAACGTGCAGGTCTGACGCGTCCACGTGACATTATCAATCCAGACGGCATCTTGCAAACCCAAGCCCCCTGAACTCTTAATGTAGCTCCAGCGAACCACATGGGCGGAAGTTCCTGCCACCGTAATCACCACGTTTGTCCAGTCCGCATTCTTGTTGCCGAACATAGAAAATTGCTGTGTGCCATCTACACTACACACGATCTTATCGTCAGACTGGCATCCAGTTTTGACTCGGAAGGCTAACGTTGCCGCACCATTGAGAACCACTTCTACGCCAGTCGCTTGGGAATCGGGAACCAACGGAACACCATTCAGAAGTCCACCCAATTTAACGGCACTACCGCTGACAGCTCCTGTGGGGGCTGACGAATCTAAGTAACACGCCTGGAAGCCATACGGGAAGGGTAACTTCTCTCCGGGTTGACCGAGTGGGAAGGAGGGAGGCGGTAGCGGTCCCGCTACACCTAGTTCACTGGAGAGATCATTTGGGATCCAGAGGATGGGACCAACCTTGCCCTGATCAGCACCCGTCCATTCGGATGCGTCCTTGCTGTATTCCCACTTTAAGGCATGAGCACCTATTCCTGCAACAAATTGCGTCACCACGCCCGAGACCTCGCCCGAAATTCGGGTCTGCAGAGCTCCATCCACATAGAAACTCAAGAAGTCACAGTCCGCCTCAGAACTTACATTCCATGAGAAGGTGACGGTACCTGCGTTTGTGTAAACCGTTGCAAAGGAGGCAACGTTGCCATCCGCAATTCCACCCAGCGTCACAGAGGGAACAGCTGGATTGACAGAGAAGACGGTCACATTCGAGGTCGCGATGGGCAGAGGAATTTCAAGTGCCTCGCTGATGATTCCATCTATGGGAGAGCCAACCACATAATTTGCTGTCACCGTCGTTGCACGTGCAGGCATCGTAATTGTCGTCGCGGAAGCTGTGATATCAGCGATTGTATTCGTATCCCCAGTCCAGCCAGTAAAGGTCACCCATTGCGAGAGCGTGTTACTGGTCGAGATGGAGACGATGTCGCCATTTGTATAGGTTCCACTTCCTTGCCCATTAACCACGGTTAAGATATAGGGCAAAAAGCTTACTTCATACGCACCGATATCCACAATACTATTCTGCACACGGGCAAGGCCTGCGGCATCCAACGTGCCATTGCTATAGGCGTTTGAACCTTTGTTAATGCAAGGAGAACCACGTGCCGGAATGAATGTTCCTGTCTGGAACACTGGATCGTCTGTGATGTTACCAGCAACATTACGAACGAGATTAGTATGGTTGTTTCCCGGAAGAGAGGGCAGGCAACAGTAGGAGAACAGCGAAGTGTCTGTTGTTAACGCATCAACAGAGAAATCATCTGGGTCATTGAACCTCACAATCGAATTGTTTACCGTGGCACCCCAAACGCAGCCCCCACCGTTCACGGCGGCTGACTTATTGCTCACCAACGTACAGTTGTTCAGCGTGCCGTGATAGGCTGCTGCCCCACGATAGGCACTACAACCAGTGATAATACAGTTGTTAATCACAGGGTTTGTATACCCTGCCGGCACACAAACACCACCGCCATTGATGATTGGATTATCCATATTACCGTTGGACTGGGTTGTGTCAGTATATCCAGTCTTCAAGGTAAAACCATCCAGTACACCCTCTGTCATGAAGACACAGCGCACACTGTTAACCCCGTAAGGGATCGACTCTGTATTCTTTTGTCCAAGAATAATAGTTTGTTGGGCACCTTGCAGACTTCGCACGGTGACGTTTTTCGTGATGACCAGGCGTGACTTCCCCGCGGCAGGTATGCTACTGTTCTGCCCGCTTGAATAGGTTCCCGGACCGACCCAGATAACACTGCCCGTCGGAGCGACATCGACAGCCTTCTGGATGGTTAGAAAAGGACTGGCAAAGCTACCGCTATTGGTATCATTGCCTGTAGTCGCTACATAATTCGTAGCAGCTTGTAGCAGGGTGACACTGGACATCATCCCCGCGAGGATTAGAAAAAATTTTCTGTTCATGGCAAACTCCCAACGTTAAAAGGTTGATGGAGAAACGAATAAAAGGAGAGTTTTTGAAATTCTCCTTCACGTCACCCACGCTACTGCAAGAGCTCGGGTACTGGGGCTGGGGGTACTACAGGTTTAGCGAGCACTGGAGTTGCTGGCTCGGTGGAGGCTGGCAAAGCTGGCGCTGCTGGAGATGGCTCTGTTGGCTCAACTGGCACTGGAGCGACAGGCTCCGTTGAGGGCTTCATTGCGGGCTCAACAGGAGGTGGCGCTACGGGCGTTGCCGGCGTTGGAAGTTTAGACGGCACTGGAGCTACGGGCTCAGCAGGTGCTTTAACTACTGGTTCAGCTGGCACTGGAGCACTGGGCTCTGGGGATGGCTTAACTGCCGGCACAACTGTCGTAGGAGCGATGGGCTCAGCGGGTGGGTTAACTGCTGGCGCTACGGGCGCTGGAGCGACTTCTGGTGCGGGTTCTGTTACGCGAACAGGTGCAGGTGTTTCAGCAGGCTGATCAGGCGCTTTTTCATCCTTTTGTTTTTTATCAACACGGTCCATGCTCAAGCTCATCAGTTCGTATCTGGTACGGTCGCCGGGTTCCTTACGCGCACCTGTGAGATACTCACGTCCCAAAACTGCATTCTTGGGCAGGCCTGCATCACGCTTCATTGTGGATGGATCAGTCAAGCCAACCGTCACAAAGATCACAATCTCTTTCTGAACCTTTTCGCGACTCTTCCAGCCGAAGAGATACTGTCCGAGCAACGGAATCTTGCGAAGATAAGGTATTCCACTATCAACCGACTCCTCTTGGGTCTTTGTTAAACCACCAATGACTGCGGTATACCCGTCGTTCATGGTGAAGGTCGTGTTGATGCGCTTCATTTCAATGATCGGGTACCGAGGAAGGGGAACACTCTTGTCCGTGGTAATCTCATAGTCTTTAATCTTGGTGCTGATCGCAGGCTCAATCACCATAGTGATCAGGCCAGTGGGGCTGACGCGAGGTGTTACCTTTAGAGAGATGCCATAACTAAAGAAGGCCTCACCCACAAAGAGTTCATTCTTGCCAGGGATCACTTGCAGTTCAGCCGTAATGTCCAACTGATCCTGGTTGACACCTGTACGGGTTGAGCGGATGGTGAGATTGGGTTCCTTTATGGTCATGTCAATCGTTGCCTGCTCTTCATTGGCCACGATCACACGCGGATTTGAGAAGACAGCAACATCGTCCAACTGGTCAAAAGCATTCATCGCGAGACGGAAGGCATCTGCGGAGAGTGAACCATTGAATCCCTGGTCCCTGACTTTGTTCAAGGCTGTTGCGGCCGTGTTCAAATTCTTCGAGACTAAATCGGCCGTGCCATTGTCATTATCATCCTGAAGGCTTGAGGTGTTTCCGCTATCGCTCGTACGTGTACGGGTATAGGTATCGCCATATCCTGCTGGCCCAAAACGAACGCCCCACCCTTCTCCTCCGAGGTTATCCCACCTCAATCCCAGTTTGCGGCTCGCATTCGCAGAGAGCTCCATAAACCGAGCCTCAATATAGACCTGTGGACGCTGCACATCAATTTGAGCGAGCACTTTCTCGCACTCATCCAGCTGTTGCTGACTGGCGGTCACGATCACCGTGTTGGCTGACGGGAAAGAGGAGACTGTTCCATTGATGCCTGTACCGACAGGGGCAGGCGCCGTGGCAGTCGGCATTGCGAGATCAAAGGTTGTCTTGAAGAGCATCGCCACATCCTGGGCGCGAGCAAAGGAGAGTTTAAAGGCCTTTGTAAACTTGGGGATCACGGTTGACTTGGTCTTGATGACGAAAATACCACTCCCCGCGGGCCGCTCAACAGCCTCCAGTTCATGAGGCGCCAAGATAGAATCCAAACCCTGCTTCCAAGGGATATTATCCAGACGCATGCTCACAGCAAGCGAGTTCAGGTTGGTTCCTGTTGTCACAATGTTAGCCCCGGTCGTGTCACGGAACGCCTTGATCACATCTTGAAGGGGGGTATTCTCAAAGCTCAAGGAGATCGGCTCGTCCACTCCAAGTGCCTTCATGGGCTGTGCTGGTGTGGAAGTATTTTGAACGGGAAGTACCGTTGCACTCTCTTTAGGCTTTTCCGTATTGATGATTGGAACAGCCTCTTGAGCCATCAGGCCTGTTGCACTCGCAAAAAAAAGACTTGCGACAACACTATAAAACGCTGAACGTATGTTACTCATATCTGTACTCCTTTTTATTCCTTCCGGTGCTTTTGGTGCCGTCACCAAGGCTGGTGAGATCGGAAGAGCGTCGTGTAGGGAAAGAGTGTGCCTCTATGTGTAG